>NZ_JBFARZ010000002.1:0-276473 GCF_040677445.1 Citricoccus sp. NPDC055426
GACGGCGGCTGCACCGCCCCCGGCTGCTGGATCCCCGCACCATGGTGCGAAGCACACCACGTAGAGCATTGGGAACACGGCGGACCCACCTCAGTGCAGAACGGGGTACTACTCTGCGTCCACCACCACCACGCCGTGCACTCCGGCGCCTGGGACATCGACATGAGAACCGGCAACCCGTGGTTCATCCCCGCCCCCTACCTGGACCCCCGAAGACAACCCCAACGCAACCTCTACTGGCGACAACGGTGAACCCTCCGCAGGAAATCCGACGGACCTACTCCACCGCCGCTGACCACCACGCCCGACTACAGACGCACCCGGCGCGCACGCATGCCCGCAGCACGAGCCGCCAACGCGGCAGACGGGGCCAGGGAGACCCCAACGCGTGAACCTGCTGGTCTGGTTGGGCACCCGGCAGCACGAGGCGCCCAGATTCGCTGAAGACCTGCGCAGACCCCGCACAGATAGCGGAGCCGAACACGATGTACAGCCACCTAAGATCCAGACGAGAATCGCCGGCGACCTCGGCACCCTGGCCGATCCCGAACCTTGACTGCCCGGACTTGAGCCTCGGAAAGTCCCGGCGGAAGGGGCCCGGACAGGGCGAAGGCCCCGGGACACCATCGCTGGTGTCCCGGGGCCTTCGCCGTGGGATGGTGGAGATGGCGGGAATTGAACCCGCGTCCGATGCAGTGTTGCCAGGTCTTCTCCGGGCGCAGTGTGCACTGGGTGTTACTCGGCCCTGGCTGTCCTACACACAGGCAGCCAACCCGGGCCCAGCCGGATTAATGTCTCCACCACGACCCCCGGCGAGGGCGGTGGACAGTGGCTATCTAGTTGACGCCAGGATCCGGGGCGATAGCATCCCCGGGCTGACGGACTCGTTCACTGATCAGGCAGCGAGAGCGAAGTCAGTGCGCTTAGATTCGGCACTTGTTGGTTTGCAGAGAGCGTTGACGAGATGACTCTGCATCCTCGGCCCGCTTCCCCTGTCGCGACTCACATCGTCGAAACCGATCATCCCCGTATTCAGTTGACAAGCAACCGTCCATCATCCGGTCCCTGCGGAGCTTCGCTGACTCTCCACCTGACCCGGACTGTCCAGTGTAACGCATGCGCCGCCCCGGGTATTCCACGCCGGCCGACCACCAGGCCGGCCGCCGGGTCGGGCCCTCCGGTCAGGCGGCGCCGCGGTTGCGGAGCCGCATGGCCCGCTGGGCCTCACGGTTGTCCTGCTTCTCCCTCAGCGCATGGCGCTTGTCATAGTCCCGCTTGCCCTGGGCCACCGCGATCTCGACCTTGACGCGGCCATCCCGGAAGTACAGCTGCAGGGGGACGATGGTGTGCCCGGCCTCAGCGATCTGGCGGGAGATCTTCGTCAGTTCCTGGCGGTGCAGCAGCAGCTTCCGCCGGCGCCGGGCCGAGTGGTTGGTCCAGGAGCCGTTGAGGTATTCCGGGATGTAGACCTGCTCCAGGAAGAGTTCGTCGCCGTAGAACACCGCGAAGCCCTCAACCAGAGAGGCGTGACCTTCCCGCAGGGACTTGACCTCGGTGCCCATCAGGGAGATCCCGGCCTCATAGGTGTCCAGGATGAGGTAGTTGTGCCGGGCCTTGCGGTTGGTCGCGATGACCTGCCGGCCGTCCGGCGTCTTCTTGCTGCCGGTCTTGCCGGCTGACTTCTTGGCCACGGTGACTCCTCTCCCGTCCAGTGACACGGACTGACCAGTCTACCCGCGCCGTCCATGGCGGCACGGCGCTCCCTCCAGGGCCCCGGCCAGAACCCCTAGAGCAGGCCGGCCGGGTTGACGGCCCGGCCGTCCAGGATGGTCTCGAAGTGCAGGTGGCAGCCCGTGGAGTTTCCGGTGGTGCCCGTGTAGCCGATGACCTGACCGCGCTTCACGTCTTGGCCCGGGGAGACGATGGAGCGGGTCATGTGGTGGTACTTGGTAGCCAGGGCGCGGCCGTTGACCACCCCGTGGGAGACGACCACGCGGTTGCCGGAGGTCCAGACAGCCCAGTCGGCGTTCCAGACCTCGCCGTCCGCCGCGGCCCGGATCGGCAGGCCACAGCCTCCACCGAAGTCCATCCCGGTGTGCACGTACCCGCCGGCGCCCCCGTAGTCGAAGGTGCCGGACGGCGTCGGGCGCCATCCGAAGCCGGAGGTGATGTAGGTGTTCAGGGGCCACTGCAGCCCCCAACCGCTGGAGGTGCTGGCGGCCTTCTGGGCCGTGCTGGCCCGCTCCTCCGCGGCCTCGGCCTCCCGGTTCGCCTGCTCCGACGCCTGTTGGGCCTTGCGGGCGGCCGCCCGGTCCGCCTGTGCTGCGGCCTCGCGGGCCTTGCGGGCCGCCTCCTCGGCGGCGCGCCGCTTGCGCTCGGCCTCGGCGACGGCCTCACGGTGCTTCTCCTGCAGGTCCGAGGTCTTCGAGGCCTCCGCCGTCAGCGCCCGCTGGCGTTCGGCGATCTGCTCGTTGACCTGGTCCTGCTCCGCACGGTTGGCGTCGATCTGGGCCTGTATTTTCGGGCGCTCGGCCTTCAGCTCGTCTGTCAGCCGGGAGGTTGCGGAGACCATCTGGTCCAGTTCCCGCTTGGCATCGGCGGCCTCGTTGCGGGCCTGCTCCTCGCGCTGCAGCGCCTGCTCGGCCTCGGCCCGCAGGTCCCGGATCTCGCCCTCGACGGCGGCCAGGCGCACCTCGGCGTTGACCTCGGTGGATCTGGATTGGGAGACCGAGGAGATGCGGCTGTTCTGGATCCGCAGGGCCTGGTTGGCCAGCCCCATGGCGTCCGGCAGCGAGGAGTCACTCAGCCCCAGGATGAAGGCCAGGTCCGAGGAGACCCCGCCCTGCTTGTAGGCCTGGTTGGCGATCTGCCCGATCTCGGTGGCGGCGGCGTCCAGCTCCTGCTCGCTCGCGGCGATCTCGGCCAGGATCTCCGAGCGGCTCGACTCGGCCTGTCGGACCCGTTCGTTCAGGGACGCCACCTCGGCGGTGGCCGCCGAGACGCGCCCCTCCGCCGCGGACAGCGCCTTCTGGGCTCCCGGCAACTGGTCCTGCAGTCCGTTCAGGTCCCGGATCTTCTCGGCGATGTCCGCGTCGAGCCCCTCGAGGGACGCGTCCAGGTCACCCTGGCGGTCCTTCAGCTCGGACTGCTCGCCCCCGAGGTCCCCGATCTCCCGGTCGATCTCCGCCTGGTTGCGCTCAGCCTGCTCGATCTGCCGCTGCAGGTCATCCACCGAGTCCTGGGCCACGGCGGTACCGCCCATGGACAGGGTCATCAGCGTCACCAGACCGGCGCCGAGGATGGCGCGGGAGAGTCGGCGTCGGGTCACGGTGGGCCTCCGGGGTCGGGGTGCGATGCGAGTGGTCGGGCTAAGGGTCGGGCTAAGGGTCGAACGAGGGGTCAGATCTCAATACGGCAGACGTCAGGTCACAATAGTCACACGAGCCCCAAGGTCATCACACCTTAAGATAACGTCTCAGCGTCAGAATCGACGAAAGCGCGGCCAGCAGGACCGCCACGCCCAGCAGCAGCGGGATGAGGATGAGCGCGTCCACGCCGGCGATGAACCCGGTCCCCGGGTACTGTCCCGTGAGCCAGTCCCCGATGAAGAACTCCGCGATCGCCCAGGTGGTCAGGCTCGCCAACAGGGCGCCGATCAGGGCCGCGATGACGCCCTCCAGCAGGAAGGGCAGCTGGATCATGGTCTTCGAGGCGCCGACCAACCGCATGATCCCGGTCTCGCGCCGTCTCGAGAAGGCTGAGAGTCGGATGGTGGTGGCGATCAGCAGCACCGCGCAGACCAGCATCACCACGGCCACGGAGACGGCGATGACGGAGGCCATGTTCATCAGCGAGAAGATCTGCTCGAGCAGTTCGCGCTGGTCGGACACGATCTCCACGCCGGGCATCGACGAGAACAGCTCGTTCACGACCTCGTACTGCTCGGGGTCCACCAGGGCCACCCGGAAGGACTCCGGCAGCTGCTCGGCCGTGACGGTTCCGGACATCGCCGAGTTCTTGAACTGTTCCTGGAAGATCTCCAGGGCCTGCTCCTGGGACTCGTGCTCGTAGCTCTTGATATAGGGGGCGGCTGTGGAGGAGTCCAGCAGCGCCTGGATGGACTCCCGCTGCCCGTCCGTGACGGGCCCGGAGGCGCAGGAGGTGGTGGTGGAGGTGTCAGTGCACAGGAAGATCGCCACCTCCACCCGGTCATACCAGTACCCCTTCATCTGGTTGATCTGCAGCTGGAGCAACCCGGCGGTGCCCACGAAGGTCAGGGAGATGAAGGTCACGAGGATCACCGAGACCACCATGGACAGGTTGCGGCGGATACCGGAGAAGGTCTCCCCGAGGACGAAAGCGAACCTCATGCCGTGGCCCCCTCGGTGCCGACGGGATCGGTGCCGGCGGGATCGGTGCCGGCGGGATCGGTGCCGGCGGGGTCGATGCTGGCGGGATCCGTGCCGGCGGGATCGGTGCGGTAACCGCCCTCGGTCTCATCGCGGATGATCTCGCCGGCGCTCAGCTCCACCACGCGGCGGCGCATCTGGTTGACGATGTCGTCGTCATGCGTGGCCATCACCACGGTGGTGCCGTTCTGGTTGATCTTGTCCAGCACGGACATGATGCCCAGCGAGGTCTCCGGATCGAGGTTTCCGGTCGGCTCGTCCGCCAGCAGGATGTCCGGCCGGTTCACGATGGCGCGGGCGATGGCCACGCGCTGCTGCTCGCCGCCGGAGAGCTCGTGCGGCATGCGCCTCTCCTTGCCCGCCAGGCCCACCGTCTCCAGGACCTCGGGCACGTCCTTGCGGATCTGGGCCCTGCCCTTGCCGAGGACCTGCATGGCGAAGGCCACGTTGGCGTAGACGGTCTTGTTGGGCAGCAGGCGGAAGTCCTGGAAGACCACGCCGATCCCCCGACGCAGCCTCGGCACCCGCCAGGACGGCAGCCGCGCCACGTTCCGGCCCACCACGTAGACCGCACCCCGACTGGCCCGTTCCTCTCGAAGCATGAGACGGATGAAGGTGGACTTCCCGGAACCGGACGCCCCCACCAGAAAGACGAATTCGCCGCGCTCGAACTCCACCGTGACGTCCTGCAACGCTGGACGGGAACGGCGGTCATAGACCTTGGTGACCTGCTCGAACCGGATCATGTTCCATACTCGCCCCCGGACATAGACGTCCTGCGGCACCAGGGGGGATCGGTAGGGGAAGACGCGGTGCTCGCGGAGTCCACCGTAGTCACGAAGTGATAACAGCGGTGGGACCTCGGGCCCGGAAGGTGCCGGTGTGTCACCACCGGGCGCCCCGGCGCCCCGGCCCCGACGGGGGCTCAGTCCTCCTCTGCGCGGACCACCGCCGCCACGGCCCCGGCCCCGGCCGGGGCCATCACGATCGTGTAGTGGTTCGTCCCCGGGACCTCCACGCTGCGCAGGTGGGCCGCGAGCGCGGGAACCCGGTCCCGCCAGGCGGCCAGGTACTCGGGGGTGTACAGCCCCGGCTGCTCGTTGTACAGCCCCCGGGCGGACCACAGCAGGGTGGCGGGTACCGCCAGGGCCTCGAGGGCCGCCAGCAGGGAGCCGTCCGCCTGCAGCTCCTGGGTGTCCTGGGCCATCGCCTCATACCGGGTGGCCGGACGCAGGGAGCCGACGGACGGATCCGCCGGGGCGCACGGTTCGAGGTCGTAGGCGATGTAGTCCTCCATCAGCGGCCGCATGCCGGGCTCCGCGCCCGGGCCCCGGCCCCAGGCCATGCCGAGGGCGGGGTGGACCTGCCAGAAGCCCCGGTACTCGTCCACGGAGCCGAAGCGCATGGCCAGCCGTTCGGCCACCGGGCCAAGGATCGCCTGCACGATCTCGTCGGGTCCGAGCCCGGCGGGCACCTTCAGGGGGATCCCGCCGTCCACCAGGACCACGGAGGAGACCTGCTCCGGATGGAGGTGGGCGAGCACCAGGGTCACGAACGCTCCCATCGAGTGACCGATGACGGTGACCGGCCCGGAGGCCAGCTCACCGATCACGGCGGCCATGTCCGCCGCATGGGTCCTCATCCCGAAGGGACCCGGCAGGTGGTTGGAGCGGCCACGGCCGCGCAGGTCCGGGGCCAGGATGCGGACCTCGGGCAGCTGTTCGGCCAGCAGGCCGAAGCTGCGGTGGGAGGCGGAGACACCGTGCACCGCCAGGATGGTGGGCGCCGCGGGGTCCGTGGGACCCCACACCCCGACCGTCAGCAGGCCCCCCGGCACGGCCACTGTCTCCTGCCGGTACCCGGGGCCCACCTCGGTGTGCCGGTGCAGATCCTTCAACACGGCCAGCTCAGCGGTGGACTCAGCAGTGGACTCAGCGGTGGTCATCATCAGGTCCTGTTCCGTCCACGGGGGCCAGGGCCCGCTCGATGAACTCCATCATGGTGTCGAAGACGTGGTCCGGGATGTCCGCGGCGGCCTGCCCTGCGGAGTCCTCCTCCTGGGGCCAGAGCACCCAGCGCATCCCGATGATCTCGCCGATGCCCATCAGGGCCCAGGCCACCACCTCGGGGTCCATCCGGTGCACCTCACCGGTCTGCTGGCCCTCCTCGATCCCCTGGGCGTAGCCGTCCACGATCTTGGCGTAGTGCAGACGCAGCGCATCCGGTGAGGCGAACTCCGCCTGGCGGATGATCCGGTACAGCGCCGGGTGCTCTGCCGTGAAGCGGAAGAAGGCCCGGAAGCCGGCGCGTTCGGAGGCGATCCGGCCGGTCTCGGCCCGGGAGGCGTCGTTCATGGCGCGGCGGACCCGGCGGTTGAGGTCCACCACGACCTCGTTGAAGATCTCCTGCTTGCCCTCGAAGTAGAGGTAGAAGGTCCCGAGGCCGCAACCGGCCTGCTCGGTGATCTTGACGATCGAGGCGGCCGGGTAGCCCAGCTCGGCGAAGATCGTCTCGGCGGCGTCCAGCAGCCGGCGCCGGGTGCGCAGCCCGCGGGCGGTCAGGACCGTGCCCCGCGTGGTCGTCGGGGCGCTGACATCCGCCGCGTCGGTGTCCGTGTCTGGGTGGAGCGGCTCAATGGCCATGGTGGGTCCTCTCAGGGGCCGGCACTGGGTTGGCTGGGGTTGCGGCCCGGCCCGGCGCGGGGTGGGCGGTCCGCAGCCGGGAGCGGGCGATCTTCTCGAGCCCGGTCCGGGGCAGTTCGGTCACGAAGGTGTAGGCGGCCGGTTGCTTGAAGCCGGCGAGCCGGCCGGCACAGTGCTCCCGCAGGGCGGTCTCGTCCACGGGGACGCCGCGGCGCAGCACCACGTAGGCGTGCCCGCTCTCCCCCCAGCGCCCATCCGGTACGCCCACGACGGCGGCCGCGGCCACCCCGGGGTGGCTCACCAACACGTCCTCCACCTCGGCGGGGACCACGTTCTCCCCGCCGGAGACGAAGATGTCCTTGAGCCGGTCGACGATCCGGAAGTACCCCTCGGCGTCCCGCTCGACCAGGTCCCCCGTGTGCAGCCAGCCGCCGACCAGGGCCCGGTCCGTGGCGGCCGGGTCCCGGAAGTACCCGGCGAAGACGCTGGGCCCGGCGACCAGCAGCTCCCCCGTGGCGGGGCCCTCCAGCACGGCGCCGGTGACCGGGTCCGCCACCGCCACCTCCACGTGGGGGTAGGGCCGGCCCATCCAGCCGACCCGCTCGGTGGCGTCCTCGGCCGGCAGGGACAGCACGTTGGGGCCGGCCTCGGTCAGGCCGTAGCCCTGGACCAGGGGCACCCCGCGGACATGCCAGACACGCAGCAGGGCCGGCGGCATGGAGGCCCCTCCCACCACGGCCAGGCGGAGGCTGGACAGGTCGGTGGCGGCGAACCGCGGGTGTTCGGCCAGCATCAGGTACTGGGCCGGCACGGCCATCAGGGTGGTGATCCGGCGGTCGGCGATCAGCGCGAGCACCCGGCCCGCGTCGAAGGTCCGCTCCATCACCACGGTCGCACCGGTCCACCAGGCCAGCAGCGGCTGGATGTTCCAGCCCCCCGTGTGGAACTGGGGCAGCACGGCCAGCACCACGTCGGAGGAGGTGATCTCCAGGGTGCGGGACAGGGCCAGGTTGTTCCAGAAGCAGTTCGCATGGGTGAGGACCGCCGCCTTGGACCGCCCCTCCGTGCCGGAGGTGAACGGCATCAGGACGGGGTCCTCGTCCCGGACGGGACTGCCCGGCTCCCGCCACAGGGCGGGGTTCAGAGCCTCGCAGCTGGGACCGGAGGCAGTCGCGGAGGGCGGCCGGGCCGGCGTCGGGACCTCCGCCTCGATCCCGTCCAGGCCGGGCAGGGCCCTCGGCGGGGGCAGCGGCACCAGGGCGCAGGCCTCCGCCGCCAGGGAGCCGAAGTCCTCCTCGACGACTAGCAGGGCGGGATCCGCGGTGCCCAACTGGGTGGCCACCTCCGCGGGGCGCAGCCGCCAGGACAGGGGCGTGAGCACGAGCCCGGACTTGGCGCAGGCGAAGAACAGCACCACCTGGTCCGCGCTGTTGCCGCTCAGCGTGGCGATCCGCTCCCCCGGCCGGTACCCGGCGGCCACGAGCCTCTCGGCCAGCCGGGTCGCCCGGGCCTCCAGGTCGCGGTAGGTCAACGCGACCCCCGCGTCTAGGATCGCCGTGCGGGTCGGGGTGGCCACCGCGCGGTCGGCGGTCCACCGGCCGAGGGTGTGCAGCCCGCCGGTGGCCGGGGTGCTCATGGCGTGCTGGGGGCTCATGCCGACTGCTCCAGGAGGTCCACGGGGTCCTTCTTCCGGTTGGTGCGTCCACCGTAGCGGGCACCCATCCGGCGCACGAAGCCGGCGAGGCCGCCGGGCATGAACAGCACCACGAGCACGAAGAGCGTCCCGAGCAGGAACAGCGGCTCGGACAGCGGCACCCGCAGGATGGCGGGCATCGCCTGGATCGTGTCGGACTGGGCCAGCACGGTCAGGCGCTGGTCCAGCAGGGTGTAGAGCACCCCGCCCAGCACGGCGCCCCAGCGCGAGCCCACTCCGCCGAGCACCACCATGACCAGCAGGGAGATGGTGAAGTCCGCGGAGACGGTCTTGGGCACGGCCCCGGACTGCAGCAGCAGGTGCACCATGCCCACGCAGGCGGCCAGGGTGCCGCCGACCACGAAGACCAGCAGCTTGGCCACATAGGGCTTCAGCCCCAGCACCCGCACCCGGTTCTCGTTCTCCCGGACGGCCTCGGCGAGGCGCCCGGCGCGGGAGTTCTGGATCCAGGTGACCACCGCGAAGACCAGCACGAGCACGATCAGCGCCAGCCAGTACAGGTTCCGGGTGTTGGACACGCCCACCAGGAACGCGGGGACCTGCTCCGTGTTCAGGCTCAGGCCCTCCTCACCGCCGGTGGCGCTGCCCGGGTTGCGGCGCACCAGCACGGAGCCGGCCTGGGCGAACGCGAGGGTGACCATGGCGAAGGGGATGCCGGAGACCCGCAGGGCCACCGAGCCGGTGAGCCCGGCCAGCAACACCACGAGCACCAGGGTGAGGATCATGGCGGGGATCAGGCCCATGCCGGTGCGTTCGAGCAGGATGCCCAGCAGGTACGCCCCGGCCCCCACATAGAGGGCGTGGCCGAAGGACAGCAGCCCGGCCACCCCGATCAGCATGTGGTAGGTCAGCGCGGCCGCGCCCATCAGCAGGCACAGGGCCATCAGCTGCAGCGCGCCGGGCTGGTAGGTGGCGGTCGGCAGGAGGCCGGGCACCTGGATGTTCAGCATCGGCAGCAGGGCCAGGAACAGAAGCCCGACGGCGGCCAGGGCCGGTTTCAGGAATCGGCGCTCCGGGCGCGCCCCGCCGGTGGAGGGCCGCGGTCCACCGCCTCGCGGCGGCGGGGTCAGGGACGCCTGCAGCCGATCCTTCACCGTGGTGCCGGTCGAGGAGGTGCCGGTCGATGAGGTGCCGGTCGATTCTTCCGTGGAGGCGCTCATGCCGTGGCCACCTTTCGTCCCATCAGTCCGGAGGGCCTGGTCAGCAGGACCACTGCGAGGAGGATGACGACCACGAAGTCGCCGACGCCCCAGTAGAAGTTGGCGAACTGCTGGAGCACGCCGACCACCACGGCCGCCACGGCCGCACCGGCCAGGGAGCCCAGCCCGCCGATCACCGTGACGATGAACGCGAAGATCAGCAGGGATCCGCCGAGCATCGGGGAGACGTAGCCGAAGAAGTGGCTGGCAAGCACGCCACCCAGTCCGGCCACCGCGCCACCGATGGTGAACACGAGGGTGAAGGCCCGGCGGACGTCGATCCCCAGGGCGGTGACCATGGAGCGGTTCTCCACCCCGGCCCGGATGATCATCCCGTAACGGGTCTTCTTCAGGAACAGCACCAGGCCGAGCAGCACGAGCCCCGCGAGCGGGATGGTGATGAACAGGTCGTTGGAGATGTGGGCCCCGAGGATCTCGGTGGTCATCCCCATCCACGTGGGCCCCTGGATGAACACGGGGTCCGTGCCCCAGACGCCCTCGAAGAGGGCGATGGCCGCGAGGTTGAGCCCCACCGTCACCAGGACCTGTTCGATGTGGCGTTCATACAGCGGTCTGATGAGGATGAACTCCGTGGCGGCCGCGAGCAGCGCGCCCACCAGGCAGCCGACGAGCAGGGAGAGGGCGAAGCCGCCCCAGGAGTCGGCCCCCACCAGGCGGGCGGTCTCCCACCCGATGAGCGCACCCAGGGTGAGGAAGGCCCCGTGGGCGAAGTTCAGCACCCCCATCAGCCCGTAGATCAGGGACAGCCCGGAGGCCACCAGGAAGTACACGGCGCCGAGGCCGAGGCCGGTGATCAGCAGCAACACGATGGTGCTCATGGGTGGGCCCCCTCTGCGGTGGTCTGGGTGCTGGTCTGGGTGCTGGTCTGGGCGCTGGTCTCGGTGCTCGTCTCGGTGGCTGTTCCGACGCCGAGGTACCGGGTGACCAGCTCCTCGTCCGCCAGGAACTCCGCCGCGGAGTCGGTGGTGTGCACCACGTGGCCGTCCGAGAGGACGATCGCCCCGGCCGCCAGCTGGCGGACCACCGCGAGGTTCTGCTCCACGAGCAGGATGGGGACGGTCCGGGCGGCCTCGGCCAGCGCCTCGGCCACCTCGCCGACGATCTTGGGCGCCAGGCCCTTGGTGGGTTCGTCCACCAGCAGCACGCGGTTCTGGTTCATCAGGGCGCGGGCCAGGGAGACCATCTGCTGCTGGCCGCCGGAGAGTGTGCCGGCGGGCTGCTGGGCCCGCTTGACGAGGTCCGGGAACAGGGACTCCACGAGCTCGCGCCGCGGGTTCTCGTCCCGCTCGGAGAGCCGGAGGTTCTCCGCCACGGACAGCCCGGCGAAGACCTCCCGGTCCTCCGGCACGTAGCCGACGCCGCGCTGGACGATCCGGTGGGTGGCCAGGGAGGTGATGTCCTGCCCCTCGAGGCTCACGGTGCCGGCGTCGCGGTGGATCAGGCCGAGGATGGCCTTGATCGAGGAGGTCTTGCCGACCCCGTTGCGGCCCAGCAGGGCGGTGATGCCCTGGGCGGGGACATCGAAGGTCACGTCCTCCACCACCTGTTGGCCGTTGATCGAGGCCTGCAGGTTCTGCACGGAGAGTATGGAGCTCATGCCACCTGTCCTGTCTGTTCGGTCGGTGCGCCCGCCTGCCCTTCGGACTGTCCGAGGTAGGCGGCCTGGACCTCGGCGTTGGCCATGATGGCCTCCGGCTCGTCCACGGCCAGCAGCGTGCCGCGATGCATCACGGCCACCCGGTCCACGAGCCCGAGGACCACCTCCATGTGGTGTTCGACCATCATCAGGGTGCGCCCGGACTCGCGGTGGATGCGCCGGATGATCTCCACGAGCCCGGGGACGTCCCCCGAGCCGACCCCGGCCATCGGCTCGTCCAGCAGCACGACCTCCGGATCGGTGGCCAGGATCATGGCGATCTCGACCTTGCGCTTGTCCCCGTGGGACAGCCCCCCGGCCGCGGCCTGGAGCCGGTGGGTCAGGCCCACCTGCTCCAGGCATTCCAGGGCCCGCCGGGTGGCCGCATCCGAGGACCGCGGGAAGCGGAACAGGGACAGCGAGCCGCCCATGGCGGCCTGGGCCGCCAGGCGGACGTTCTCCTGGACGCTCAGGCCCGGGAACAGCGAGGAGGTCTGGAACGTGCGCCCCAGCCCGGCCCTGGCCCGGCGGTCGACGGCCAGGTCGGTGATGTCCTGGCCGTTCATGGTGATCCGCCCCTCGGTGGGGCGCATCAGTCCGGAGACCAGGTTGAACAGGGTGGTCTTGCCGGCCCCGTTGGGGCCGATCACCCCGACCATCTCGCCGGAGGCCACCTCGAGGTCGATGGCCTCGAGGATGCGGGCGCCGCCGATCTGCAGTCCGATGCCCTGGAAGCGCAGGGCCACGCCCCGTTCGGTCGGTGGGGTCGGTGCCATCGCCGTGGTGCCGGCCACCGGCCTCACTGCTCCGCGACGGGAGGAGCGGCGTCCTCCGCCGAGACGGTGTCGACCAGCTCGGCCGTCCACTCGGAGCCGTCCTGGACCAGTTCGGCCTGGTACATGTCCTGGATCAGGGCGTGGTCCTCGCCGCGCACCGTGGTGGTGCCCTTCGGGCCCTCGAACTCCCAGTCCTCGAGGGAGGCGATCATGGAGTCCACGTCCGTGCCGCCGCCCTCCTCGATGGCGCGGACGATCATCTGCCCGGCCACGAAGCCGTCCGGGGTGAAGAGATCGGGCTCGGCCCCGGCCTCCTCGACGTGCTCGATCATGAAGTCCTCGACCTCGTTCTGCCCGGCCCCCGGGAAGTAGTGGGAGAGGAAGGAGATCTTCTCGCCGGCGGCACCGTACGCGCCGTAGGTGGCCTTGTTCGCCAGGCCGGTCACGATCGGGGCGGCCTCGAAGGCCCCCTGCTGGTCCAGTGCCTGCCACATGGACCCGGCGTTGGCTCCGGCCCAGGCGACGAACACCAGGTCCGGGTCGGCGTCCACGATCTGGCGGGCGAACGGCGTGAACTCGGTGACGTCCTCGGGGACCAGGATCTCGGAGACGTTGGCGCCCTCGGCCCCGAGGACGGCGTCCACGGCGGCCACATTGCCCTGGCCGAAGGCGTTGTCCTGGGCGAAGACGGTGACATCCGCCCCGTCCAGGTCGTCCACGAACTGGCCGGCGGTGGCCACGTCCTGCACCGACTGGCGGCCGGAGCGGAAGGTGTAGTCGTTGATGCCCGTGATGGCGTCCGTGGCGGCCGGTCCGGAGATGTACAGCACCTGGTTCTGCTCGGCCTGTTCGGCGAGCTTAAGGGCGATGCCGGAGACGGTGGTGCCGGCGAGGATGGAGTACTCCTTGCCGATGAGCGTCTTGGCGATGGAGACACCCTTGTCCGGGTCGCCGCCGTCGTCATGGTAGGTCAGGTTGATCTCGGTCTCCCCCACCTTCCCGGTGCCGTCCGTGGCGTAGTCGATGCCGGCCTGGAGCCCGTTGTAGTACTCCTCGCCGTAGGCGGCCAGGGGGCCGGTCTCCGAGTAGACGATGCCGACGTCGACGGACTCGGGCGCTCCGCCCTCCTCGCCTCCGCCGGTGGCCGTGCCCTCGGTCGGGGCGCAGGCGGTGAGGGTCAAGCCGGCGGCCAGCAGGCCTGCGGTGAGGAATGTGGCTGGGGTCTTCGCGTTCTTCACGGCGGTGGGCCTTTCCATGGGACCGATGATGCGGTGCTGGGTTCAGTGCGCTGGGTTCAGTGCTGAGTGCGGTGTTGGGTGAAGTGCTGAGTGCGGTGTTGTGCGGTGTTGCCGGGGGATTCACCTGAAAGGCGATTCAGGTTCTGGATCGAGTATGTGTGACGCGTCACACCGGCGTCAAGGGTTCCGGGGAAATTTCCTGAATCACCTTTCAGGTTGACCTGATGTCGCAGGTCACCGCCCAGCTGTGGCGATCCGTTCCGGCCCGTGGATGCAGCGAGGCCCGGCCACCGCGTTGCGGTGACCGGGCCTGCGGGAACCGGCCGGCCGGCGTCGTGCCGGGGGTCGGATGGAGGGGGGTCGGATGGAGGGGGTCGGACGGAGGGGCGCCCCTAGTGCAGGGTGGCGCCGGTGGCGGAGCGGACCTCGTCCTCGCTGAGGCCGGGCGCGGTCTCCACGAGCACCAGCCGGGGGGCCGAGCCGTCAGCGGGCTTCTCCACGTCGATCACGGCCTTGTCCGTGATGATCCGGTCCACCACGCCCTGGCCGGTGAGCGGCAGGTCGCACGTGCTGAGGATCTTCGGGGAGCCGTCCTTGGCGTTGTGGTCCATCAGCACGATCACCACGCCGGCGCCGTGGACCAGGTCCATGGCCCCGCCCATGCCCTTGACCATCTTGCCGGGCACCATCCAGTTGGCGAGGTCCCCGTTCTCGGCCACCTGCATGCCGCCGAGCACCGCCACGTCGATCTTGCCGCCCCGGATCATCCCGAAGGAGGCCGCCGAGTCGAAGAAGGAGGCGCCCGGGCGGACCGTCACGGTCTCCTTGCCGGCGTTGATCAGGTCCGGGTCCACGTCCTCGTCCAGCGGGTAGGGCCCCACCCCGAGGATGCCGTTCTCCGACTGCAGCACCACGGTGCGGGATTCGGGGATGTGGTTCGGGATCAGCGTGGGCATCCCGATCCCCAGGTTCACGTAGGCCCCATCCGGCAGTTCCTGGGCGGCACGGGCCGCCATCTCATCACGGGTCCAGCTCATCGGGTCTCCTCCCCATCCTGTCCGGCGCCGGCTGCGGCGCGCACCGTGCGCTTCTCGATCGGCTTCTCGATGTCCGGGCCGACCTCCACGATGCGGTGGACGTAGACCCCGGGCAGGTGCACGTGATCCGGATCGATCTCCCCCGGTTCCACGAGCTTCTCCACCTGGGCGATGCACACGGTGGCGGACATGGCCGCCGGCGGGGCGAACTGGCGGGTGGCCTTGTTGAAGACGAGGTTGCCGTGGCGGTCCCCCATCGCAGCGTGGACCAGGGCGAAGTCCGTCACGATGGACTCCTCCAGTGCGTAGTCCTTCTCACCGGTGTGGCCCAGGGTGAAGGACCGGACGTCCTTGGCGGCCGAGGCCTTGGCCACCGAGCCGTCCGCGTTGTACTTCATCGGCAACCCACCGTCCGCCACCTGGGTCCCGACGCCGGAACGCGTGTAGAACGCGGGGATGCCGGCTCCCCCGGCGCGCAGCTTCTCGGCCAGGGTGCCCTGCGGCACCAACTCCACCTCCAGCTCGCCCTCCAGGTACTGCCGGGCGAACTCCTTGTTCTCCCCCACATAGGAGGAGGTCATCTTGGAGATGCGGCCGGCGCCGAGCAGGATGCCCAGTCCCCAGCCGTCCACGCCGCAGTTGTTGGACACGATGGACAGGTCCTTCGCGCCCTGCTCCTTCAGCGCCTCGATCAACTGGATGGGGTTGCCGGAGAGGCCGAAGCCGCCTACGGCCAGCGAGGAGCCGTCCGGGATGTCCTGGACGGCTTCCGCCGCCGATGCCACCGTCTTGTCCAAACTCATGGTGAACCTACTCTCTTGCTCGTGTGGTCTGGCTGGTCACTGGGGCGGTCCGGCTCACTGGGCGGTCCAGCCGCCGTCCATGGTGTAGGAGGCGCCGGTGGCCATCCCGGAGGCGTCCGAGGCCAGCCACAGCACGAGCGAGGCGACCTCCTCCGGCTCGGTCAGCCGCTTGATGGCCGAGTGCGTGAGCATGATCTTCTCCAGCACCTCGTCCTCGGAGATGCCGTGGGTGCTGGCCTGGTCCGCGATCTGCTGCTCCACCAGGGCGGTCTTCACGTAGCCGGGGTTGATGCAGTTGGAGGTGACCCCGTGCGGCCCGCCCTCCAGGGCGGTCACCTTGGACAGGCCCTCGAGGCCGTGCTTGGCGGAGACGTAGGCGCTCTTGAAGGCCGAGGCCCGCAGGCCGTGCGCGGAGGACAGGTTGATGATCCGGCCGAAGCCCCGCTCGTACATGCCCGGCAACACGGCCCGGGTCAGCAGGAACGGGGATTCGAGCATGAGCCGGTGGATGAAGCGCCAGGCCTGCGGGTCGAACTCGTGGATCGGTGCCACCCGCTGGATCCCGGCGTTGTTCACCAGGATGTCCGCGTCCAGCCGCACCTCCTCCAGGGCCTGGGTGTCGGCCAGGTCCGCCACCCAGGCGGTGCCCCCGACCTCGGCGGCCAGGGCCTCGGCGGCCTCGGCGTTGAGGTCCGCCACGGTCACCGTGGCTCCGGCGGAGGCCAGGGCACGCACGCAGGCCGCGCCGATGCCGGAGGCCCCGCCCGTCACCACGGCGGTGCGGCCGGCCAGGTGGCCGTCCCGGAAGATGGAGGCCCCCTGCTGGGGCCGGTGCTGCTGGGAGGGTGCGTCGGTCACGGTGTGCCTGCCTCTCGTGGGTGGGGGTAGGGGTGAGGGTGAGGGTAGGGGTGGTGGTGGGGGTGGTGGTGGGACGGATGCGGTGCGGTCGGTTCTAGCGGCGAGTCAGACGGTCGGTCCTAGAGGCTCAGCAACAGGGCCTCGCCCTGACCGCCACCGCCGCAGAGGCTGACGGCGGCCCTGCCGCTGCCGCGCCGGGACAGTTCCAGCGCGGCCGTCAGGGCGAGCCGTGCGCCGGAGGCCCCGATGGGATGGCCCAGGGCGATGGCGCCACCGTGGATGTTGGTCTGCTCGGCCGGGTAGTCCAGGTCCTTGAGGGACTGGACCAGCACGGCGCCGAAGGCCTCGTTGATCTCGATGAAGTCGAGATCCCGGACAGCCCAGCCTCCCTTGGCCACGGCCGCCTTGATGGCGTTGGCCGGCTTGGAGTGCAGGGAGGAGTCGTCCGGGCCGGCGACCTGCCCGGCCGCGCCCACGGTGGCCAGGATCCTCAGGCCCCGCTCCTCCGCGAAGGCGCGGGACGTCACCACGAGCGCCGCGCCGCCATCCGAGATGGGCGAGGAGTTGCCGGCGGTGATGGTGCCGTCCTTGCTGAAGGCCGGGCGCAGCGTCCCGAGGGATTCCACGGTGGTCTCCGGGCGGACGCCCTCATCGGCCGAGACCACGATCGGCTCGCCCTTGCGCTGCGGGATCTCGATCGGGGCGATCTCCGCCTCGAACAGCCCCTCGGCCTGCGCTGCGGCGGCCCGCTGGTGGGAGGCGGCGGCGGGCGCGTCCTGGGCGGCGCGGTCGATCTGCCGCTCGGCGTTGCCGTCCTCGGTCAGGTCCCCCATGGACTCCTTGCTCAGGGCGTCCGTGAGGCCGTCGTAGGCGACCGAGTCGACCATCGTCACGGGGCCGTACTTGTGGCCCTTGCGCGAGTCGGGCAGCAGGTGCGGCGCGTTGGTCATGGACTCCTGGCCGCCGGCCACCACCACGCTGGCCTCACCCAGGCGGATCAGCCGGGCGGCATCGATCACGGCGGTCAGGCCGGACAGGCAGACCTTGTTGACGGTCACCGCCGGGACGTCCCAGCCGATCCCTGCCGCCAGGGCGGACTGCCGGGCCGGGTTCTGCCCCTGGCCGGCCTGGACCACCTGGCCCATGATGACCGCCTCGACGTCACCGGCCTCCACCCCGGAGCGTTCCAGGGCGTGCCGGATGGCGTGCGCCCCCAGGTCCATGGCCGTCAGGGACGCCTGCTGGGACAGCAGCCGGGTGAAGGGGGTCCGCGCCCCGCCGACGATCACCGCATCGTGGGCCGAGCGCTGCTCCGCCGCGGGGGTGGTTGCCGGGGTGGTGGGGTTGGTGGACATCGAATACTCCTTGGTGAATCACGATTAACTGATGGTCAAGACCTTACCCGGACCGGGCTCAGGCGAGGCCGAGCAGGAACAGCGCGCCCAGCAGGATCGCCACGGTGACGACGGGGACCACCAGGGTGACCATGCCGATGTCCTTGTACGACTGGCGGTGGGTCAGGCCGCACACGATCAGCAGGGTGACCACCGCACCGGAGTGCGGCAGGGTGTCCAGTCCGCCGGCGGCCAGGGCGGTCATCTTGTGCATGATCTCCAGGCTCACGCCCTGATCCTCGGCGAGGCTCCTGAGCTCCCCGCCGAAGGCGTTCAGGGCGATCGTCATGCCGCCGGAGGAGGACCCGGTGATGGCGGCGGTGACGGAGGTGGACACCACGGAGGTGATCAGGGCACCGCCGCCGATGTTGAACACGGAGTCGCGGATGAAGGCGAACGCGGCCACGGAGGCCACCACCGCGCCGTAGCCGACCTCCGAGCCGACCGAGAAGATCGGCAGCATGGAGCCCTTCACGCCCTCGGCGAAGCCCTTGCGCAGGGCGGCGAACTCGCGGGCGTTGAAGGCCACGATCACCAGGATGGCCACCAGCAGACCCAGGATCACGGCCCAGACGCCGGAGCGGCTGTCCATCTGGATCCCGCCGAACTTCTCCTCGGAGAGGTAGCTCCAGTCCAGGACCGGGAAGATCAGCAGGGTGCAGGCGAAGGTGACCGCGAAGACCGTCAACAGCGGGATGAAGGGGATGACCGCGTTGGACGGGGCGAGCAGTGCCGTGACGCCGTGGGCGTTGTCCTCGGTCTCGACGGTGGGGCGGTCGCCGGCGCGCTCGTCCTGGCGCAGTGCGGCACCGGGGCCGCCTCCGGCACGGGGATGGGCGGCGGCATGGCTGGCGGCGTGGATGGCGGACTTGCCGTCCGCCTTGGTGCCCACGGGGCTGTCGAAGTGCTCCCCCTTGGCCCGCATCGACTTGCGGCGGTACTCCAGCCAGGCCCAGCCGCCGCCGAAGATCATCAGGGCGGCGATGATGCCCAGCACCGGGGCCGCGTAGGCACCGGTGCCGAAGAACTGGCCCGGGATGAGGTTCTGGACCTGCGGGGTACCCGGCAGTGCGGTCATGGTGAAGGTGAAGATGCCCAGGGCGATGGTGCCGGGGATCAGCCGCTTCGGGATGTCCGCCACCCGGAACAGCTCACGGGCCAGCGGGAACATCACGAACGCGACCACGAAGAGGCTGATGCCGCCGTAGGTCATCAGGGCCGAGGTCAGCACGGTGGCCAGGATGGCGTTGCGGGCGCCGATCCAGCCCGTCACGGTGCGGGCGATCGACTCCGCATAGCCCGTCACCGTCATCAGCAGGCCGAAGATGGCGCCGAGCAGGAAGATCGGGAAGTAACTCCCCACGTACCCGGCCATGGCCGGCATGAAGATCTCGGTGTAGGAGGCCAGGATCGGCGCACCGGAGAAGACCACCGCGACGACGGAGGCGATCGGCGCCGCGATGATCACGGGCATACCGCGATAGGCCAGCGTGATGAGCAGGACGAGGGACAGGATGATCCCGATGATCCCCAGAAGCATGGGTGGTACCTCTCGGACGTGGGGGTGGAACGGCCGGTGCAGGACCGTGGCCCGCCGGCTGCAGGCCCGCCCCGAGGACTATAGAAGGACTATAGGAGCGTGACGTACATCACGATCACGACGAGGCGACTTCTACCAGCATGGACCTGAAGAGTGATTCAGGCTACGTCCGGGTCTTCAAAGGCGGGGCGGTCCTTTGGTAGCTGGCGACGAAACGCGGTGTGCGGTCAGGGCCCATGAGGCCTCGATGAGCGTCTCGACGTCCTGGACGTTGCCGCCGGTGAGCTCGCGGTACCGCTTCAGGCGGTAGCGCAGGGTGTTCACGTGCACCGGGATCGAGGCCGCCGCGTTCGGGATGTTCAGCCCGTGGTCCAGGTAGGCGCCCAGGGCCTCCAGCACCAGCTCGCCGAAGGGGCCCTCCTCCACCACGGGGGCCACGTGCTTGTCCAGCAGCAGCCGGGTGGTCTCCGGGCTGGACTGGATGCCCATGCGCCAGGACAGCGCGTCCACGTCCACCACACCGGTCCAGCCCACCCGGTGGGCGGCCTCCAGGACCCGGGTGGCCACGGTGAAGGACTCCCCCACCTGGGTCAGGTGGCCCGCCGAGCCCAGCGCGATGGTGAGCCCGGGCTCCGGGGCCGCGCGGCCGACGTCGTCCATCAGGATCCCCACGGCGCCCTCACCGCGGGGCGCGGTCAACAGCCGGACCCCGGCGCGCTCGGCCCACTGCTGCAGCTTCTCTGCAGGGTCCCCGCCCTCGCCGGCCGGCGCCGTGGCGCGCACGGCGCGGACCGGCCGGTCCAGGGGGAGGTCATAGGTGCCGGCGCCGGCCAGCAGGGCGGTGCGGTCCAGCCCGCCGATCACGGCATCCCGGATCCAGTGGGTGCGGCGGGCGGAATCAGCCACGGCCTGGGCGATCGAGCGGTCCCGGTGGACCACCACGGCCTGCGTGGTGAAGGCGTCTCCGAGCGCCCACAGCAGGGTGCTGAAGTCCAGCGCCCGCTCCGGGGGCACCCCGTGACGCGGGGCCAGGTCCAGCAGGTGGCGCAGGATCACGGACATGGACAGGCGGAAACCGGCGAGCACGCTGACGATGGACACGCCCTGGCGCATCCGCTCCTCCATCAGGGTGCGCGGCTCCTCGATCTGTTCGGCGTCCGGCGCCCGGCCGTCCCGGAGGGTCCGGATGCTCAGGTCCAGATTGCGCCGGGCCGAGGCGCGCACGGACTCGGCGGGGATGTCCTCGTAGCCCGGGATGGTGGCCCGCAGCTCGGCCACCGTGTCCTCGAGGATCGCGGCGTCCGACTCCAGGTCCGCCAGCAGCGCGCGCAGGCGATGGTCCCCGGCACTGTCCACCGTGACTACCTCCCGGACTCCGCGAGCCCCGCGAGGCGGTCGATCGAGCCCATCAGGCGTTCCGGGGTGTGCCAGCGGGCGCGGGCGAAGCGGGACTCGTCTGTGAGCCGGGTCCAGTCATAGGTGTGGCGGACCAGGGTGGTGCCGTCTGCGGCGGGTTCCAGCTCCCAGCGCCAGAGGTGGCCTCGGGGTTCCTCCCCGACCGGCGCAGGCAGCCAGGCGATGAGCCGGCCCTCCGCGAACTCGACCACGTGGTTCTGACGGGTGGCGCCCTCCTTGGTCAGGACCATGGTGAACACGTCCCCCACGGCGGTGACAACCTGCCCGGACGGTGCCTGCGCCAAGTTGTCGTTGCCGTCCCACTCGGGTTGGCGGGCCGGGTCTGCGATCAGCCCGAAGATCAGCGACGCCGGCGCGCGCACCGAGCGCTCGGCGCTCACGACGCGTTCGGACACGGGCGGCGAGCCAGGCTGGTCGGGCTGGTCGGGCTGGTCGGGCTGATCGGATCGGGTCGCCATGGGGCAGGTCCTTCCAGTCCGCTCAGTCGTCGGAGTGCTTGGCCCCGGCGCGCCAGCGGATGCCGGCGTCGATGAAGCCGTCGATGTGGCCGTCGAAGACGGAGGAGGGGTTGCCCTCCTCGTGGTTGGTGCGCAGGTCCTTGACCATCTGGTACGGGTTCAGCACGTAGGAGCGCATCTGGTCACCCCAGGAGGCCTTGACGTCCCCGGCCATCTCCTTCTTCTTCGCGTCCGCCTCGGCCTGGCGCACGAGCAGCAGGCGGGACTGCATGACGCGCAGGGCGGCGGCGCGGTTCTGGATCTGGGACTTCTCGTTCTGCATCGAGACCACGATCCCGGTGGGCAGGTGCGTCATGCGCACGGCGGAGTCGGTGGTGTTGACGGACTGCCCGCCGGGGCCCGAGGAGCGGTAGACGTCGATCTTCAGCTCGGTCTCCGGGATGTCGATCGAGTCGTCGGACTCGATGAGCGGGATGACCTCCACGGCGGCGAAGGACGTCTGGCGGCGGCCCTGGTTGTCGAAGGGGCTGATCCGCACCAGGCGGTGGGTGCCGGCCTCCACGGAGAGGGTGCCGAAGGCGTAGGGGGCCTTGATCTCGAAGGTGGCGGACTTCAGCCCGGCCTCCTCCGCGTAGGCGGTGTCCATGACCTTGGTGGCCCAGCCGCGCTGCTCGGCCCAGCGCAGGTACATGCGCATCAGGATCTCGGCGAAGTCGGCGGCGTCCACGCCACCGGCCCCGGCGCGGATGGTGATGACGGCGTCCCGCTCGTCGTACTCGCCGGAGAGCAGGGTGACGATCTCCAGGTCCGACATGGTCTTGCGGATGGCCTCGAGCTCCTTGACGGTCTCCTCGCGGGCAGCCTCGTCGTCCTCCTCGGCGGCCAGCTCCACCATGACCTCGAGGTCGTCGATGCGCTCCTCGAGCCGGGTGATGCGCTCCAGCTCGGACTGGCGGTGGGAGAGCTTCGAGGTGACCTTCTGCGCCGCCTCCGGATCGTCCCAGAGGTCCGGGGCGGAGGCCTCTGCCTCCAGCCGGGTGATGTCCGCCCGGATCCGTTCCATGTCCGAGACCTGCTCGATGTTGGACAGCGTGGAGCGCAGCTGCGCGATTTCTGCGGTGTAGTCAGTCTCAGCCATGGTGTCCTCCAGCCTACAGCGCGGTGGGGCCGGCCGACCGCACGTGCTCCAGCAGCTCCGGTTCGGCCGAGGTCAGCACGTCCATCTCCTCCCCGCCATCACAGGTCAGCAGGGACAGGGTGACCTCCTCGGCGGGCCCCGCACGGGCGACGTCCCCGGCACTGTCAGACCGGACGGCACCGTCAGAGCCGAGATGGCGGCGGGCCGCCACCCGCCAGGTGCCCCCGGACTCCTCCCAGCGGAGCAGGCGCTGCAGGTCGGGGTGCGGGGTGTTCTCGGCGGTCATGGAGATCTCCTATCGGGTGAGGGCGGTCCGGGACGAGCTCGAGGCCACCACCGTGACTCCCTCGGGCACGATCCAGTTCACGATCGGCGGGCGGGCGGTGGCGGTCAGCACCACCTCCACCGTCTGGCCGTTGTCCCCCACGGTGACCGATTCCACGGTCAACCCCTCGAAGCGGCCGTGGGCCCCTGCGGCGGAGAGGTATCCGGCGACGGCACCGGCGGCGGCAGCGTCGTCGAGGACGGGCGTGTTGCCGGTCTCCGCCCCGTCCTCCACGTCCACCGTGAAGCTGTCCGCGGCGGCCATGGTGGCACCGTCCGCTGCCGAGAGGAGTTTGCGGGCCTGAAGGTTGACGGTGGTGACGGCGAGGATCACGGTGGCCAGCAGCAGGCAGACGACGCTCAGCCCGACCACCAGGACCGTGGTCTGGCCCTCGTCCCCCGCAGCGTCCCCCGCGGCCCTCGTCCGCTCTCCGGCACCGCGTCTCATCCGAACCTCGGCACGGGTTGCTGGGACGAGCTGGTGACCGTGGCCGCGGCGGCGTCCCACCCCAGACCCCGCGGCAGCAGGGGGACGGGGACGCGGATGGCGACCTCCACGGACACGGAGGAGCCGGGCTCGAGGCAGGGACTGGCCGAACAGCTCACCGCGGAGTGTGCGAGGGACGGGTCCAGCCCATAGTCCCCGAGCGTCAGGGCCACCACCGCATCGGCGCGACCGGCGGCGCTCGGGGCGTCCGGAGCGGTCACCATCGCCTGGGCCGCCTGATCGGCCGCCGCCACCGAGGCATAGGCCGCGGATTGGATCTGGCTGGTCAGCATCAGGAAATAGATCACCGGAATCAGCAACAGGGCGGCCAGCAGCACGAACTCCACGGTGGCTGAGCCCTCCTCGCCGTCCGGGTCCGGTGCCCTCGTGTCAGTACCGGTACGCATGGCCGTCCGCCTCCAATCCCACGGGGCCTGCGAGGAATCCGACCATGGGCATCTGGGTGCGCACGGTGACCCGGACGAGGTCGGTGCCGTCCCCGCCGACGACCTCCGCCGAGACCTCGGCATCCGCCCCGCCGGGGATCGACCCCGCGAGCAGGTCCCGGGCCCTGGCGGCCCCGTCGTCCGGCGTCCGGTCCCCCAGCGCGCCGTACCGGGCGCCGGCGCTGGCCGCATCGATCAGCGTGTTCCGGACGTGGATGATGATGCCGAACTGCAGGATCGCGGCGAAGATCAGCGCCAGCAGCGCCATCACCATGACGGATTCGGCCACCGCCGATCCGCGGTCGCCAGGGTCACCGCGGCCCATGCTCAGTTCTGGGTGACCTGGCTGATGGCCTGGTTGAACAGGTCAGTCAGGGCGGGCCCGGCGATCGCCAGCAGCCCGGCGACGAGCACGGCCGACATGAGGGTGATCATGACCCAACCGGGGACATCACCGCGATCGTCGTCGCGGGCCTCTGCGAACAGGGCGGTGATGGTCGCCAGGAGCCGGTGCTGCACAGTGGTCTGTCGTTTCATGGTCCCCTCCAGGGCTGGTGATCGTGAGTGTTGGTTGGATTCGTCGGATGGCGGGCAGGAGAACGCTTCTGGTCTGGGGCTCAGAAGCCGAGGTTCATGATGGAGATTCCGGGGTACACGGCAAAGATGACCGTCAGTGGCAGGATGCCGAAGACCAGCGGGGTCATCATGCCGATCTCCTTGCGTCCGGCGGATTCCAGCAGTTCGCGCTTCGACAGCTCCCGGACGTCCTTGGCCTGCGCCCGGAGCACATCGGCCAGGGGCGTCCCGCGTTCCAAGGCCACGAGGATGCCCTCGATGAAGCGCTCCACCGGGGCCAGCTGGATCCGCCGGGCGCAGGACTTCAGGGCGGCGTGGATGGAGGACCCGGACCGCATGTCGGACAGGACCGTGGCGAACTCTCCCGCCAACTCACCACGGGCCGTGGCGGCCACACGTTCCAGGGCTCCGGCGGCGCTGTCCCCCGCGCTGACCGACAGGGCCACCAGCTCGGCGACGGAGGGGAACTCGCTCAGGATCTTGGTCCGGCGCCGGTTGACCTGGGCAGACAGGACGTTGTCTCGGAGGAAGAACGCCGCCACGGCCAGGGACACCACCAGCACCACCCCCAGAAAGGGGTTCAGCCTTCCGTTGACGGCGAGCGCCACACACCCGGCCATCCCCACGGCGGCGGCTGCTGCGGCCGCAATGAGCTGTTGTGCACGGTAGTCCTGCACGGAGAGCCGGGATCCAGCGGCCTCGAGCTTGCGTTCGAGCGCCTGGTTGCCCAGGTTGAACCGGCCCAGTTGACGGACGCCCTCGGAGAGCACCGGCTGGATGATGCGGCCCAGGGCGCCCCAGGGTGACACCACCTCCTGGTCGGCCAGCAGCGTCGAGGCCGGGGCATGGTGGCGCAGCTGCGGTTCCACCCTCCGGGCCAGGGACGGGCGCCAACCCCACGGCAGCGCGATCAGCACGAGGGCGAGTCCTGCGCCCAGGGCCAGGCCCAGCGCCAGGGCCATGGTGAACGTCGTCATCTACAGCACCCTCTGCTCGGGTGGCAGTGTGCCGATCTTCAGCATCAGTTGATAGCAGATGAAGGACACCACCAGGCCGGCTGCCAACACCAGCAGTCCGGAGAAGGTCTGGTAGACCCGGACGGCGTCCGGCTGGGTTCCCAGCAGGAGCAGCACCACCCAGGGTGCCGCCACGGCCAATCGAGCGGCGTTGACGGTCCAGGACTGGCGCGATTCCAACTCGCTGCGTGTTCTGGCGTCCTCCCGCAGGAACTCGGACAGGGTGGACAGGAGGGTGCCGATGTCCGCGCCCCCGACCTCCCGGGTGAGCCGCAGGGAGGCGATCAGCCGGTCGGCCACCGGGTCCGCCATCCGGAACTTGAGATGGTCCAGACATTCGGTGAAGCGCAGTCCGGAACGGTAGTCCCGCGCGAACTCACGGAAGGCGGCCTGTAGTTCGACGGGTCCCTTCTCCCCCAGCTGGATCAGCGCCTCGGGCAGGGTCAGCCCGGCCCGGATGGCGGAACGCAGATGGTCCACGGCATCGGGCCAGACGTCCCGCAGCAGGGTGCGCCGTTTCTTGGCCTGCCACCTCACGGCGACCCAGGGCAGCAGGGCGCCGAAGATCCCGAAGCACAGGGCGATCGGCAGGGCGCGGGTCAGGATGAACACGATCAGGAGGGCGACCAGTCCGCATCCGATCATCGCCGCCACCAGCCCGGCGGGGCCGACCCGTTCGATATCGGCCTGGGCCAGGGCCTGCCGCAACCGGCTGTCCCGGCGCGGTGCCCGCGCCGTCGTGTGGCGCGGCCAGAACGACCACCAGACCAGGAACAGGCCGGCGCCGAGCATCAGGCCGAGGAGCAGTGCCATCAGCCGACGCCCACCACGGAGCGGACGTCATGGCCGCGCGACTCGAGCTTGTGGTTCTCCAGCATGGCGGAGGGGTTGAGGACCAGCTGGCCGTCGACCCGGTGGAACACGGTCGAGGACTCGATGATGCCCTCCTCGACACGCGTCCCCACCGAGAGGATCTCCTCCACCGTCCGGCGGCCGTTGCGGTCTCGGGCGCAATGCACCACGAGGTCGAAACAGGAGGCGACGGTCGGGACCACGAAGTTCCGGGAGATGTTCTCCCCGGCCATCAGCGGCAGCGTGCAGATCTTGGTCAGCGCGTCTGCCGCACTGTTGGCGTGGAGGGTGCACATGCCGGGCATGCCGCTGTTCAAGGCGATCAGCATGTCCAGGCTCTCGGCTTCCCGTACCTCGCCGACGATGAGGCGGTCCGGGCGCATCCGCAGGGCCTCCTTGACCAGGCGACGCAACGGGATCTCCCCGTGGCCCTCCAGGTTCGGCTGACGGCACTGCATCTGCACCACGTCGCGCAGCGGCATCTTGAGCTCGAAGATCTCCTCGACGGTCACCACCCGCTCCCGGCTGCCGATCGACGCGGCCAGACAGTTCAGCAGGGTGGTCTTGCCGGCCTGAGTGGCCCCGGAGACCAGGATGTTGAGGCCCGCGTCCACGCTCGCGTCCAGGAAGCGGGCGGCCTCGGGGCTCAGGGAGCCGGACCGGACGAGGTCTTCGAGCCGGTGGGCACGCACCACGAACTTGCGGATGTTGACCGACCAGTGCCGCCGGGTGATGTCCGGGATGACCACGTGGAGCCGTGAGCCGTCCGGCAGGGCCGCGTCCACGAACGGCGAGGACAGATCCAGGCGGCGGCCTGAGGTCTTGAGCATCCGTTCGACCAGGTCCCGGACGTTCTCCTCGGTCAGGGTGATGTTCGTCAGCTCCGAGACCCCTCCCCGCGCACAGAACACCGCCGTGGGCGAGTTGATCCAGATCTCCTCGATCGTGTCGTCGTCCAACAGGGGCTGGAGCACCCCGAAACCTGCCACGGAATCGAACACCGTCTTGACGGCTTCAGCACGGTCCGGAAGCAGCGGCAGGGAACCGATGAGCGAGCGCGCGTCGTAGTCCGCCGTGGCATCTTGCACCAGGCGGCGGACCCCCTCCGGGTCTCGCTGCGGATCCACGCCTCGCCGGCGGATCAGCTCGCGGACCTCGTCCTCCAGAATGCGGACTGCTTCCATGGTTCCCCTCCATGCCGGGGCTGATGGCTTGGCCCCTCGGCTCCGAGAGTACCGAGTTCTGCCCCCGCACCACACTGGTCACGGACGAGTCTGTGGACAATCCCCCGTCCGGGCGTGTTGTCCACAGCCAGGTCACACCGGAGCGCGCCGCCTAAGAGACCTGCGTCACGCTGAAGGCAACTGGTTCGGTGACGTCCGGACAGAACGGCAAAACAGGAGGTCAACCCCGCGTGTGGTTGCGAGTGCTGGGCCTGCCGACGGACACGGGTCAGTGGTGGCAGGTTCTCGATCCTGTTCTCGGCCCTGCGGCGGACCCCTGGCCGGTGATCGACGAATTGTTACGCCGCCGCTTCCCCGGGTATCGCTTCTCCCCGTCGACGCAGTCCGGCAGTCCGGGGCACCAGGCGGCGGTCCACACCGTGGTGGCGCGCCCCGGCGAGGGGCCGGCGTCGGCCTCCCGGGGTGAGGGCCCGGACGTCCTGGTGGTCACCGAGGACGGGCCCGACGCCGGCCGGCTGGCCCCTCTGCCCCGGTCCGGTCTGACGGTGGGCCGCAATCATGCCGCGTGGCGCCTCTCCGACCCGTTCCTGTCCGCCCCGCACTTCCGGCTGGAGGTGGAACCGGGCGGCGTCCGCATCACGGAACTCACCTCTCGGCCGGAGCCCGCGGGCCGCGGGGACTCCTGGTGGCACGGCGACCGCCCCCATGGTGCGGGCAGCTCCGAGTTCCGCCTGGCCCGAGGCCGGCCCGAACCCCTGGCCCCGGCCCGGCCACTGCCGGAGCTGCTCATCGACCCGGGAGCAGAACCGGTCCGCCCCAACCCGCTGCTGCAGGCGATCATGGCCGCCGGCCCCCTGGTCATCGGCGTCGTCATGGCCGTGGTCACCGGGATGTGGTACTTCCTCTTGTTCAGCCTGGTGTCGGTGGCCGTGGTGGTGGTCATGTGGTCCCAGCACCGCGCCGCCGCCCGGCGCCACGGCGAACGCATCCGGGCCGCCGCCCATCGGATCCGCGATCAGCTCCATGAGGTGGCCCCCACCCCGGGGAGGCTGTCACTGGCCGCCCGGTCCGCGGCGGCGGACCGCTTCGCGGTGGCCGCAGCAGCGCCGCCCGACGCGGAGGGACCGCTCCTCCGCTGGGGTACGGGCCTGACCCGCCTGCCCTTGGCCTCGGAGAAGGACAACGATTCCTGGGACCGTTGGGCCACGGTGGAGCTGCCGGCCACCTCGGTCCTGCGCCGGGGCGGTTCGACGCTGGTCACCGGCCAGCCCGCCACCCTTCACGCCCTGGCATCCTGGGTGCAGGTGCAGCTGTGCCGCGATGCCATGTCCACCGGGCGCGGCGTCATCGTCCGCACCCCCGACGGGGATCTGCGATGGGGCGGCGTCATCGGGGCATCCTCCGGCACCGTCCTCTACTGGCCCGGGACCACCGTCCGGGGCCTCCCCGAGGGCTGGCACCGGATTCTCCTGCGCGAGACCAGTTCGCCGGGCGGCAGCCAGGACGCCCCTGGCGACACGGTGGCACCGCGGGACCGGCTGGACCCCGACCGAGGCCTCGCGAGACTCGGGGAACTGGAGTTCACGGGATTCAGGTTTCACGGCATGTCCGCCCCGACCGTGGACTGGTTGCTGGACGAGATGGGTGCCACGGAGCGCCCTCGGCCGGACACGGGGGCGGCCGGGTTGAACCTCCCGGATCCGCTGATGACCGGCTCGGCCGCTGATGCCCTGAGGGTCGAGTTGGCGTCGGGTGAGGAGGACGTGGACCTCGACCTGGTGGCCCGCGGACCCCACCTCCTCGTGGCCGGCACCACGGGATCGGGCAAGTCGGAGCTCCTGCTGACGCTGTTGACGGGGATGGCGGCAGCCCATCCGGCCACCGAGGTGTCCTTCGTGCTGATGGACTTCAAGGGAGGCTCCTCCTTCGCCGTCCTGGCCGGGCTGCCCCACACCATGTCCGTGGAGACCAATCTTGCCGAGGCCCAGTCCCTGCGCACCTTCGACGCGCTGAGCGCCGAACTGCGACGCCGGGAGGAGCTGTTCCTCGCTGCGGGAACCGCGGACTTCCGCGCCTACCGGCGCGCCCACCCGGACGCGGACCTGCCTCGGCTCGTGGTGGCGGTCGACGAGCTCCGTGTCCTGATGGACGAGCACCCGCAGGCCGCCGCGCTGCTGGCCCGGTTGGCCGCCACCGGCAGATCCCTGGGATTCCACCTGGTGTTGGCCACCCAGCGGGCCCAGGGCGCCGTGGGCCCGGACATCCGGTCCAACCTCGGCACCGTGATCTGCCTGCGCACCGCCACCGAACAGGAATCCTGGGACCTGCTGGGAACCGCGGAGGCCTTCACCATCCCCGCCGACTCGCCCGGTCAGGCCTACCTCAAGCACGGCGGACAACCAGCCCGGCCCTTCCGCGCCGGTCAGTTCTCGGTGGCCACCGGCCCGCCGACCCTGGTCCCGTGGACCCAGGGGCCCACGGACACCCCACCAGCCCCGTGGTCCGACCTCGTCGCCCTGATCGGGGCAGAGGCCATCGCCCGCCGCCTGCCGGTCCCGCGCCGGGCCGTGACCCCCGCACTGCCCGACTCCTGGACCCCCACGCCGGCCGAGCGGTCCGCGGTGCCGGGCGCCGTCGTCGTGGGCCTGGCCGACCTCCCCCGGCAGCGAGCGCAGGTTCCCGTGAGCTGGCGGCCCGGACAGGATGCCCCGGCCGCGTGGATCGGCGCGGCTGCCGGCGGGGTGGACGAGGCCGCCCGCAGTGTCCTGGCGCAGCTGGCCGATCAGGACGTAGCCGGCCCACCCGGTACCCCGGCCGTGACCACCGTGGTCCTGGACGGTGCCGGAGTGCTGTCCTCCCTCGCAGGGACGTGGCCGGCGGATCCGCCGCGGCCCCCAGAAAACTGGTCCGTGCTCACCGCCGAGCAGGCCACCGCGGAGGCCCTGGCCGAGGTCTTCGACGGGCTCCGGTCCGAGCTGGCCCGGCCGTCCGGCGTCCGCCTCGTGGTGACCCACTGGGGACGATGGGCCACCCGGCGGATCGGGACCGGGTACGAGACGCTCGAGGAGCACGTGGCCCAGCTGATGCGGGACCACGGTCCCGGGCTGCTGTCCGTCGCCCTGTTCGGCGGGCGGGAGCTGGCCGGCGGCCGGGTGCTGGGCCAGGTCCCGCTGCGGTTCTACCTGCCGGCCGGGACCACCCCGGAGCACCGGATGGTCTGGCCCACCCTGCGCCGGGTGCGGGAAGTCCCCGGCCGGGCCGTGATGGTCTGTGCCGAGCACCCCGCGCCGGGGGTGGCGGTCCAGCTCAGCGCGCCACCTTCCGGGGGAACACCACGGACATGATCCACACGGCAACCGCCATGAAGCCCAGGCACCAGGCCACCGCGATCCAGGGGTCCGCACCGGCGTCCTGGCCGTTCATGAGGGCCCGCGAGGCGTCGATCACCGGGGTCATCGGCTGGTGCTGCGCGAAACCCTGCAGCCAGCCCGGCATCGTCTGGACTGGCGCGAACCCGCTCGAGACGTAGGGCAGGAACAGCAGCACGAAGCCGTAGCCGTTGGCGGATTCAGGCGAGCCGGCCACCAGGCCCAGCAGGGCGAAGATGACGGTGATCGCCAGGATCCACAACAGGATCAGGCCCAGTGAACCCAGCAGCTGCCCCGCGTCGGCCTCGGTCCGGAAGCCCACGGCGAAGCCCACCAGGACGACCACGGCGGTGGCCATCAGGTTGCGCACCATGGAGGAGACGGCATGCCCCAGCAGGACGGTCACGGCGGGAAAGGGCATGGTCCGCAGCCGGTTCATGAAGCCCGTGGTGACGTCCTGACTGACCACCACCGCCGTGTAGGAGGCGCCGAACCCGGCGGCGGTGAGCACCACGGCCGGCATGACGTAGGCCAGGTAGGCCTGGCGGCCTCCCCCGCCCACGTCGATGGCACCGCCCATCACGAAGTTGAAGATCAGCATCAGGAACACCGGCAGCAGGATGGCCATCATCAGGGACTCCCCGTCCCGGAAGGACTTCTTCAGGCTCCGGGCCGAGAAGACCCGCAGCGCGGTCGCGAATCCCGCACCACCGGACCGTGCGGCGGGCGGGACCGGTGGAGGCTGTGGAGGCTGTGGGGACTGGACAGGCTGGGCGGTCTGTTCGGCGCTCATGCCGCCGCCCCCTCGGCCTCGGGGGATCCGTGCCCCGTCAGCTGCAGGAACACCTCGTCCATGCTCGGCTTGCGGACCGTCACGGCGAGTCCGGGCTGCTGGCCGGCGAGCGCGGTGAGGGTGCGCGCCACGTCCGCCGTGGACCCGTCCGTGGGGTGTTCGGAGACCAGCCGACCGGACTCGTCGTGGAGCTGGATGGTGGTCCCGCCCACCCGGTCCTTGAGCTCGTCCGCCGAGCCCTCGGCCACGATCCTCCCGCCGTCCAGCACCAGGATCCGCTCGGCCAGGGCTTCGGCCTCGTCCAGGTACTGGGTGGTCAGGAACACCGAGGTGCCCTGCCCGGCGAGCCGGTGGATCTCGTCCCAGAGCGCCTGCCGGCTGCGGGTGTCCAGTCCGGTGGTCGGCTCGTCCAGGAAGATCAGCTCCGGTTCGGCGATGAGGCTGACGGCGATGTCCAGCTTGCGGCGCATGCCCCCGGAGTAGGTGGAGACCCGTGCGGCCCGCGCGGCGCCCAGACCGAAGCGTTCCAACAGCTCATCGCCCCGGCGGAGCGCCTCGGCACGGGTCAGGCCGAAGAGCGTGCCCATCATCAGCAGGTTCTCCGCGCCGCTGAGGCCCTCGTCCACGGCGGCGTACTGGCCCGTCAGGGCGATCCGGCGCTGCAACCGGCGCCGGTCGGCCTGGGTGTCCAGCCCGAGGACCCGGGCGTGTCCGGCGCTCGGCCGCAGCAGCGTGGAGAGGATGTTCACGAGCGTGGTCTTCCCGGCCCCGTTCGGCCCCAGCAGGGCGTGGATCCCCCGTGGCAGGCGCAGGTCCAGGTGGTCCAGGACCCGCGGGCCGCCGAAGGCGATGGACAGCCCGGACACCTCGATCAGCGGCTCGTCAGTGACCGTATCTGCGTATCTCATACACTGAGTATTCCATACACAGTTGCTGCTCGTCCACGGCTCGCCCGCACTTCAGTGCGATGATGCTGGAATGGGAGACGACACCACCGAGGGCGGGCTGCCGCGGGCCGTGGCCGCCGCCTGGGGCCTGCTTCAGACACCGCAACGCGGCCCCGCCCGGGGACTGGACCATCAGCGCATCGCCGAGGCCGGCGTCGTCATCGCGGACCGGGACGGGCTGGCCGCCGTGACCATGGCCGCGGTGGCCCGGGAGCTCGGCTTCACCACCATGTCCCTGTACCGGTATGTCGGGAGCAAGGACGAGCTGCTGCGCCTCATGCAGAACGCCGCCGTGCAGATCCCGGACGGCCTGGTCCTGCCGGCCTCGTGGCCCGAGGGGATCCGGACCTGGGCGGAGGTGGTGCGCCGGGCCTACCGCGCCCGCCCGTGGCTGATGGACCTGCCCCGGGACCAGGCCGCGGTCCTGATGCCCAACACCCTGCGCGCGGCCGAACTGGGGCTGGCGACCATGGACGGCCTGGACCTGGAGGACGGCGAGAAGATCGGGATCATCCTGCTCGTCTCCCAGCACGTGATGTCCCTGGTGGAGCTGGAGCGGTCCCTCGCCGTGGAGGGCGGGGTGTCCATGACCCCGGAGGGACTGGAGCGGCTCGGCACCGTGGTCACCGCCGAGCGGTTCCCCCGCCTCGCGGCCCTGATCTCCACCGGTGGCTTCGCGGACCCCCCGCCCGCCGACCCGGTGGGAGATGACGGCGAGCACGGGGATGACAGCGAGCACGGAGTGGGCGGTGCGGGCGGCGCGGGCGGCGCGGGCGGCCAGGACCCGGCCGATGTGGAGATGGAGTACACGCTGGGACTCGATCTGATCACCGCCGGGATCGACGCCCTGATCGCCCGCCGCGCCGCGGGGCCGACGGCCAGCGGTTCCGCGGGCGCGTCCGGCACCGGATAATCCTGCCCATGACCGAGATCCTGCTGTTCCACCACGCCCTCGGGCTGACCGACGGCGTCCGCTGGCTCGCCGGCCGACTCACGGCGGCCGGCCACGAGGTCCACGCCCCGGACCTGTTCGCGGGCCGGACATTCACCACGATCGAGGAGGGCGTGGAGCACGCCGAGCAGGACGTGGGCGTGGAGGGCATCCTGCGCCGGGCCGACGAGGCGGCGGACGCCCACCCCGGGGCCACCGCGTTCATCGGGATCTCGCTGGGGGCCATGCCGGCCTATCGGCTGGCCCAGACCCGTCCCGCCGCGCGGGGATGCGTGGCGATCTCGGCGGCCCTGCCGGTGGACCACTTCGCGCCCCGCTGGCCGGAGAACGTCGCGCTGGGGATCCACCTGAAGAGCGCGGACCCGTGGGGCGAGGAGGACCGGCCCGTGGCGTGGGCGCTGGCCGGCGAGGTCGCCGAGCTCTACGAGTACCCCGGGGACCAGCACCTGTTCACCGAGCACGGCCACCCGGGCTTCGACGCGGACGCCACCGAGCTCGTCCTGGCGCGCACCCTCCAGGGCCTAGGAAGCCCCAGGGCCTAGGAAGCCGGTAGTCCGACTCGGTCAGCCCTGTGACCGACGCCGGCGCACCACGGTCCGGCCCGCCACGGCCACCCCCACCAGCCCCAGAGCGATCAGCCCGGCGAACAGGTACCCGGCCTCGGGCGAGATGCCGTCGATGAAGGCACCGGCCACCGGGGCGCCCATCGCCGCACCGGCGGTCATGGCCGAGCCGTAGTAGCCCATGGCCTCCCCGCGCCGGTCCTCGGTCACCACGTGGGACATCAGCGCGGAGGCGGCGGCCAGCGTGGGCGCGGTGAACAGCCCCGAGATGATGGACACCACCGCGAGCGCCCACACCCCGTCCACGAGGGCCATCGGCAGGGTCCCGAGCGCGAAGAGGGCCAGCAGCAGCAGCGGCGAGATCCGCCGGCCCAGGGCCCCGTAGAGGATCCCGCCCACCGCGGAGGCGCCGCACCAGAAGGCGATCACGACGCCGGCCTGGGCGGCTGCCCCGGACTGTTCCAGTTCCGCGACGATCGCCACCTCGGTCCCGGACATCAGCATCCCCGACCCCAGGGACACCACGAGAACGGCGAGCGCGGTGCCGGACAGCCAGCCGAAGGTCGCCCGCAGCCTGGCGAACGCACCCGGAGAGGCGAGGGGCCCCGGGGAGGCGAGGGGCCCCGGGGAGGCGGCCGGGCCGGCGTCGTGCGCGGGGCGCTGCTCAGACCGGATGACCGGCAGGGCGCCGGTGGTCAGCTCGCTGGCCGTGAGGTCCAGGTGGGCCGGGGCCCCGTGCACGGCGCCGTCCACGGCCCGCTGCAGATCCTCCTCGGCGGAGTACTCGCGCTCGGTGCCGGGCCGGGCCAGGAAGGTGCCCAGCTGGGAGGAGCGGGTGGGCGGGTTGAACCACATCAGGTACGCCCCCGCCGCCACGGCGGACCAGCCGACGATCGCCAGTCCCCCGGCGCTGGACCAGCTGGTGGCCACCACGGCGCCGAGGGCGGGGCCGATCATGAAGATGGTCTCCGTGATGATCGAATCGAGGGCGAAGGCGGTCTCCCGCCTCGGTCCGTGGGTGAGCACGCCGATGGACTGGCGCACCACGGAGAACACGGGCAGGGAGAACAGCCCGCCGAGGAAGGCGCCGATCAGCAGCCAGGGGAAGTCCAGGAACGGCACGGCGGTCCAGACGATCCCCAGGCTCACCACGGAGGGGATCAGCGCCCGGCGCAGGCCCACCCGATCCACGAGCCGGCCGCGCCACGGGGAGCCGACGGCCATGCCCAGGGTCATGGCAGCCACCGCCAGCCCGGCGGCCCCGTAGCCCTGGCCCAGGGTGACGGCCACGTGCAGGGTGAGGATGATGCCGGTGGCGGCGTTGGGGAACCGGGCGATGAAGCCGACGCCCAGCACCCGGCGGATGCGGGTGTCCCGCAGCAGGTGTCCGTAGGCGGCGAAGTTCACGAGGATCAGGTTACCCGTGAGTCACCGGGCGGGCATCGGTCAGTCGTTGTTCCGGCGGCTCTGCTTGGCGCGGATCAGGTCCAGGGCGATCACGGAGCCGATCACGGCGCAGCGCACCAGCGGCGGCATCCCGGGGTCCAGGGACAGCGCATAGCGGCTGCGGCCCAGCATCGCCTGGCCGAGCCCGGCCCACCTCCGGTTCACGGTGGCCACGGCCGTGCCGCCCGCGGTGAGCTGGAAGTCCATGCCCATCAGGTTCCCGTCCAGGACCAGTTCCGTGCCGTCCACCACGGAGACCTGGACCGAGGTGCGGAGGAAGGTCATCCGCTGGACGAGGTCGGCGATCGGTCCGCCCTGGGGATCGGTCACCCGGTAGCGGTCCCGCCCCCAGGTCATGGGGTCATGGACGTGGAACAGGGGCGTCCCGGACCGGTCCGTGATCTCGAACTGCCGGTTGCCGCCGAACATCCTCTCGGCCGTGGAGCCGAGGGTGTGCCCGTAGGCGACCGGCCGGCCCTCGGCGTCCTCCAGGGCGAAGTCGTTGGACAGGAAGCCGGTGACCTGCTGCATCACCAGCAGATCGGCGGATTCAAGGGCGTTGTCGCTGGACATGGAACCCAGTCTGCCGCAGTCGGGAATACTCCGCCGCACCTCGCCGTTGGACTGGGTGATTCAAATTTGCAATACTTTCATCGAGGCCAGCAACCACGGCAGAGCAGGGAGCACATCATGCAGTTCGGCATCTTCACCATCGGCGACATCACCACCGATCCCACCAACGGCACCACGCCCACCGAGCACCAGCGGATCAAGGACACGGTCAGGATCGCGAAGCACGCCGAGCAGGCCGGCTTCGAGGTCTTCGCCACCGGCCAGCACCACAACCCGCCGTTCGTGGCCCCCGGCAACCCGCCCACCCTGCTGGCCTTCCTGGCCGCGCAGACCGAGAAGCTCACCCTCTCCACCGCCACCACCCTGATCACCACCATGGACCCGGTGCGCCTGGCTGAGGACTACTCCTACCTGCAGCACCTGGCGGACGGCCGGCTGGACCTGACCATGGGCCGCGGCAACACCGGCCCGGTCTACCCCTGGTTCGGCAAGGACATCCGCCAGGGCATCCCGCTGGCCGTGGAGAACTACCACCTGCTCTACCGCCTGTGGCACGAGGAGAACATCGACTGGCAGGGCCGCTTCCGCACCCCGCTGCAGGACTTCACCCTGACCCCGCAGCCGCTGGACGGCGTGGCCCCCTTCGTGTGGCACGGCTCCATCCGCTCCGCGGAGATCGCCGAGCAGGCCGCCTACTACGGTGACGGGTTCTTCCACAACAACATCTTCTGGAACAAGGAGCACATCATCCAGATGGTGCAGCTCTACCGCCAGCGCTACGAGTACTACGGCCACGGCAAGGCCCACCAGGCCTACGTGGGCCTCGGCGGCCAGGCCTTCATGGCCAAGAACTCGCAGGACGCCGTCAAGGCCTTCCGCCCCTACTTCGACAACGCCCCGGTGTACGGCCACGGCCCGTCCCTGGAGCAGTTCACCCGGATGACCCCGCTGACCGTGGGCTCCCCGCAGCAGGTCATCGAGCGCACCCTCGAGTTCCGCGACTGGGTGGGTGACTACCAGCGGCAGATGTTCCTCATGGACCACGCCGGCCTGCCCACCGACGTGGTGTTGGAGCAGCTGGACATCATGGGCGAGGAGGTCCTGCCGGTGCTGCGGAAGGAGTTCGCCGCGCTGAAGCCCGCGGACGTCCCCGAGGCACCGACCCACGAGTTCCTGGTGGAGCGCGCCCGCCGCGGCGAGGCCCCCGTGCCGGGCGGCAAGGAGGGCTCGCAGGCCTGGGCTGACGCTCAGGAGCGTGAGGCGAAGGCCGAGTCCGCAGAGAAGAAGGAGGACGCCAAGTGAGCCTCTCCCCCGAGGCCACCGACCCCTTCACGCCGCAGACCCGCCACATCGTGGTGGTCTCCGGCGGGCTGGGCGAGCCGTCCTCCTCCACCCAGCTGGCGGACCGGATGGCCCAGGCGGCCGCCGATCTGCTCTCCGCCGAGGGGATCGTCCCGGAGGTCCACCGCGTGGAGATCCGGCTGTTGGCCACCGAGATCGCCGAGGCCACCGTGAACACCGCGCGGTCCGAGGCGCTGCAGGCGGCCCTGGACGAGGTGGAGCAGGCCGACGCCGTCGTGACCGTCTCCCCCACCTTCAAGGCCAGCTACTCCGGGCTGTTCAAGGCCTTCTGGGACCTCGTGGACAACGACGCCCTGCGCGGGGTGCCCGTGCTGCTCGGCGCGACCGGCGGCACCCCGCGGCACTCCCTGATGATCGACTCGGCGCTGCGGCCGCTGTTCAGCTACCTGCGCACCAAGGTCCTCTCCTCCTCCGTCTTCGCCGCCTCGGACGACTGGGGCGAGGTCACCGGCGGTCAGGAGTCGGCGCGCACCACGCCCCTGCAGCACCGGATCGAGGCCGCCGGCGAGGACCTGGCCTCCGTGGTCGGGCGGCTGCCGGCCCGCCCGCGCCGGCAGTCCGGGACGGCCAAGCCGCTGGAGGTGATCCCCTTTGACCAGCTCCTCCGTGGGAACTGAGGCCTGGTCCCGGACGGCCGCGCCGGGCCACACCGAGGCCGGGCTGCCGCGGCAGGCGTGGCGGGCCTACTTCGAGGCCACCGCGTTGCTGCAGGACCGCCTGGACCGGACGCTGAAGGACGGCGCGGACCTGCACCTGGCCGACTACAACCTGCTGCTGCTGCTCTCCGAGGCCCCCGAGGGCCGGATGCGGATGGGCGAGCTGGCCCGCCTGATGGTCTTCTCCCCGTCCCGCGTCACCTACCAGGTCAAGACCCTGGAGCAGCGGGGGCTGGTGGAGCGTTGCGCCTCGGCCACGGACCGGCGCGGGGCGGAGGCCGTGATCACCGACGACGGCCGGCACCTCTTCCGCAAGGCCGCGGCCCTGCACTCGCGCCAGGTCCAGGACCTGTTCCTCGACCGGCTCGAGGACGGCGAGGCCGAGACGGTGCTGCGGGTGTTCTCCCGGCTGGGGCGGGGGCTGGAGGCAGGCCCCGCGGGCTGACTGGAGCCCGTCAGCGGCTGACGGTGATCTCCACCGAATCGGCCTTCTCCGTCAGGGACGGCACCTCGGACAGCACCTGCTGGAGGGTGGCGGCCATCAGGCGCAGACCCGCCTCATCACCTCCTGGTGCGGCGGCGGTCAGCGCGACGTCCGGGTAGGCCACGAGCGCCAACTCCGGCCCGGATCCGCCGCCGGGCAGCACAGCGCCGGCGGCGGTGCGGGAGGCCACCCCGGAGCCGGGGGCCAGCCCGATCCGGTCCAGCCCGGGGACCAGGTCCACGACGCCGGCCAGGTCACCGGCCAGCGCCTCGTCGGCATAGGAGGGGGTCCAGTCGCGCTGCTGGGCCAGCGCCCACACGGCGGGCCGGCGCACCACGAAGGTGCGCTCGGCGGCCGGGTCCACCACCACGAGCTCGGCGCCCTCGTCCACGGCGGACAGGCACGCGCGCGGCATCCAGGTGGCGACGGGCCGGGCCCGCGGGTGCCAGGCGGTCAGGGCCGGCACGTTCGTGAACACGGGCAGGGCGGTGCGGCCGTCCGGGGCCTTCAGGGTCACGATCGCGACGTCGGCCTCCTTGTCCCCGCCGTGCTCGTCGTGTTCCGCGACGGTCGGCACCACGGCGGCGAACACCCGCATCCTGGACAGGGTGTCCACCACCTCGGGCTCCCCCACCTCACCCGCGGCCAGCCGGTCCAGCACGGCGCCCCAGGCCGGGTCCGCCGTGCCGTCGTCGGCGTCGAAGGCGTGCAGCGGGTTCGCCGAGCCGTCGATCCCGCCGCCGGAGAGGTCTCGGCCCTCCCAGGCGATGCCCGCGGAGTCGGCCGGGCGGCCGGCGTCGTCCCGGTGGTCTTGCGGGCGTTGCCTCTCCAGGCTGCGGTTGAGGGCCGCCTGGATGTGGCCGGGCAGGTGCTTGCCGCCGCCGGTGCCCCCCGTAGAGCCCGTCACGGGGCGGGGTGCTCCGCCACCGCCTGCTCGATACTGGCGCCACCGGCCACGGCCAGGGCCTGCTCGAGCGTGAAGCGCCCGGCGTACAGGGCCTTGCCCATGATGGCGCCCTCCACCCCGACCGCACCGTCGGCCCCCGTGCCGACCATGGCGTAGAGGGCGGCGATGTCCTCCAGCGAGGAGATGCCGCCGGAGGCGATCACGGGCCGGGCGGTCTTCGTGGCGACCTCGGCCAGCAGCTCGGTGTTCGGGCCCTTCAGGGTGCCGTCCTTGGTGACGTCCGTGACCACGTAGCGGGGGCAGCCGGCCTCCTCGAGGCGGGCCAGCACCTCCCAGAGGTCCCCACCCTCCTTCGTCCAGCCGCGGGCGGCCAGCGTGGTGCCCCGCACGTCGAGGCCGACGGCGATCTGGTCACCGAAGCGCTCGATGACCCGCGCCGTCCACGCGGGGTCCTCCAGGGCGGCGGTGCCGAGGTTCACCCGGGTGGCGCCCATGGACAGGGCGTTCTCCAAGGAGGCGTCGTCCCGGATGCCGCCGGAGAGCTCGATCTTCACGCCCAGCTCGGTGACCACGCGGGACATGACCTCGCGGTTGTCCCCGCGGCCGAAGGCGGCGTCCAGGTCCACCAGGTGGATCCACTCGGCGCCGGCCTGCTGGAAGGCCAGGGCCGCCTCCAGGGGCTCTCCGTAGCCGGTCGCGGTGCCGGCCTCGCCCTGGACCAGGCGCACGGCCTGCCCGTCCTGGACGTCCACGGCGGGCAACAGCTCGAGCTTCTTCGGCTGGGATTCAACGGTCATCAAAGGGGTCCTCTCGGGTTCATCAGGCGCGCTGACGGGGGCGGAACGAAAACTACTGGGCCAGCAGGATGCCGGCCAGGATGGCCATCACGGCGCAGACGACGAAGCCGACCTGCAGCCAAAGCGGGAACTCCTGCTTGCGCAGGGAGTAGGCGCCGCCGAGCAGCAGGCCGCCCAGGGCGATCAGCAGGGTGGTCCAGTACGGCATTACAGGGTCTCCAGCCAGTTGCTGAGCAGCTGCATGCCGGCGTCCCCGGACTTCTCCGGGTGGAACTGGGTGGCGGTGAGCGGGCCGTTCTCCACGGCCGCGATGAAGTCCGCCCCGTGGTGGGACCAGGTGACCTGCGGCGCCGTCATGGCCTGGTGGTGCGCCTCGAAGCCCCAGTCCAGCACGCCATAGGAGTGCACGAAGTAGAAGCGCTCGTCCTCGATGCCGCGGAACAGCTGCGTGCCGGCCGCCGGGCGGACGGTGTTCCAGCCCATGTGCGGGACGATCCTCGCCGGCAGGGCCTCCACCACGCCCGGCCACTCGGCCATGCCCGCGGTGCGCACGCCGTGCTCCACCCCGGCGTCGAACAGGATCTGGTGGCCCACGCAGATCCCGAGCACGGGGCGTCCGCCGGCCACCCGGCGACCGATCCAGCGGGTCGCGCCGATGCGCTGCAGGGCGGCCATCACGGAAGCGAAGGCCCCCACGCCGGGGACCACGAGACCGTCCGCGTTCATCACGGCGTCCGCGTCCGCGGTCAGCTCGGCGTCCGCCCCGGCGCGCTGCAGCGCGCGGACGGCGGAGTGGGTGTTGCCGGAGCCGTAGTCCAGCACGGCGACGGTGGGCCGGGAGGCGCGGGAGCCAGCGCTCACAGGGCGCCCTTCGTGGAGGGCACACCCGTCACGCGCGGATCGTCCTCCACCGCCGCACGCAGGGCGCGGGCGAAGGCCTTGAACTGGGATTCCACGATGTGGTGCGGGTCCCGGCCGCGGACCAGGTCCATGTGCAGGCAGATGGAGGCGTGGTACGTGATGGACTCGAAGACGTGGCGGGTCATGGATCCGGTGAAGTGCCCGCCGATCAGGTGGTACTGCTGCCCCTCGGGCTCACCGGTGTGGACCAGGTACGGACGGCCGGAGACGTCGACGACGGCGCGCGCCAGCGCTTCGTCCAGCGGCACCGAGGCCTCGCCGAAGCGGCGGATGCCCGCCTTGTCCCCCAGCGCGGTCTTGAGGACCTCGCCCAGGGTGATGGCCACGTCCTCCACCGTGTGGTGCACGTCGATGTGGGTGTCCCCGGTGGCCCGCACCGTCAGGTCGATCTGGGAGTGCTTGGACAGGGCCGTGAGCATGTGGTCGTAGAACGGCACGCCGGTGGTGATCTCCGAGGCCCCCGTCCCGTCCAGGTCCATCTCGACGTAGACGTCGGACTCGCTGGTGGTGCGCTGCATCCGGGCCTTCCGTCCGGAGATCAGCTCTGCGCCCATGCTCGTTCAGCTCCTCGTTGGTGGGGGTCATTCGTGGGGGATTCGATCTCCCAGTCTACGCCGCCCGCATGGGCCTGTTGGCGCCCGTCAGCGGGTGAGACGATTCGACTCGAGGCCGTACTCCTTGATCCGGACGAACAGCTGCGCGTGGTCGTCATGCATGATGCACATGCCCGGGGTGCCGGTGTAGCTGCCGTTCGCCGGGATGGTCCAGGAGCCGGTGATGAACTCGTACTCCCGGCCCGCGTTGCTGGTCCCCTCGGCTCCGACCGCCACGCAGGTGATCTCCACCGGTCCGGGGTTGAAGCCCTCGATCTCGAAGTGAGTGGGGTTGCAGTTCTGGAACTCCTTTCCGGGCCCGCAGTTCGACTTGATCCCGTCCACGGACCGGCCCTGGCTGATGCGCACGGAGGGGTCGGGGATGGGCAGGGAGGTGGCCTTCTTCTGGGCCGTCTCGCAGTCGTCGGTGCCGGTGGCGCACACCCGGATCGTCATGGTGAAGTCCCGGGCGGCCCGGTAGCGGTCGGTGATGTACTCGCCGTCATTGGCCACCTGCTGGGTGTTGACCACCGGGGTGATGGTGACGTCCCGTCCGTTGCCGATCGTCGTCGCGTTCGTCCGGTCCCAGGTGAACTTCACGTTGCCCTGCTGGGGTGTGGCCGTGATCGTGGGCATCCTGAAGTCGCCGTGAGCGCGGGCCGAGGGGGCCTGGACGGTCTCCCCCGCGCCGGCGGCGTTCTGGGCCCGGACGCGCAGCGGGTAGCTCTGCCCGTTGGCGGGGACGGTCAGCGTGCCGGACGTCGCGGTGCCCAGGGAGGCCCAGCCGCCGCCGGTGGAGTACTGGTAGGTGACGGGAGAGCCGTTGGCCGCCGCCCCGTTGAAGGAGTAGTCCAGGGTCCGGTCGGCCCCGGTGGCCGAGGTGCTCAGCCCAGACACCGCGCCCGGGAGGCCGAACGGCGTGACGGCGGCCGACCGGCCGGAGGCCGGCGAATCGCCCTTCGCGTTCGTGGCCACCACGGAGAAGGAGTAGGCCGTGGACTTGTCCAGCCCGGACCACTCCAGCGAGGTGGTGCCGGCTCCGACGGGGCGCTCGGTCACCGAGCCGCCCGCGTGGGCGCGCACGGTGTACCCGGTCAGCGCGGCCCCGTTGTCGTCTGCCGCCGCCCAGGACACGCGCACCACGCCGCCGAACACCGCAGAGGTGTCCTTGACCGCGGAGGGAGTCCCGGGGGCGAAGGGCCGGCCGGCCGGTACCGCGTCCGTGGACCAGCCGGACCATGCGGAGGGCTCGGCCGCCTGGTTGACCGCCTGGATCCGGAACCGGTAGGCCACCCCGTTCTCCAGCCCGTCCCAGCGCAGGGCGGTTCCCGCCCCGCTGGTGCGGGTGGCCGCCCCGGCCAACGCCGGCGAGACCTGGACCCGGTACTCGGTGATGGCCGATCCCCGGTTCTCGGGGGCGGTCCAGGACAGGTCCACCACCCCGTCGCCGGCCGTGGTGCCCGGCGCGGCGGGCTGCTCCGGCCGCACGTCCGGGATCGCGGGGGCGGAGTTGGCGGAGGACTCGGACTCCCCCACCTCGTTGGTGGCGGTCACCGTGAACCGGTGCTCCACGGCGTTGGTCAGCCCCGTGATGGTGCAGGCCGTCGCCGCGCACTCCTGGGCGGCCCCGGTGGTCGTGTCCGTCACCGTGTATCCGGTGATCGGTGCGCCGTGGTCCGGTGGGGCGGCCCAGGACAGGGAGACCTCGGAGTCGTCCACGCCCTCGATGCGCGGGACCCCGGGAGCCGCGGGGGCACCCTTGACGACCACGGTGACGGTGCCCTGGGCCCGACGGGTCGGGTCCCCGGTGATGTCCTCGATCCCGTAGGTGACCTGCATCCGCCCGTGGTAGGCGGCATCCGGGGTGACGGTGACGGTGGAGCCGTCCGTGGCGGCGCTGCCGGCCCCCGTGGTCACGGCGGCCGAGGTGACGCTCAGGGGCCCCTGATCGGCGAAGGGGTTCACGTCATTGGCCAGCACGTCCACGGTGACCGGTTCACCGGCCCGGCCCTCGAGGACCTCGTCATCCAGGGCCCGGGGAGCCGGCCGGGAGGTCCCCACCACGGCCACGGAGATCTCCGCCGGGACGGGATCCGCCTCGCCGTCGGACACCGTGAACCGCACCGCACCGGAGGTGCCGCGCTGGGCGTTGGTGGAGGGGGTCACCGTCAGGACGGTCCCCGTCAGATCGGCACCGATCTCGCCGGTGACCTCGCCGAGCCGGAGGGTGGTCTCATCGCCGTCCGGGTCGTGGGCCAGCGGGGCCAGGTCCAGGTTGACGGGGTCCCCGCCCTGCTCCACCTCCATCGAGCTGGACTGGACCGAGGGCGGGTTGTTCTGTTCCGGGCGGGGCGTCACGGTGACGGGGATGGAGAGGGTGGAGACCAGCCCGTTGGGGTCCCCGCTGGCCTCGCCGTCCGTGACGGTGACGTTGACCGAGGCGTTGCCCGCGTAGCCCTCGTCCGCGGTGAAGGTGACCTCGGTGGCCGAGCCCACGGCCAGCTGCGCGGAGCCGGGCGCGGCCGTGGCCGCGTCATCCCCGGTCAGTCGTGGGGTGCGGCCCTCCCGGACGCCGATGTGGTCTCCCAGGTCCACCCGCAGCGGTTCGCCGGCCATCACCTCCAGGGGATCCGCGGTGGTGAGCCAGGGGGCCCGTGCGTCCTGGCCGGGAATCAGGATGAAGGCGTGGCCCACTCCCCCGTCCACGTCGGTGACCGTGTACATCAGGGTCTGCGCGTCCTGGGCCACGGGGACGATCACCTGGTCCCCCTGGACCCTGGCTCCGGCCTCCTGCGCGGCGGGGTCGAGGCTGATCTCGAGCTCGTCGACCGCGCCGTCCGGGTCCTCGTCGTTCTCCAGCACCGCGACGGCGACCTGGTCCCGGTCGGCGACCTGCTCGGCGCCCACCGTGTCGTCCCGGGCGATCGGCGGCATCAGGGGTGCCTCGGGGTGGACCGTGATGGAGAGGTTGCCGGTGTCCGTGGCCCCGGCCGGGTCGGCGATCGTGTACTGCACGTTCACGTGGCCCGACTGCTCCGGGACGGTGACCCGCAGCAGGCCGTCCACAATGCCCACCCGGGTCTCGGGCGAGGAGGTGTGGATGCCGCCCTCGACCAGGGCGACGGGGTCCCCGTCCGGGTCGGCGTCGTTGACGAGCACATTGGTGGTGAAGGTCCGGCCGGGACGGATCTCGACCGCGTCGTCGAGGGCCACCGGCGGGTGGTTCGTGGCCAGCGGCTGGGCGATGCCCACCGCCACCGTCCCGGTCGCGGTGGCTCCCAGCCGGTCCGCCACCTGGTAGGTGAAGGTGTCCGTGCCCGCCGCCGATGCGGTGGCCGTGTAGACGAGCCGGCCCTCCTCCATCCGTACCGAACCCTGGGCCGGCGGGGACTGCACGCCCACGAGCGTGACCGAGTCCCCGTCCGGGTCCGTCCCGTTGAGGTCGATGGGCACCGACACCGCGTTGCCGGCCAGCACGCGCGCCTGGACGGTGGGTGGGACGGGCGGGTTGTTCGCCGCGCGGTCCATACCCGTCACGGTGAACTCCACCGGCGCGGAGGCCTTCTGCCCGTCCGGGCCGCTGACCTCGTAGGCCACCGTGACCCGTCCCGCCCGGTCCCCGGCCCGGTACCGCAGCAGGCCGTCGGAGACGAAGGCCCGGCCCTGCGACGGCTCCCCGACCAGCGCCGGTTCCAGGGTGAGGTCTCCGTGGTTCGGGTGCGAGTCGTTGGCCAGCACGTCCACGGTGACGATGTCCCCGGCCCGGACGGTGGCCGCGTCCGCCGTGGCCACGGGAGGTTGGAGGACCTCCGGTGCCGGCAACGGGATGACGGTGACCTCACCGGTGGAGGCGCCCTGGGCGTTGGCCACGCGGTAGCTGAAGGTGACCGGGCCACTCAGGCCGCCGCTGTCCACCACCCGCAGGTGGTTGAAGTCCTCCACGGCCACGGTGATGGGCGGGGCGTCGCTCCCGGAGCGGTCGACGCCCTCGATCCCCTGGACCACGAGCAGGCCGCCGGCGGGGTCCGTGTCGTTGCCCAGCACGTTGACCAGCACGTCCCCGCCGGCCGGCAACAGGGCGGTGTCCCGGACCGCCACGGGCAGCCCGCCCTCCTCCTGCTCCTGAAGCACGTCCACGCGGATCAGCCCGGGGGCGGAGTCGAACTCGTTGGCGGCCACGTACTCCAGGTAATAGGTGCCCGGGGTGGACCCGGCGACCTGCACGGTCCCGGCCGTGGCGCTGTAGGTCACCTCGGCCTCGGGGACGGTGTCCACATAGGCCAGTCGCAAGCGGCCGCCCAGGGGGTCCTCGTCATTCTCCAGGGGGTGCAGGGTGGCCTCCTGCCCGGCCTGGACGGTGACGTGGTCCGCCTGGGTGATGGGTGGCTGGATCCCACCGCGGTCCAGGACCTCCACCTGTGCCGTGCCGGTGGAGGTCTCCCGGCCGTCGGAGACGGTCAGTTGGATCTCGCGGGTGCCCGGCTCGCCCGTGTTGTCCTGGAAGGTCAGCTGCCCGTCCGGGCGGGTCCGCACGCTGTCCGTGTCCTCGGTGGAGGCGCCGGTGAGCTGCAGGTCGTCACCGTCCGGGTCCAGCCAGTCGGTCAGGATCTGGGCGGAGGCGGATCCGCCGGCGGGGACGCGGAGCACCGGGACGCGTTCCTGGGTCGGGGCGCCGTTCTGGGTCTCGGGCACGACCCGCAGCGAGATCTCGGCGGTGTCGGTGCCGCCCCGGCCGTCGTCGGCCACGTAGGTGACGCTCTCGCTGCCGGTGGCCGATTCCGGGACCACGACCTGCATCCCGACGCCGTCCAGGACGCGTTGGATGGTGCCCAGTCCGGGTTGCTCGCCCTCGAGGCGGGCCGTGAGCACGTCACCGTCTGGATCGGAGTCGTTGAACAGCACCGGCAGCTGGGTGGTCCGGCCCGCGCGCACCCCGAACGTGTCGTCGACGGCGACCGGTGGTCGGTTCTCCTCCTGCCGGTCCGGTAGCGCGGTCTGGCGGGTGACCTCGTCGGACTCCTCGTCCTCCTCGTCCCCCTCGCCCTCCGGCGGCTCCAGGTCATCCCAGTTGGAGACGACCTTCATCTGCTCCAGGACCAGCCAGGTGGTGCCGGCGCCGGTGTCGTTGAGCACCACCCGGTCCCGGTTCACCCGGAACACGAGTTCGGCACCGGCCGAGAGCTCAGGGATGGGCACGATCTCGTCGTTCCCCTCGGCCGGGCAGTCACGCAGGTAGTGACCGGTCCGGGCGGAGGCCGCGTGGATGCACCCGTCGACCTGGACGGGGGCCGTGGCGGCGCTCGCCCCGGTGCTGCCGCCGGGCAGGGTCGCCCCGGCCCCCGCATCGGCCGGGTCGGCCAACGGCAGGGAGTCCACCTCGCCGCTGCCCAGGTCCACGGTGAGCAGGTCGTGACCGGTCGACAGGGCGATCCGGCCCGTCGCGGGACCGGCCGGCTGGGGAACGGCCCCGACCAGGCGGTCATCCTGGACCGACCGCCCGGGCCAGGACAGCCGCCCGGCCCCGCTGTCGACGACCACGGGCGTCTCCCCCACGGCGGTCACGATCGGATCGGCCATCTCCGCCAGCGCCTCGAGGTCCTGCCGCTCGGTCTCCTCGAAGGGGCCGCCGGCCGTCTCCGGGGCGTCGAAGCGGTGCACGGCTCCCTCCTGCAGGTCCGCGACGAGCACCTGGCCCTCCACCGTGGTGGTGGAGGCCACGGACCCTTCACCCTCGTAGAGGGGGTCCTCGCCCGAGACCTGGGGCGCCGGTTGTGCGAGGCCGGCGAACACGGTGCCCTCGTCCGGGTTGCTCGCGGAGACGCTGCCGCCGCCGAGGGCGAATCCGGTGGTGGCGGGCATCATGACCTGGTCGCCGACGGCCATGGCCGTGGTGTCGACCCCGGTCAGCGCGCCGGATGCCGGATCCAGCATCAGCACGGTGGAGCCCTCCTGGTGCAGGTCGAAGCGTTCCACCGGGGGCTTCAGCCCGCCGTCCAGAGTCCTCGACTCATAGTTCAGGTGGCCCAGGTACCCGCCGTCGTCGTAGGTGACCCAGACGCCCCCGTCATGCAGGTCCAGTTCTGCGGTCTGGAACCCCGGGTACAGGAAGGCACCGGTCGCCATCATGGCGCCCAGGGCGGAGAACGCCACCGGGGCCTTGACCGACTTCTTCCAGCCCCGCCGCGCCACCGCACTCCCTCCGCACCGGCCGGATCCTCCCCACGGGATCCGGTCCCGGTGCCACAGTCTAGTGGCTCACGGTTCCCGCCGAGCGACCGCTCAGCCGGCGGCCAGCACCTCGCCCAGGGCGTCGAGGAAGGCGGTGGTCTCGGCCTCGGTCCCTGCGGTGACGCGCAGGTGGTGGTCGATGCCGACGTCGCGCACCAGCACCCCGCGCTCCAGCAGCCCCTCCCACGTCGCGTGGGCGTCCGCCAGCCCGCCGAAGAACACGAAGTTCGAGTCGGAGACAGCGGGCGTCAGGCCCAGTTCGCGCAGGCCGTCCACGATCCGGTCCCGCTGGGCCTTGATGTCCTCCACGGTGGTCAGCAGCACGTCGTGGTGCTGCAGGGCGGCGTTGGCCGTGGCCTGGGAGACGGCCGAGAGGTGGTACGGCAGGCGGACCAGCCGCAGGGCGTCCGCGACCTCGGGAGCGGCCGCGAGGTACCCCAGCCGGGCGCCGGCCAGCGCGAAGGCCTTGGACATGGTGCGGGTGACCACGAGTCGTGGCCGGTCGGGCAGCAGCGAGAGGGCCGACCGGGTGCCGGCGAGGGCGAACTCGGCGTAGGCCTCGTCCACGATCACCATTCCCTGATGGGCCTCACTCGCCCGGTAGACGGCGTCGACGACGTCGAGGCCGAGGGCGGTGCCGGTGGGGTTGTTGGGCGAGCACAGCAGCACGAGGTCCGGACGGTGCTCGGCGACCTGTTCCGCGGCGGACTCCGCGGTCAGGGAGAACTCCTCCCCCCGCACCCCGGCCAGGTAGCGGGTGTCCGTCCCGGCCGCCAGCAGCGGGTACATCGAGTAGGTGGGCGGGAAGCCCATCACGGTGCGTCCGGGACCGCCGAAGGCCTGCAACAGCTGCTGCAGGATCTCATTGGAACCGTTGGCGGCCCACAGCTGGGAGGCGCCGAGCCCATGGCCCAGGTACCGGGCCAGGCGCTGGCGCAGCTCGGTGAACTCACGGTCCGGGTAACGGTTGAGGGACACGGCGGCCTCGGCCACGGAGGCGGCGATCGCGCGCACCACCTCGTCCGGTACGGGATGCGTGTTCTCGTTGGTGTTCAGGGTGACGGGCACGTCCAGCTGCGGGGCGCCGTAGGGGCTCAGACCCCGCAGGTTCTCGCGCAGGGGCAGGGCCGCCAGGGCCTCAGGGGACGAGGTCGAATCCGCGGTGCTCACCGGGCCATTCTAGGTGCACCGCACCGCACGCGGCCGCGGGTTACCAGGGTGCGGTGAGCGTGTTGGTCGACAGCGACCCGTCGATCACGACCTTGGCGCTGGTCAACCGGTCCGAGATGATGCAGGCGTCCGGGAACCCGTCGAAGGCGCCGTTCGCGTCGGTCCGGATCGTCGCGGTGTTCCACACCACCGACCGTCCGGTGCCAATGGGATGACCCGGGGCGGTCACCCCCACGCATTCGATGGCGTGGCTGCTGTTCGGTTCGAAGTGCTCCAGGATGAGCCTCGAGTAGTGGCAGTTGGTGTAGAGGTTCTCCGCCGCATCGGGTTCCGCGCAGAGGCCGGCCGAGTCGGCCGCCGCCCCGAGTTGCAGGCTGGCGGTGGGGTCGGGGATCCGCTGCGAGGTGGCCGAGTCCGTCACGGTGTCGCAGGTGGAGGTCCCGGTGACACAGACCTGGATGCTCATCGAGTAGCTGGTGGCGGCACGGGTCCGTGGACTCGTGTAGGAGCCGTTGTTGTCCACCGTGGACGAGTTGACCTTCGGGGTGACCGTGACGGACCGTCCGTTGCCGATGGTCGCGGTGTTGGTCGGGCTCCAGGTGAACTCCACGGTGCCCTGCCGGGACGTGGCCTGGATGGTGGGCATGTTCAGCGGCCCGTAGGCGACCTTCGTGGCCACCGTCTGGGATGTCCCGGTGCCCGCGGCGTTCGTGGCCCGCACCGTGAGCTGGTAGCTGGACCCGTTCGCCGGGACCGTGATGGTGTCCGAGGTCGCAGAGCCGAGACTGGACCAGCCGCCGCCGAGGTTGTACTGATAGGTCACGGGCGAGCCGTTGGACGCCGCCCCGGAGAAGGAGATGTCCAGCTGCCGGTCGGACCCGGTGGCCTTCGTGGTGAGGCCGGTGACGGCGCCGGGCCGCCCGTAGGGCGTCACGGTGGCGGAGCGGCCCGACGACGGCGAGGCACCCTTCGCGTTCGTGGCCACCACCGAGAAGGAGTAGGCCGTGGACTTCTCCAGCCCCGACCAGTTCAAGGAGGTGGTCCCGGGGGACACGGTGCGGACCTGGGTGTCCCCGCCGCCGTGGGCCGTCACCGTGTAGTCCTTCAGGGCCGCGCCGTTGTCATCCGCCGCCGCCCAGGACACCCGGACCACCCCGCCGTCGACCGCGGACTCGTCCCGCACCGCGCGGGGGGTCCCGGGGGCGAAGGGCTTGCCGGCCGGCGTCGCGGCCACGGACCAGCCGGACCATTCGGAGGGCTCGTCGGCCTGGTTCACGGCCTGGATGCGGAACTGATAGGCCATGCCGTTGCTCAGGCCGTCCCAGCGCAGGGACGTCCCGGCGCCGGCCGAACGCAGGCTGCCGCCGGCCGGAGCCGGGGTCATCTGCACGCGGTAGTCGGTGATCGCCGACCCCCGGTTCTCCGGCGGCGTCCACTGCACGGCCACCAGCCCGTCTCCCGCCTCCACGCCGGGAGGGGCGGGCTGTTCCGGGCGCACGTCCGGGATGGCGGGGGCGGAAACGCCGGAGGGGTCCGACTCTCCCACGGCGTTGGTGGCGGTGACGGTGAACCGGTGCTCCACGGCGTTCGTGAGGTCCGTGATGGAACACGCGGTGGACGAGCATGGCTGGGTCCGGCCGGTCGAGGTGTCCGTGACCGTGTAGCCGGTGATGGGGTCGCCGTTGTCCGGCGGGGCGGCCCAGGACAGTTCCACCGTCTGGTCCGACACGGACTCGATCCGGGGCACGCCGGGCACGTCCGGACGGTCCTTGACCACCACGGTGATGTTGCCCTGGACCTGCCGGCTCGGGTCGTCGGTGAGGTCCCGGACCGTGTAGGCCACCTGCATCCGCCCCGAGTAGTCCGCCCCCGGGGTGATCGTCACGGCCGTGCCGTCCGTGGTGGCCGTGCCCGCGCCCGTGCTGACCTGTGCCCCGGTCACCGTCAGCGGCCCCTCGCCCTCGAACGGGTTGACATCGTTCTCGAGCACGTCGACCGTGACCGGTTCGCCGGCCCGTGCCTCCGGGACGGAGTCGTCCAGGGCGCGCGGCAGCTCTCGGGAGGTGCCGACGATGTTGACGGTGATCTGCGCCGTGACGGGGTCGGCCTCGCCGTCGGTCACGGAGAACGCCACCGTGCCCGTGGTGCCGCGCTCCGCGTTCGTGGAGGGCGTGACGGTCAGTTCTGTCCCGGTCAGCTCGGCGGCGAACTCGCCGGCCACCTCGCCCCGGGTGAACGTCAGCTCGTCCCTGTCGGCATCCGAGGCCAGCGGGGCCAGGTCCAGACTGACCGGGTCCCCGCCCTGTTCGATCTGCATCGAACTGGACCGGGCGGTGGGTGGGTTGTTCTCCTCCGGGCGGGGCTCCACCTGGATCGGTATGGACAGGGTGGAGACCAGGCCGTTGGGGTCCGAACCGCTCTCGCCGTCCGTGACGGTGACGTTGACCGAGGCTCCTCCGGCGTAGTCCGCCGGCGCCGTGACGCGGACCTCCGTGGCCGAGGAGACGGCGAAGGCGGCGGAGGTCGGGGTGGCCGAGGCAGCGGAGTCTCCCGTGAGCCGCGGCGTCCGGCCCTCCCGCACGCCGATGTGGTCCGTGAGTTCGACCCGCAGCTCCTCGCCCGCCATGACGCGCAGCGGCTCGCCGGTGGTCAGCCACGGTGCGCGGTGGTCGTTGCCGGGCACGAAGACGAAGGCCCGGCCGATGCCCCCGTCGATGTCGGTGACGGTGTACATGAGGACCTGTGCTGCGTCCCGGACCGGGATGACCAGGTGCGTGCCGTCCACCCGTGCGCCGTCCGCAGTGGCGGCCTCGTCCAGGGCGAGCTCGAGGTCCTCCACGGCGCCGTCCGGGTCCTCATCGTTGTCCAGCACGGAGACGGAGACCTCCTCCCTGCCGTTGATCTCCTCCGCCCCCACGAGGTCGTCGCGGGCGACGGGTGGCATCAGCGGTGCCTGCTCGTCGACGCGGATCGAGAGGTTGGCCGTGGCTGTGGCGCCGGCCGGATCCGTGATCGTGTACCCGATGTTCAGGAAGCCCTCGGTCTGCGGGGCCACCACGCGGACCCGTCCGTCCACGATGTCCACCGGCACCTCCGGTTGGCTGGAGGTGAACCGGTCCTGCACGAGGGTCACCTCGTCCCCGTCCGGGTCGGCGTCGTTGGAGAGCACGTTGGTGGTGAAGGTCCGGCCCGGCCGCACGTGGACGGAATCGTCCAGGGCCACCGGCGGGTGGTTCGTGTTGAGTGGTGCGGCGATCCCGATGGTCACGGTGCCCGTGGCCTGGGCCCCCAGCCGGTCGGCGACCGCGTAGGTGAAGGAGTCCGATCCCGTGGCCGCGTCCGAGGCGGTGTAGATCAGCTGCCCCTTCTCCATCCGCACGGACCCCTGGCTCGGCGGGGACTGCACCCCCTGCAGGGTCACCGAGTCGCCGTCCGGGTCGATGCCGTCCAGCGGGATGGGGACCGCCACGGATTCACCCACCAGCACGCGGGCGGAGACGGAGGACGGCACCGGCGGGTTGTTGGCCTCCCGGTCCATCGCCGTCAGGGTGAGGTCCACGGTCGCCGAGGCCTCCTGACCGTCCGGGGCCCGCACCGTGTAGGCCAGGGTGACCCGACCGGGTTCGTCACCGGCACGGAAGCGGACCTTGCCGTCGGAGACGAAGCCGATGCCCTTCCCGTCGGCCGCCTGGCGGTCGAGGACGGGTTCCAGCGTGAGCTGTTCCTGGTTGGGGTGCGAGTCGTTGGCCAGGACGTCGATGGTGACCACGTCACCCACCCGCACCGTGGCGGCGTCCGCCACGGCCACGGGAGGCTGCATCACCTCCGGCTCGGGCAGCGGGATCACCGTCACCTCGCCCTCGGAGGTGCCCTCGGCGTTGGACACCAGGTAGGTGAAGGTGGCCGGTCCGGTCATGCCCCCGGTGTCCACGACCCGGATATGGTTCAGGTCCTCGACCGCCATCTTCAGCGGCGCCGGGGCTCCGGACTCGGCGGTCGCCTCCCCGACGCCCTGCACCACGAGGACGCCCCCGCTGGGATCGGTGTCGTTGCCCAGGACGTTGACGAGCGTCTGACCACCGGCCGGCAGCAGGGCGATGTCCCGGACGGCGACCGGCAGACCCGCGCCGTCCTCCGGCTCGACCACGTCGACGCGGATCAGGCCGGGGGCCGAGTCGTAGTCGTTGGCGGCCAGGTACTCCACGTAGTACGTGCCGGGAGTCTCCGAGTACCAGGACACCGAGCCACCGGACGTGGAGTAGTCGAGCTCGGCGTTCGCGACGGGTCCCACGTGGGCGAGCCTGAGCTGCCCGCCGAGCGGGTCGGTGTCGTTCTGCAGGGGTGAGAACGTGATGTCCTGCCCGGCCGGCACGGTGACGTGGTCGGCCTGGGTGATCGGTGGATGGACCGAGCCCCGCTCAAGGACGTCGACCTGGACCGTGCCGGGGGCGGACTCGCGGCCGTCGGAGACCGTGATCGCCAGCTCCTTCCGGCCGGCCTCACCCGTGTTGTCCTGGAAGGTCAGGGTGCCGTCCGGCCTGATCCGCACCGAGTCCGGCTCCTCGGCCAGCGCGCCGACGAGCTGGAGGTCGTCGCCGTCCGGGTCGATCCAGTCGGTCAGCACCTGACTGGTCACGGACTCGCCGGCCGGCACGCGCAGCACGGGGGTCCGTTCCTGCCTCGGTGCGGTGTTCTCGATGTCCGGGACCACCCGCAGGGAGACCCGGGCGGAGTCCGTGCCACCTCGGCCGTCGTCCGCCACGTAGGTGATCTGGGCCCGTCCGCTGGCCGACTCCGGCACGACGATCTGCAACCCGATCCCGTCGATGATCTCCTGCACCGTGCCCACGGACGGCTGCTCGCTGTCCAGTGAGGCGGTCAGGACATCACCGTCCGGGTCCGAGTCGTTGAACAGGACCGGCAGTTGGGTGGTCCGCCCCGGGCGGACCCCGAAACTGTCGTCAACGGCCACGGGTGGACGGTTCTCCTCCTGCCGTTCGGGCAGCGCGGTCTGCTGGGTGACCTCGTCAGACTCCTCTTCCTTCTCCTCGCCCTCGCCCTTCGGCGGCTCGAGGTCGTCCCAGTTGGCCACCACCTTCATCTGGTCCAGGACCATCCAGTTGGTGCCGGACTCCGTGTCATTGAGCACCACCTGGTCGCGGTTGACCCGGAAGACCAGCTGCGAACCACCCTTGAGGTCCGGGATCGGCACTATCTGGTCCTGCGCCTGGCCCGCACAATCCTGCAGGTAGTGTCCCGTCACCGCCGAGGCAGCATGGAAGCACCCGCCGACCCGCACGGGAACCGTGGTACCGGCCTCACCCGAGGATCCCGCCGGAGCGGTGGATCCCGCGGCGGGATCCTCCGGCGGCGCCAGGGGCAGGGAGTGGACCTGACCACCGGAGAGGTCCACGGTCACGAGGTCCCGCGGGGTGGACAGGGCGATCTCATCGGCGGCGGGGCCAGAGGGCTGGGGCACCGCACCCACCAGGCGCTCGTCCTGGACGGACCGGCCCGGCCAGCTCACCGTCCCCGACTCGGAGTCCACGACCACGGGACGGTCCCCCACCGCCACGAGCTGCGGATCGGTCAGGGCCGACAGGCCGTCCAATGACTCGCGTCCGGTCTCCACGAGCGCGGACGCCGCTCCGCCCTCCTCGGCACCGAAACGCACGATCTGCTCTCCGGCGAGGTCGGCGACCAGCACCTCGCCGCTGCCCGAGGTGGTCGAGGCGACGCCGCCCTCGGCCTCGTAGAGGGGCTCGTCGGTGGGCCATTGGGGGGCCGGGTCCGCGGTCCCCGCGAAGACCGTCCCCTCCTCGGGGTTGTTCACGGATATGATCCCGCCACCCAGGGCAAAGTCCTGGGCCGCCGGCACCATGACCTGGTCCCCGGCCGCCATCGACGCCGTGTCGATGCCGGTCAGCGCTCCCGACGCGGGGTCCAGCATCAGGGCGGTGGCACCCTCCTGATGGAGCTGGAAGTCCTTTCCGGGGGGCCGGAATCCGCCGTCCAGGATCTGCGACTCATGGTTCAGGTGGCCCACGTAGCCGCCGCTGTGGTGCGTGACCCAGACGCCGGCGTCGTGCAGGTCGAGATCGGCGGTGTCGAATCCGGGATAGAGGAATGCGCCGGTGGCGACCACGGCGCCGATCGCGGAGAAGGCGACGGGAGCGGTCGCCCGCTTCATGCGCCGCCGGTCGATCCCCATGCTGCCCCCGTGATACTGGCGGTCCGTCACTCGACGGACCCAGTCCAGACTACCGGCTTCTCAACGGCCGGACGTCATCCGGCGGTGGGGACGAAGAGGACCTGACCCGGCTGGAGGTCAGCACCGTCCAGGCTGTTGAGCTCGCCGATGCGCAGGATCGTCTCGTTGCGGGAGGCATCCGGCGCCGACCGGCCGGCAATGCTCCACAGGGTGTCTCCATAGCCCACGGTCACGGAGTGCACGGTGCCGATGGGACGCTCGTCCGATGCCGCGGCCGGAGCCATGCCGTTCACCCCGAAGAAGACGGCGGCGGCAGCGGCCAACACCGCCAGGACGAGGACGGGAAAGCCGACGAAAAGGAAACGGCCACGACGGTTCAGGTGGAATCCGGCCGAGCCGGCGGTGCGGATCTGTGGTGATGCTGCAGTGCTCATGCTCTTCTGCCTCTCCGCCCGGACCTCCGGGCCATAGAACGCGTGTTCGAGTGCTTCGACCCCATGTCTAGCACGTCCGTTCGAAACACGCCAAGAAAAATTCGAACATACCTTTGAATCGACCCCCTGGTTCCGGTACCGTCGGAACCAGTGATCAACCTGGAAGCAGTCCACCCAGACCGACGGACACGATAAGAACGGATGGTCGAATGGCCCCCCGGAACCCCACTCCAGCCCCGGACCCGCAGCACGTCACGGACGCCCGCCCCCTGACGGCGCGGCAGCGCACCATCCTCGCCTCGATCCGCACGGCCATCGCCGAGCGCGGCTACCCGCCCTCCATGCGGGAGATCGGGGATTCCGCGGGCCTGGCCTCGCTCTCCTCGGTCACCCACCAGCTGGGCCAGCTGGAGAAGCTGGGCTACATCCGCAAGGATCCGGGCCGCCCGCGGGCCATGGAGGTCCTGCTCGACGAGAACGGCTCCCCCCTCACGGCCGACGTGGCCGCCCTCCCCCGCGAGTCGCCGGGGGCCCCCGTGACCACCCTGCATACGGGTGCCGCGGAGGGCGACGCGGTCCCGGTCCCCCTCGTGGGCCGGATCGCCGCCGGTGGGCCGATCCTCGCCGACCAGCAGGTCGAGGACGTCATGACGCTGCCTCGCCAGCTCACGGGCGAGGGGGAGCTGTTCATGCTCAAGGTGTCCGGCGACTCCATGGTGGACGCTGCGATCTGCGACGGTGACTGGGTGGTGGTGCGCCAGCAGAACAACGCGCACAACGGGGACATCGTGGCCGCACTCCTGGACGACGAGGCCACGGTGAAGACCTTCCGGCAGCGGGACGGCCACACGTGGCTGCTGCCGCAGAACTCGGCCTATGAGCCCATCCTCGGGGACGAGGCCACCATCATGGGCAAGGTCGTCACGGTCCTCCGGGCGCTCTGAGGACCGTGAACCACCGCCCCTTCCCGCCGGGGGTCCGGGCGGCGGACGCCGAGGAGTTCGTGGTGACGCACGGGCGCCTGCTGGAGCGCCGCCGGATCAGCCTGCTGCTGCACGGCGGCGGCCTCGACGGCGTCCTGGCCGCGTTGGGGGCCTACCGCAATCCGGATGGCGGCTTCGGACACGGCCTGGAGCCGGACGTCCGCTCGCCGCACAGTGAGCCGCTGTCCACGCTGGCGGCCCTCGACCTGTTGGCCTCCTGGGACCTCCCCGACCACCCGTGGGTGCGCTCGGGGCTGGAGTGGGCGGCCTCGATCTCGGCCGTGGACGGTTCCGTCCCGTTCGTCACGGACCCCTCGCTCGAGTGGCCCCACGCCCCGTGGGTCCAGCCCGCCCCCGGCGGCTCCCACCTGACCTACGGGTTCTCCGCCGCCGCGCGGCTGACAGGGTTCGACGGCGGCTGGGCCGAGGCCGCAGCGGACTGGTGCCGGCTGCGGCTGTCGACGTTCGGTGACCACCGGCAGTCGCCGGCCCGGGACCTGCCCGCCTACGAGGCGAAGTACGCCGTCCGCTTCCTGGCGGCCGAGGGCAGCCAGGACCCCTCTGGCCACCCGGTCCTCAGCGGCCTGGGCGCCCGGCTGCGCGCCGACGGCGCGCTCCGGGTGCCGGGTGGCGCACAGGACGAGAGGATCCACGCCGTCGATCTCCTCCACAACCCGTGGACCGTCCCGTTCCCCAGCGACCTGCCGCCTCGGCTGGCCCCGGAGGGGCTGGCGGAGCGGGATCGCCGCTGGCTGGTCTCGGGCCAACGGGCCGACGGCGGGTGGACCGTGGACTGGCCCGCCTGGTGCCCGGCCCAGGGGCTCGAGTGGCGGGGCCTGCGCACCGTGGAGGCCCTGGAGATCCTCGCCCGCTAGGCGTACCGCCCGGGCCGTGTCGCTAGGCCGCCTTCAACCGCTCCAGCACGCCCCGCACCACGGCCGGATCGGTGGTGGGCCAGAACTCCGGCAGGGTCGACCGCAGGAACGATCCATAGCGTTCGGTGGCCAGCCGCGAGTCCAGCACGGCCACCACGCCCCGGTCCGAGGCCGTCCGGATCAGTCGCCCGGCCCCCTGGGCCAGGCGCACCGCCGCGTGGGAGGCGGAGACGGCCATGAAGCCGTTGCCCCCGTGGCGGCTGATGTCCCGGGACCGGGCCGTCGCCAGGGGGTCGTCCGGCCGGGGGAAGGGGATCCGGTCGATGACCACCAGTCGGCAGGCCGCCCCCGGGACGTCCACCCCCTGCCACAGGCTCATCGTCCCGAACAGGCAGGTGTCCGGTTCCGTGGCGAACTGCCGCACGAGCGCCGTCAGGGTGGTGTCCCCCTGGCACAGGATGGTGGGGGTCGGTCCCAGCCGGGTCCTCATCTCCGCCGCGGCGTCCTCAGCGGCGCGCTTGGAGGAGAACAGGCACAGGGCCCCACCGCCTGAGGCACGCAGCAGCTGCTCCAGCTCGTCATAGCTCTCCGGTGAGGCGAACCGCCCGGGCTTCGGCAGGTGCCGGGCCACGTAGAGCACGCCCTGCCGGGCGTAGTCGAAGGGGCTGCCCACGTCCAGGCCGTTCCACGCCGGAGCGCTCTCCCCCAGGAGGCCCACCGCCCCCGCGACCGGTTGGAAGGAGTCACCGATGGCCAGCGTCGCCGAGGTCATGACGGTGGTGGCCTGCCCGAAGAGGCCCTCCCGGAGCTTTCCCGCCACGGACAGCGGCGCGACGTAGAGCACGGGGGGCGCGGTCTCGTCCCCAGGGATCCACCCCGTCCCCGGTTCGAAGTGCCCCGGCCGGGAGGCCCACAGCACCTCGGGGTGGCTCGTCTCCGGGACGGCCTCCAGCATGCGCTCGGCCACCTCCAGGACCTCCTGCAGCCGGGACCGGGCCATCTGACGCCCGCCGTCGGCGGAGGAATCGGAACCGCCGCTCGGCTTGGAGTCGCTCAAGGCCTGCCGGGCGGCGTCCCGCACGGCGCTGAGGGCACTGAGCTGGACCTCGTCCGGCCCGCGCGGGATCAGCCCCGTGGGCGTCGCGGTGAAGGCGGCGTCCAGGCCGACGCCGGACTGCATGAGCGGTTCGACGGCGACCGCGGTGTGCTTGCGGGCCGAGGAGGCGGCCGCCTGCACGATGGCGCCGGACAGCTGACCGGTGACCGCACCCGTCACCCGGTCCTGGAGCTCGTGGGCCTCGTCCACCACCACGGCGTCGAACTCGGGCAGCACGGCCAGCCCCTCGAAGGCGCTGATGGCGAGCATGGCGTGGTTGGTGACCACCACATCGGCCTCGCCGGCCTCGGAGCGGGCCCTCTCGGAGAAGCACTCGGCCGCCATCGGACACTTCTGCGCGCCGAGGCAGTCCACCGCGGACACGGACACCTGGCGCCAGGCGCGGTCCGTGACCCCGGGATCGAGGTCGTCCCGGTCCCCGGTCTCGGTCTCCTCTGCCCACTCCCGCAGACGGAGCACCTCGCGTCCCAGGGGGCTCGTCGGGTTGCCGTCCGCGCCGGCCAGCATCTCGCCGTCGTCCGCCAGGCCGAACAGCGCCTGGCCCTCCTCCTCGGGGAAACCGCCCTCGAGCTTGTGCCGGCACAGGTAGTTGGACCGCCCCTTGACCAGGGCCACGTCCATGGGCCGGGGCAGCTCTCCCGCCAGCGCCTCGAGCAGCTTCGGCGCGTCGCGGCGCATGATCTGTGACTGCAGCGCCAGCGTGGCGGTGGCCACCACCACGGGTCGCTCCGCCGCCAGCGCGTGCTGCAGCGCGGGCACCAGGTACGCCAACGACTTGCCCGTTCCGGTGCCGGCCTGCACCAGCAGGTGCCGGCCGGTCTCCAGGGACCGTGCGACCTCCACCACCATGCGCCGTTGGCCCTCGCGGCGCTGGCCCCCGGTCGCCTCGACCGCGGCGTCCAGCAGGCGCAGTGCCTCACGCTCGGCGTCGGAACGGGGCTCGGCCGCCTCCTGTCCGGTGTCCTGGACCGTCTGTGTCATGCCCCGTCCACCGCGAAACGACGCAGGTCCTCGGCGATGTCCTCCCGGACCAGGACGCGCATCCGCGTGCCCTCGGCCTCGTAGGTCTCCGAGATGATGTCGGCATCCGGTGAGTGCAGCCGCGAGACCACGTCCCCGTCGGTGAACGGGATGAGCAGGTCCAGTGCCACGTTCGGCCGCGGGATCGCGTCCGAGATGGCACGTTCCAGGTCCGCGATCCCCTCGCCGGTGCGGGCCGAGACCACCACGGACCGTGGCTCGCGCTGGCGGAGCCGCGCCACCACCAGCGGGTCCGCGGCGTCCGCCTTGTTCAACACGATGATCTCCGGGATCCGGCGCGCATCCACCTCGGCGAGCACGGAGCGCACCGCGGCGATCTGCCCCTCGGGGTCCGGGTGCGAGACGTCCACCACGTGCAGGATCACGTCAGCGTCCCCCACCTCCTCCAGGGTGGAGCGGAAGGCCTCGACGAGCTGGGTGGGCAGGGAACGCACGAAGCCGACCGTGTCCGAGAGCGTGTAGCCGATGCCGTCCGGGGTGACGGACTTGCGCACGGTGGGGTCCAGGGTGGCGAACAGCGCGTTCTCCACCAGGACGCCCGCATGGGTCAGGCGGTTGAGCAGCGAGGATTTGCCCGCGTTGGTGTAGCCGGCGATCGCCACGGAGGGCACCCGGTTCCGACGCCGGTTGGCCCGCTTGGTCTCCCGCGCCGGCTTCATGGCCGAGATCTCGCGGCGCAGCTTGGCCATCCGGGTCCGGATGCGGCGGCGGTCCAGTTCGATCTTGGTCTCACCGGGACCGCGAGAGCCGATCCCCTCACCGCCGGCGGCCCGGCCACCGGCCTGGCGGGACATGGACTCACCCCAACCGCGCAGGCGCGGCAGCAGGTACTCGAGCTGCGCGAGCTCCACCTGGGCACGCCCCTCGCGGGACTGGGCGTGCTGGGCGAAGATGTCCAGGATCAGCGCCGTGCGGTCGATCACCTTGACCCGCACCACGTCCTCCAGCGCGCGGCGCTGGGAGGGGGCGAGCTCGGAGTCGATGATCACCGTGTCCGCGCCGGTCATGGCGACGATCCCGCGCAGCTCCTCGGCCTTGCCCTTACCCAGGAAGGTCGCCGGATCCGGCAGGTGGCGACGTTGGATGACGCCGTCCAGGACCTCGGAACCGGCGGTCTCGGCCAGGGCCGCCAGCTCGCGCAGGGAGTTCTCGGCGTCCTGCGCCGTGCCCTCCATCAACAGTCCCGCCAGCACGACGCGTTCCAGCCGCAGCTGCCGGTATTCGACCTCCGACATGTCCTCGAGCTCGGTGGACAGCCCGTTGACGCGCCGGAGGGCCTGCCGCTCGGCGAGGTCGAACTGCTCGCCGTCCGCGTCGGTGTGCCCGTCGCCGCCGGCCGACAGGGCCTGGGCCCGTCCGGAGCCCGGCGCGTCCTTGGCGGCGCTGGCCGCGTCCGCGGCGAGGATCCGGTCGATGACACCCTGGATCTGGGTCTCATCCGGTCCGGGGGTGTTCTGGTTCCCGTGCTGGGGATTCTCGGTCATGGTCTCCTTGGAAGATGCGTGGTCTCTAGGATAATCGTTGGCGGCGCTGCCGGTGGGGTCCGGGGAGCCGTTGTGGACAGGCGGGGTCGGGGCCACGGTGGGCCTCCTTCATACGTCATGGGGGCGCGCCAGGGCGCGCGGAGGAATCAGGTGCATCGGGGGTGGGTGGCTTCAGGACGCCTCGACCCGCGGCAGGGCGGGGAGGACCGGGTCCGGAATCAGCGCAGGAAAATCCACATGCATCCAGTATAGGCGCGGTGTCAAGTAGCATCGGGCCGTGATGGATTCCGCGCACTACTTCTCCGCCGAGCCGGTCGGCCCCGAGCACCGGCGCCGGCTCGAGGTCACCCTGGCCGGTCGCTCCGTGGCCGTGGAGACCGCCAACCACATCTTCTCCCCGGACGGGATCGACAAGGGCACCGCCGCCATGCTGCGCACGGTGCCCCCACCACCGGAGTCCGGATCCTTCCTGGACATCGGCTGCGGCTGGGGGCCGCTGGCGCTCACGCTGGGGCTGGCCAGGCCCGCGGCGGAGGTGGCCGCCGTCGAGGTCAATGACCGAGCGGCCCAGCTGTGCCGGGACAACGCCGCGGCGCTGGGCGTGGAGAACCTCACGGTCTACCGCCCCGAGGAGGTCCCGGAAGAGGCCACCTTCGACCTGATCTGGTCCAATCCCCCCATCCGGGTGGGCAAGGAGGCGCTGCACGCGATCCTGCTGCACTGGTTGCCGCGGTTGGCACCGGGTGGCCAGGCGTTCCTGGTGGTGCAGAAGAACCTCGGCGCCGATTCGCTGCTGCCGTGGATCCGCACCGCGCTGGAGGAACGCCATCCGGGCCGGTTCACCGCCTCCCGGCACGCCACGGAGAAGGGTTTCAGGATACTGCTGGTCGAACGCGACTGAGGCGGCCTATGCTCAGCGCAGCAACGTACCTCAGGAGGCCCTCATGTCCCCACGGATCCGCCGGTCGACGGCCGGCGTCCTGGCCCTCTCCGCCCTGGCGCTGAGCGGTTGCGGCGGCGCGGACGACGACGTGCCCGAGGTCATCGCGCACGTCGACGTCTCGGAGCAGGGGACGGTGGCCGAGCGGCTGTCCGGGGGTGCTCGTCCCGATGACCAGTTCGGCCCGATGCTGCAGTGGGCCCGGCCCGACATGCTGGTGTTGACGACCTTCGGCAGTTCGAGCTGCCCGGTCCTGGTCGAGGACCTCTCGGTCCGCGAAGACGGCATCCAGCAGGTCGTGCTGACCGATCCGGCGGCGACGCACGGTCCCTGCACAGCAGACCTGGCTCCACGAGAGCTGCAGGTTCCCGTGCTGGACGAGGCGCTGGACGCCGGCGAGCTGACCGTCTGGATCCGATCTGCCGGTGAGCACTACGGCCAGGTCACCGAGTTCTCGATGGGTGACCCACCGACCGGGTGAGCCGTCACACCACCGTGCCGTCGGAGACCAGCACGGCCGGCCCGGACAGGACGACGCGTTCCGAGCCGTCGGGCTGCGGGCGGAACTCGACCCCCAGGGTGCCCCCGGGCAGGCCCACGCTCCACCGCAGTGCGTCCTGGTCCCCTGCCCACAGCCGGACCGCGGTGGCGGCGGCGCAGGCCCCGGTGCCGCAGGACAGCGTCTCCCCCACACCCCGCTCGTGCACGCGCATCTGCACGCGGCCCACCCCCTCGTAGAACAGCGGGTCGGCGGGGACCACGAACTCGACGTTGCTGCCGTTCGGCGGCACCGGATCCACGTTCGGCGCCCGCGTCAGGTCCACCTCCTGCAGCTCCGCCTCCTCGGACAGCGCCACCACGGTGTGGGGGTTGCCCAGCGACAGGCTCAGGGCGGGCCGGGGGTCTGCCAGTCCCGCGGCCAGCACGAGTGAGTCCGAGGCACGCTCCTCGGCCAGTTCGGGGTCGAGGTAGGACCACGGACCCATGTCCACCGAGTATCCGTCCGCCAGACGGTCCACCGTGCGCAGGCCGGCGCGGGTGCCGATGGTCAGCGCCTGCCCCGGCTCCAGGTGGACGAGTCCGCGCCTGCGCAGGTAGTGCACGAAGACGCGGACCCCGTTGCCGCAGATCTCGGAGAGGGATCCGTCGGCGTTGCGGTAGTCCATGAACCAGGTGGCCTCGGGGTGCTCGGCGAGCAGGTCCCGCCCCTCGATGAGATGTCTCGACTCGACGACCCGGATCAGGCCGTCGGCCCCCACCCCGAGGTGGCGGTCGCACAGGGCCTCGACGTGGTCCGGGGACAGTTCTGTCTCGCCGTCGAGGTCGGCTACGAGCACGAAGTCGTTGCCGGTGCCGTGGCCCTTGGTATAGGTCAGTCCGGACAACTGGTCGAGCGCGGTGCGCAGGCGGTCGAGGTCCCGGGCGATCGGCAGGGTCATGGCTCCAGTCTAGAGTTGCGCCCGCACCGCATCCGCCAGCGAGGGGGCGGCGGCGTCGAACCAGGTGATGCGCGGGTCGGCCCGGAACCAGGTGAGCTGGCGCCGGGCGAAGCGCCGGGTGGCCGTGGCGGTGTCCTCCAGCGCCGTCTCCAGGTCCGACGTCCCGTCCAGCACGGCGAGGAACTGGGCGTATCCGATCGCGCGGGAGGCCGTCCGGCCGCGCCGCAGCCCGGCGGCGTCCAGCGCACGCACCTCCTGCAGCAGGCCCGCCTCGGACATCCCCACCACGCGGGCGCGCAGCCGCTCGTACAGCACGGCCCGGTCCAGGTCCAACCCGATCTGCACGGTGGGCCGCAGGTGGACCCGCTGCGGCATGTAAGAGGTGAAGGTCCGGCCGGTGATCCGATGGACCTCCAGGGCCCGGACCATCCGCCGGGCGTCGGCCAGCCGCGCCGCGCTGGCCGGGTCCACGCGGGCCAGCTCCGCCCGGAGGCCCTCCACCCCGATCCGCTCTCCCAGCTCCTCGAAGCCGGCCCGCACCTCCGGGTCCGTGGGCGGGAACTCCAGCTCGTCCAGGGCCGCCCGGACGTAGAGTCCCGAGCCGCCCACGAGCACCGGTCGCAGCCCGCGGGACTGGATGTCCTCGATCACCGCATGGACCTGCCCCTGGAAGTGGGCCACGGAGGCCTCCTCGGTCACGTCCAGGACGTCGAGGAGATGGTGCGGGATCCCGCGCCGGGCGGCCTCGGGCACCTTGGCCGTGCCGATGTCCATGCCGCGGTAGAACTGCAGGGCGTCCGTGTTGACGATCTCCCCGCCCAGGCGTTCCGCCAGGTCCAGTGCCAGCTCGGACTTGCCGGTGCCGGTGGGCCCGACGACGGCCACGACCGGTTCGCGGTGGGGGTCGCCGCCCACGGTGGTCATGAGGTGCTCACGCGGGGCGCAGGGTGGGCATGCCCAGGCTCACGCCGGCGCCGGCGGCCCCGGCGGCTGCGCCGGCCGTGGTCACCCCACAGGAGTCGGCCTGTGCGCGGTCCCAGGCGTCCCCGGCACGCGAACGGCGCAGCACGTAGCCCTCGGGGTCGCCCGGGGTGGGGTCGGCGATGAGGAAGTAAGGGTGGGACTGCGTGACGGTGACCGTCACGAAGTCACCGGGGCGGGGCGTCTCGGCGCCGTCCGGCACGCTGAAGTGCACGAGGCGGTGGTCCGGGGCCCGCCCGGCGAGCCGGCCGGTGGTGGCGTCCTTGGAGCCGGACTGCCCGGTGACGAGCAGTTCCTGCCGGGTGCCCACGAGCGCGGCGGACTCCTCGGCGCTGATGCGGTCCTGCAGGGCGGTGAGCCGCTCGAAGCGTTCCTGGACGATCGCCTTGGGGACCTGGTCCTCCATCTCACCGGCCGGGGTGCCCGGGCGGATGGAGTACTGGAAGGTGAAGGCCGAGGAGAAGCGGGAGGCCTCCACCACGCGCAGGGTGTCCTGGAAGTCCTCCTCGGTCTCCCCGGGGAACCCCACGATGATGTCCGTGGTGATGGCGGCGTGGGGCATCCGCTCGCGCACGGTGTCCAGGATCCCCAGGAAGCGCTTCGAGCGGTAGGACCGCCGCATGTCCTTGAGTACCCGGTCCGAGCCGGACTGCAGGGGCATGTGCAGCTGGGGCATGACGTTGGGCGTCTGGGCCATGGCGTCGATGACGTCGTCCGTGAACGAGGCCGGGTGCGGGCTGGTGAAGCGGACGCGTTCCAGCCCCTCGATCTCCCCGCAGGCGCGCAGCAGCTTGGCGAAGGCGCCCCGGTCCCCGAACTCCACGCCGTAGGTGTTCACGTTCTGCCCGAGCAGGGTGACCTCCACGGCCCCGGCGTCCACCAGGGCCTGCACCTCGGCGAGGATGTCCCCGGGGCGGCGGTCCTTCTCCTTGCCGCGCAGGGCCGGGACGATGCAGAACGTGCACGTGTTGTTGCAGCCCACCGAGATGGACACCCAGCCCGAGGAGGCGGAGTCGCGCTTGGTGGGCAGGGTGGAGGGGAAGGTCTCGAGGGATTCGAGGATCTCCAGCTCGGCCTGCTGGTTGTGCCGGGATCGTTCCAGCAACACCGGCAGGGAGCCGATGTTGTGGGTACCGAAGACGACATCCACCCAGGGGGCCTTGTCCAGGATCGTCTGCTGGTCCTTCTGGGCCAGGCAGCCGCCCACGGCGATCTGCATGCCGGGGTGGCCGTCCTTGACCGCGCGCAGGTTGCCGAGGTTGCCGTAGAGCTTGTTGTCGGCGTTCTCGCGGACGGCGCAGGTGTTGAACACCACCAGGTCCGGCTCGGAGCTCTCCAGCGCCTGCACGTAGCCGGCGTCCTCCAGCAGCCCGGAGATCCGTTCGGAGTCGTGCACGTTCATCTGGCAGCCGAAGGTGCGGACCTGGTACGTCCGGTCGTCGAGTCTCTGGGGCACGGAAGTCACCGCAGCATCCTAGTCGTCCTCGGTCCCACCGAGCACATCCTTGACCACGCCGAGCGCCATCGACGGCGGGTAGCCCTTGCGGGCGAGCATCCCGGCGAGGCGGCGGACCGCCTTGTCCCGTTCGGCCCGTGACTCGGCGTCCGTCCCGGTCGGCACCGGGCGCCCGCGCAGCCTGCGCTCGATGAGTTCCACCGCGGCCTCGCGCTCCGTGTCCTCGCTGATGGCCTCCAGCGCGTGTTCGGCTGCCTCGCCGCTGACGCCCTTCTGCGCCAGCTCCCGGCGCAGGGCACCGCGGGCCAGGCCCTTGGTGCGCTGGCGGGTGCGCACGAAGTCCTCCGCGTACGCGGTGTCGTCCACGAGCCGGACGTCCTCCATCCGGTCCAGGACGGCGGCTGCCACGTCCGCGGGCACGTCCTTCTCCGCCAGTTTCTCCTCGAGCTGCCGGCGGGACTTCGGGGACCCCGTGAGCTGGCGCAGCACGATGGTCCGGGCCACCTCCGCGGCGGCCGGTTCCGGGTCTGCCGCGAGGTGCTCGGGGACGTCCGGGACCGCGCGGAGGTGACGGGGTGACATCAGGCCGGGGTGTTGCCGGAGACGGCGCGCAGCTGCGGCTCGCCGCCCTCGTCCTCGCCCTCGGGGGCCACGCCGATGCCGAGCTTCTCGAGGATGCGGGTCTCGATCTCGTCGGCCAGGTCCGGGTTGTCCTTGAGGAACCGGCGGGCGTTCTCCTTGCCCTGCCCGAGCTGGTCGCCGTCATAGGTGAACCAGGCGCCGGACTTCTTGACGATGCCCTCGTCCACGCCCATGTCGATGAGTGCACCCTGACGGGAGATCCCCTCGCCGTAGATGATGTCGAACTCGGCCTGCTTGAAGGGCGGGGCCATCTTGTTCTTGACGATCTTGGCGCGGGTGCGGTTGCCGACGGGCTGGCCGCCCTCCTTGAGCGTCTCGATGCGGCGGACGTCGATCCGGACGGAGGCGTAGAACTTCAGGGCCTTGCCGCCGGTGGTGGTCTCGGGGCTGCCGAAGAACACGCCGATCTTCTCACGCAGCTGGTTGATGAAGATGGCGGTGGTCTTGCTCTGGGCCAGCCGGCCGGTGATCTTCCGCAGCGCCTGGGACATCAGCCGGGCCTGCAGGCCGACGTGGCTGTCTCCCATCTCGCCCTCGATCTCGGCGCGCGGCACGAGCGCGGCCACGGAGTCGATGACGATGATGTCCAGCGAGCCGGAGCCGATCAGCATGTCCATGATCTCGAGGGCCTGCTCACCGGTGTCCGGCTGCGAGACCAGCAGGGCGTCCGTGTCCACGCCGAGCTTCTTGGCGTACTCCGGGTCCAGGGCGTGCTCGGCGTCGATGAAGGCGGCGATCCCGCCGTTGCGCTGGGCATTGGCCACGGCGTGCAGGGCCACGGTGGTCTTGCCGGAGGACTCCGGACCGTAGATCTCCACGACACGGCCGCGCGGCAGGCCGCCGATGCCCAAGGCGACGTCCAGGCCGACGGACCCGGTGGGGATCACCTCCATCGGGACCCGGACCTCGTCCCCCAGACGCATCACCGATCCCTTGCCGTACTGCTTGTCGATCTGGGCCAGTGCGGCTTCCAGAGCCTTGTTGCGGTCTGTGGCTGACGCCATGATTCACCCCTAGGTGTGCTGGTGGAGGGCGGCCGGTGGGCCGTTCCCGTGCTTTCCTGACGAACCTACGTCACGCCTCGGACGCGTTAGCGGTACGCCGCTCGTGCTGTGGATGACAGGCCCGGGAATCGTCCCGGAGGATGTCCTGTGGAGGAGCTTACAGCGGTTCGAAGATGTTTTCGAAGAACTGGGGCGCCGGACGCGTGGCGTGTCCCGGGTTCACTCCCCCGCCCCGTCCTTCACGGGGATGTCCCGGCCCAGCCGGCGCGACTCCGGGACACCCTGCAGATCACAGACGTCCAGCCACACGGCCTTGGGGTCCGCACCGGTCTCGAGCGCCTGCTCGGCCGTCACCTGCAGCGTCGGCAGCACGAGGGAGGTCGCGATGACCCCCGCGTTGCCGGGGCCGAACTCCTCGTCCATCAGGCGCCGGAAATCACTGGTCTTCATGGTTCCATTCTTCCACTGCCCCGGAAGGCCCCGGTACCCCAGCCGCACAGCGGACACCAGGCTGACGGCGAACGGGCCGCAGACCGTGTGGTCTGCGGCCCGTGCCGTCGCGGCGCTGTGCCGGTGTCCTGGTGCTGGCTGCTCAGTGGCTGCCGGCGAGCTGGCCGAACTCGTCCGGGACCTCGTCCGGGATGCGGGCGGCCAGTTCCTCGGCCGCGAAGGAGCTCTCGAGGTCGGCGGGGACGGTGTCCGGGATGTGCACGCCCTCCTGCAGGGCGATGCGGTCCGAGACCTCGCGGAGCATGAGGGACATCGGCACGTTCAGCGCGCTGCAGATGGAGGAGAGCAACTCCGAGGAGGCCTCCTTCTGACCCCGCTCGACCTCGGACAGGTAGCCGAGGGAGACGCGGGCGTGGTGGGAGACCTCACGGAGCGTGCGACGCTGGCGCTGGCGGACGTCACGCAGGACGTCTCCGATTTCCTGGCGGAGGACTGGCACGGCGTGCTCCTTGGTCTCGTGGGTTTCGCTGGAAACGCGGTCGCCGGTCTCCAGCCAACGGGTGATGCCGTGGACGGTGACCGGATGCTTCATCATGTCTACTGTCTTCTCCTGAGTGGGTCCTGAGAATGGCCGATCAGGCCAACTGCTGTGTACAACCATGACGGGCCTGGATTTTGTTCCCCAGCCTACCGACAACCTCGCCCCCGGCGGCAAGGGCGCTCACGGCGCGGGGGACATCCGTGATGCAAACGTCACACCCAGCGGTCCAGGACCTCCTGCAGGGTCCGTAGGACCGTGGCCCGTCGGATGGCCTCCCGGCCCCCGTCCAGGCGGAGCAGCACGGCCTCGGCCCCGCCGCCGCGGGCCTGGCCCGCCGGTCCGCCCAGCCCGGCCAAGCCCACATACACGGTGCCGACCGGCCGGCCCTGGTGCGGCTCCGGTCCGGCCACGCCGGTGGTCGCCAGGCCCACCTCGGCCCCGGTCGCCCGCCGGGCACCCTCCGCCATCTGCCGGGCCACCTCCGGGTGCACGGCCCCGTGGCGGGCCAGCAGGTCCGCGTCCACGTCCAGCAGGGACGTCTTGACGTGGTTCTGGTAGGCGATGATGCCGCCCTGCAGGGTGCCGGAGGCGCCGGGCACCTCGGCCAGGGTGGCCGCGAGCAGCCCGGCCGTCAGGGATTCGGCGGTGGCCACCGTGAGCCCCCGGCTGATCAGGCCGTGCACGACGGCGGCCGGCGTCTCCCCCGGCGTGCTCGGCCCGGACAGCGGCCCCGTCAGCGGCTCGGTCACCGGCTCGGCTCGCCCGCCCGGGCCGATCGGCGCAGCCGGACGGCCTTGACCAGGTAGTCGATCCCGGTGACCAGGGTGACGACCAGCGCGGCGGCCATGAGCGTGTAGCCGACGTAGAGCCACCAGTCCCCGACCAGCGCGCCGAGCGGGGCCAGCAGCGCCAGCAGGGCACCGGCCTGGAGCACGGTCTTGAGCTTGCCGCCCCTCGAGGCGGGCATCACGCCGTACTTCAGCACCAGCAGGCGCATCAGGGTGATGCCCCACTCGCGCACGAGGATCAGCGCGGTCACCCACCACCACAGCTCGCCCAGCAGGGACAGCACCACGAAGGCAGCGCCGGTGAGCAGCTTGTCCGCGATGGGGTCGGCGATCTTGCCGAAGCTGGTCACCAGGCCGCGGGCCCGGGCGATGTCCCCGTCCAGCTTGTCCGTGTAGATGGCCACCGCGAACAGCCCGAAGGCCACCCAGCGCAACACCATCGAGTCCTCGCCGAAGGGGCCCCCGCCCACGAGCGTCCAGATGAAGAACGGGACCATGACGATCCTGAGGCCGGTCAGGATGTTCGGCAGGTTCCAGTTCTCACTCATGGCGGCAGTCTACGGTTCTCAGCGGCCGGTCAGGTCCCAGGCGTCCTCGGATCCGTCCTCGTCCTCGCCGTCGTACCAGTCCTCCGCCATGGGCCGTCCGGACAGGTCGTCGGCCACCAGGTCGCGGCCGTAGCCGCCGTCCCCGGCGTCTTCCTCGTCCGGCAGGGAGCCGCGCACGAGCTCCTGGTCGGAGGGCCTCGATCCGGACTGTTCCGGGATCTCGGCGTGCACCACGTCCTCGGCGTAGGCCTCGGGCGCGTCCTCGCTGGGCGCCGGCGCCGGCGGGGTGTCTCCGCGGATGGTGGCCAGCAGGGCCGGCAGGTCGTCCGGCTGGACCAGCACGTCGCGGGCCTTGGACCCCTCGGAGGCGCCCACCACGCCGCGGGACTCCATCAGGTCCATGAGCCGGCCGGCCTTGGCGAAGCCGACGCGCAGCTTGCGCTGCAGCATGGAGGTGGAGCCGAACTGGGTGGTCACCACGAGCTCGGTGGCCTGCAGCAGCAGGTCCATGTCATCGCCGATGTCCTCGTCGATGACCTTCTCGGCCTTCTCCGGTACCACGTCCTCGCGGTACTGGGCCGTCATCTGGGTCTTGACGTGCTCCACCACGGCGTGGATCTCGGACTCGTTGACCCAGGCGCCCTGCACGCGCATGGGCTTGGACTTGCCCATCGGCAGGAACAGCGCATCGCCCTGGCCGAGCAGCTTCTCGGCGCCCGGCTGGTCCAGGACCACGCGGGAGTCGGTGACGGAGGACGTGGCGAACGCCATCCGGGAGGGCACGTTGGCCTTGATCAGGCCCGTCACCACGTCCACGGACGGCCGCTGGGTGGCCAGCACCAGGTGGATGCCGGCGGCCCGGGCCAGCTGGGTGATGCGCACGATGGCGTCCTCCACGTCCCGCGGGGCGACCATCATCAGGTCCGCCAGCTCGTCCACGATCACCAGCAGGTACGGGTACGGCTTGAGCACGCGTTTGGAGTCCGGCGGCAGGTTCACCTTGCCGGCGCGGATCGCCTTGTTGAAGTCGTCCACGTGCTTGTAGCCGAACGCCGCGAGGTCGTCATAGCGGGTGTCCATCTCGCGGACCACCCACTGCAGGGCCTCGGCGGCCTTCTTGGGGCTCGTGATGATGGGGGTGACCAGGTGCGGGACGCCCTCATAGGCGGTGAGCTCCACGCGCTTGGGGTCCACCATCACCATACGGACCTCGTCCGGGGTGGACCGCATCAGGATCGAGGTGATCATCGAGTTCACGAACGAGGACTTGCCGGCGCCGGTGGCACCGGCCACGAGCATGTGCGGCATCTTGGCGAGGTTGGCCATGACGAAGCCGCCCTCCACGTCCTTGCCGACACCCATCACCATGGGGTGGTCCGTCTTGCGGGCGGCGTTGGAGCGCAGCACGTCCCCCAGCGCCACGACCTCCTTGTCCGCGTTCGGGATCTCGATGCCGATCGCGGACTTGCCCGGGATCGGCGAGAGGATGCGCACGTCCGAGGACGCCACGGCGTAGGAGATGTTCTTGGACAGGGCCGTGACCTTCTCCACCTTGGTGCCCGGTGACAGCTCGATCTCGTAGCGGGTGACGGTCGGGCCGCGGGAGAAGCCGGTGACCTCGGCGTCCACCTTGAACTGCTGCAGGGTCGAGGTCAGGGCGGCCACCACCGCGTCGTTGGCCTCGGTGCGGTCCTTGTGCGGGGGCCCAGCGGGCAGCAGGGAGGACTCCGGCAGCGTGTAGGTGATGTCCCCACCCAGGTGCAGCTGCTCGGATCGGGCCGGCATCGGCGGCAACTCCGCCGGCCGGGCAACGGGGGTGGCGGGAACGGCGGCGGCCGGGGCCACGGTGCCGATCGGTTCGGTCGCGGGCCCGGCCGCGCCCTCGGGCGCCTCGCCGGACGGGTCCGCAGGGCTCCCGACGCCGGCCCGCTCGCCTGCCTGCCCACCGGCCTGTTTGGCGCGGGCGATGGCCAGTTCCCCGGCGGTCGGGCGGCGGACCCCCGGCGGGATCGCCGGTCCGGCGGCCTCGGCGGGGCTGGCGGACGAGGCGGCGGTGGCGGCGGTGGCGGCGCCTTCCGAGGTGTCGGTCTCCACGTCGTCGATCACGGCGGTCTCGTAGGCCTCCGTGGCCGTGATCGGCTCGCCGTCCCGGTCCAGGGCCGCGGTCGGCTGCTCGGCGTCACGGCCGAAGAGCTTGAGGCCCTTGCGCCCGCGCTTGCGGCCGTCCTTGTCATCGCCCTTCGCCTGGCGCCGACGGTCGTGTTCGGTCAGGTAGGACTGGTCGTGGTCCGGGTCGCCGTCCCGGTCGGCCCGCGCCGAGCGGGAGGAGCGCCCGGCGCGCTCGGTGACCGCGCCGCCGTCGGGCTGGCCGGTGAGCCAGGCGTAGGCGTCCTGCAGGCGCTGCGGGATCTGGCCCACGGGCGTGGCCGTGACCACCAGCAGTCCGAAGAGCACCAGGACCACCATCAGGGCCCAGACCGGCCAGGGGGTGAGCAGGGAGGCCAGCGGGGTGGTGGCGAGGTAGCCCACGATCCCGCCGCCGGCCAACAGGTCGTCGAAGGATTCGGCCACGGTGGGCAGCCCGGCCACGAGGTGCGCGATGCCCGCGGCCCCGACGGTCAGGGTCAGCAGGCCGATGGTGATACGGCCGTTGTCCCGGTGCTCCTGGGGTGTGCGGAAGTACCGGACGGCGACGATCAGCAGCACGGCGGGGAACAGCAGGGCGGCCCACCCGAGGGTGCCGGCGGCGACCTGGTGGACCACGGTGCCGTAGCCGGGGGTGCCGCGCAGGCCCCACCACTCGACGGAGCCGATGACCAGGGCGAGGACCACGAGGAAGAATCCGGTGCCGTCCCGGCGGTCCTCCGGCTCGATCCGCGCGTCGCGGCCGATCTTGCGTACCCCGGCGCCGAGGGGCGTGGCCAGGGCCATCCAGAACCCGCGCAGCGCGCGCACGAACAGGTTGCCCTGCGGCTCGGGCGGTGGCTCGGGCGCGGTGCGTTTGCGTGCAGTCGACGTCCCGGTCTTCGACGCCGGACCCTTGCGGGCGGCGGAACTCGAGGAGCGGGTGGACTGCGAACGCGTCGGGGAAGTACGGGTCGCCATGCTACGTAGGGTACCGGCGTCCCTGTAGCCTGTCCGTGACCAACACAGGGGTTCCGCCGACAGTTCCGGCGGCGCCGGGGCTGTCCCTCCGGCCGGCGCGAGGAGCAGAGCGGATGATGGATCGTCACCTGGATGCCGGCGAGCAGCGCCGCACCCGCGGGCTGACCCGCACGGCACCTGCGGCGGCCGTCGCCCTGGTGGTGGCCCTCTACGCCGCGGCGGCGGCCAGCGGCCTGATGCCGCTGCTGTGGGTCTCCCACGTGGACGGCCGGGGGAACGCCCAGTACTCCGCGCACTGGCCACTGGTGAGCGTCGCTCTCGCCGCGGCGGCCGTCGCCTTCGTGGTCGGCTGGCTCCTCGCCCGTGAGCACGCGCAGGCCGGCCACTGGCATGACCTGGAGAAGGGCCTGGTGGTGGTCGCGTTCGGCACGGGGTACGGGCTGCTGGGTGTGGTGGTGGCCAACGTCGCCGCCTCCCTCGGCCGGCCGGCGGCGACGGCGGGCCAGGAGCAGCTGGGTCTGGCCCTGCTCGGCTTCGTCCTGGCCTTCATCCTGGCCGCCGTGGTCTACACCACCGCCCTGCCGAAGGCCCGGGTGGACCGGTGGACGCCGCGGTACTGACGCTCGCCGCCCGCTCCGCACCGCCCTGCTGAGGTTCCGGCCGTGCCTGCTGCTCCGGCCCCTCGGATCGGAGCGGCGCCTCAGACCTCCAGGACCACCGGAACGATCATGGGGCGGCGGCGCAGGGTGCGGTTGACCCAGGTGCCGATGACACGCCGGACCACCTGCTGCAGCTGGTGGGTGGTGTGGTCCGCGTTGGACTGCACCGCCTCCTCGAGGGCGCGGGCGATCTTGGGCTTGACGTCGTCGAACACCGCATCGTCCTCGGCCACGCCGCGGGCGTGGATGTCCGGGCCGGAGACGATCGTGCCGGTCTGTCGGTTGACCACGGAGATGATGGAGATGAAGCCCTCCTCGCCCAGCACCCGGCGGTCCTTGAGGTCCGCATCCGTGATCTCGCCGATCGAGGAGCCGTCCACGTAGACGAGGCCGCACTCGACCTGGCCGACCACGCGGGCCACCCCGTCGGCGAGGTCCACCACGGAGCCGTCCTCGGTGAGCAGGACGTTCTCGGCCGGCACGCCGGTCGCCTGGGCGATCCGGCCGTTGGCGATCAGGTGGCGGGTCTCGCCGTGGACGGGCATGACGTAGGCGGGCTTGACGATGTTGTAGCAGTAGAGCAGCTCGCCCTCGGAGGCGTGGCCGGAGACGTGGACCTGGGCCATGCCCTTGTGCACCACGTCCGCGCCGAGCTTCATCAGGCCGTTGACCACCCGGAACACGGAGGTCTCGTTGCCGGGGATGAGGGAGGAGGCCAGGATGACGAGGTCCCCGGCCTCGAGCTGGACGCGGTGGTCCCCGTTGGCCATCCGGGACAGCGCGGCCATGGGCTCCCCCTGGGAGCCGGTGCACATCAGCACCACGCGGTCCCCCGGCAGCTGGTCCACCTGCTTGAGGTCCACCAGGATGCCCTCCGGCACGTTCAGGTACCCCAGCTTGGCGGCGATCCCCATGTTCCGGACCATGGAGCGCCCCACGAAGCAGACCTTGCGGCCGTGCGCGTGTGCGGCGTCCAGGACCTGCTGGATGCGGTGCACATGCGAGGCGAAGGAGGCCACGATCACGCGCTGGGACGCGCGCCCCATGAGGGACTCCAGGACCGGCCCGATCTCCTTCTCCGTGGTGGTGAAGCCGGGGACCTCCGCGTTGGTGGAGTCGGTGAGGAACAGGTCCACGCCCGCCTGACCGAGTCGGGCGAAGGCGCGCAGGTCGGTGATGCGCCCGTCCAGCGGCAGCTGGTCCATCTTGAAGTCACCCGTGTGCAGGATGGTGCCGGCCTGGGTGGTGATGGCCACGGCCAGGGCATCCGGGATGGAGTGGTTGACCGCCACGAACTCGCACGCGAAGGGGCCGAGGTACTCGGTGTCACCCTCGGTGACGGCGAGGGTGAGGGGCCGGATTCGGTGTTCCTCCAGCTTGGCCTCGATCAGGGCCAGGGTCAGGGTGGAGCCGATCAGCGGGATGTCCGGCCTCAGCCGCAACAGGTACGGCACGGCACCGATGTGGTCCTCGTGGCCGTGGGTCAGCACCACCCCGACCACGTCCTGCAGGCGGCCCTCGAGGTAGCTGAAGTCCGGCAGGATCAGGTCCACGCCGGGCTGGTACTCCTCCGGGAAGAGCACCCCGCAGTCCACGATGAGGATCTTGCCGTCCAGCTCGAAGACGGTCATGTTGCGCCCCACCTCCCCGAGACCCCCGAGGGGGACGATCCGGCAGGTGCCGGGCTGCAGCGCGGGAGGGGTGGACAGGCGGGTCCCTGAGGCCATGGGTTCGGTCCCTTCTAGACGGTGAGTCCGGCTTCCGCGAGGTCCGCGCGGATGATGGTCTTCTCCTGATCGGTGGCCTGCACGAGCGGCAGCCGCACCGCCGGGGACGGCAGCAGGCCCTGCCAGTGCAGGATCAGCTTGGAGGAGACGGCCCCCTGGATGTGCGTCATCACGGCGCGCTGGTACGGGTCCAGCCGGAAGTGCGCCTCGCGCGCCGCGGCCAGGTCACCGGCGTTCATGGCGTCCACCAGCTGCCGGTACAGCCCGGTGGCCACGTGGGCGGTCACGGAGACCACGCCCACGGCCCCCAGGGTCATCAGCGGCATGGTCAGGGAGTCCTCGCCGGAGTAGATCTCCAGGTCCGTCTGGGCGGCCACGAGGGTGGTGGACTGGAAGTCCCCCTTGGCGTCCTTGAGCCCCACGATGTTCGGGTGCTCCGCCAGGGCGATGAGGGTGTCCGGGTTGATCGGCATGACGGACCGGCCCGGGATGTCGTAGAGCATCACGGGCAGGTCCGTGGCGGAGGCGATGGTCTCGAAGTGGGCCCGGATGCCGGCCTGGTTGGGCTTGTTGTAGTACGGGGTGACCAGCAGCAGCCCGTCCACGCCGGTCTTGGCGGCCAGCTGGGACAGGTGCATCGAGTGACCGGTGTCGTTCATGCCGGTTCCGGCGATGACCTTGGCCCGGCCGCCCACCGCTTCCACGACGGCCTCGAACATGGCGATGTTCTCCTCGTCCAGCAGGGTCGAGGTCTCGCCGGTGGTGCCCGTGATGACCAGCCCGTCCGCCCCCTCGTCCACGAGGTGGCTCGCGAGGGACTGGGCGGCCTCCAGGTCCAGGCTGCCGTCCTGCGTGAACGGCGTCACCATGGCGGGGACGACGGTGCCGAAGGTGGTCTCGGGGCGCGCGGCAGGGGTCTCGATCATGGGGTCAGACTACCTGCGAGAATGGCCTGCGGTACGGATCCGGCGCACGCCGGCGAGCAAGGAGTGGCCCATGGCACAGACCCAGGCGGTGAGACGCCGCATCCCCGGCGTGGACGCGGCCCGGGGGCTGGCCCTGCTCGGCATGATCGCCACCCATGTGGCAGGTCTGGTCACGGCGCACGGGACCGAGCCGACCGTCGTCGGGCTCGTGTTCGCCGGCAAGTCCTCGGCCCTGTTCGCCACCCTGGCCGGCGTGGGGCTGGCGCTGCTGACCGGCGGCGCGGGATCCCGCGCGGCTCCCCACCGGGGCCCGCGCCTGGCGTGGGACCGGCGTCGGGTGGCCGTGCGGGCGCTGATGATCTTCGTGATCGGGCTGGCCTGCGGCTTCCTGGACATGAACGTGGCCGTCATCCTGGCCCACTACGCCCTGTTGTTCCTGGCGGCTCTGCCCTTCCTGCGCCTCGGGGCCAGGGCTCTGGCCGGCTGGGCGGCCGGTTGGATCCTGCTTGCCCCCGTGGCCGCCAGCCTGCTGTCCGCGGCGATGCAGTCGGCGCTCGGCGGCTCCGCCTATGTGGACGGCTGGCGGCTGTGGTCCAACCCCACGCTGATGGACCTGTTCGCCCGGCCCGGGCTGCTGACCTGGGACCTGCTGTTCACGGGGTACTACCCGGTGCTGCAGTGGCTGGGCTACGTGCTGTTCGGGTTGTTCCTGGGACGGCTGCGGCTGGACCGGCTCCCGGTGGCGGGGATCCTGGCCGTCGGCGGCGCCGCGGTGGCTGCGGCGGCGTTCCTGTTCTCCCGCGGCCTGCAGTCCCTGCCGGGGGTCGCCGAGGCGTTGGCGACCGGGACGGGGGCGGACAGCCGGGCCCTGGCCGCCGAGCTGCTCACCGGGGCCAGCCTGTCCACCGAACAGGTCCAGCACTCCCCGGTCTGGTTCACCCTGGCGACGCCGCACTCCGGGGCGCCCCTGGACCTGGTGCTGACCTGCGGCACCTCGGCCATGGTGCTGGGGGTCTGCCTGCTGGCCACCCAGGTGGCGCGCGGGGTGCTGGTCTGGCCGCTGATGCCGCTGATCGGCGCCGGGGCCCTGCCGCTGACGCTGTACGTGGGCCACCTCGTGGCCCTGGACGTGTTCGAGTCGGCCACGGCGGCCTGGCCGCGCGCCGGCCTGCTCATCGCCTACTGGGTGGGGTGTCTGCTGGTCGGCACCCTCTTCCGCGGCTTCGGCTGGCGCGGCCCGCTGGAGGGGGCCCTGTCCAGGGTGTCCGGCACGCTGGCCGGACCGCGCCCCTAAGGGTGGATGGGGCCGCGGAGCTGGTGCAGCGGCAGGTTCGACCCGGAGCGCCGGGCGGAGATGACCTCCGCCATCATGGACACCGCGGTCTCCTCCGGGGTGCCGGCCCCGAGGTCCAGGCCGAAGGGCGCACGCAGCCGCGCCAGCTCCTGCTCCGAGAGGCCCCGTTCCCGCAGGCGGTCACGCCTCTCCCCGCTGGTCCGCCGCGATCCCATGGCCCCCACGAAGGCGGCCGGCGAGCGCAGGGCCCGTGCCAGCAACGGGTCGTCGAACTTCGGGTCATGGGTCAGTGCGCAGAGGACCGTGCGGTGGTCGAGGTCCAGTTCACCGAGGTATTCGTGCGGCCACCGCACCACGATCTTCTCGGCCTCGGGGAACCGCGCCCGGGTGGCGAACGCCGGCCGGGCGTCGCAGACGGTGACGCGGTAGCCGACCATGGTGGCCAACCGGGTGAGGGCGGCGGCGAAGGCGTTGGACCCGAAGACGATCATCCGCGCCGGCCCGGGGTGGCTGCGGACGAAGTAGTCGCCGGACGGTGCTCCCCCGGTGCCGGGAACGGTCACGACGCCGGAACGGGATTCCCGCAGCAGGGTTCCGGCGGCGGCGAGCAGCGGCTCTGAGGCCGCGGCGGCCTCTGAGGTGGAGTCCGACGCGGAGTCCGAGGCGGAGTCCGAGTCGGAGTCCGAGTCGCCACCGGTCACCGTGCCGCGCCACCCGGGCGTGGGCCCAGACAGGGCCGTGACGGAGGCGACCGGTTCGCCGGACCGGACGGCGGCGGCGAGGCGGCGGACAGGGCCCAGGCCGGCCGGCTCGACCCGTTCGAGGAAGACCCGGATCGATCCTCCACAGGTCAGCCCGATGGCGAGTGCCGCCGCGTCGCTGTAGCCGTAGTCCTGCAGCACGGGCCGGCCTGTGGTCCTCACCTCCTCGGCCCGGGCGTGGACGTCGGCCTCCACGCACCCGCCGGAGAGGCTGCCCACGGCCGTGCCGTCGTCCAGGACGGCCATCTGCGTGCCCACGGGCCGCGGCGCGCTGGACGAGGTCGCCACGACGGTGGCCAGCACGAAGCCCCGTCCCTGCTCCAGCACCGGTTCCATGGCGGTCCAGAGATCGTCAGGTTCGGACACCCCGGCTCCCCTCCGCGGTCTCCAGGCGCGTCCACCGGTGCAGGTCGGCCGGCGTGTCCAGGTCCCGGCCCGTGGCCAGGTGGCTCACGTCCAGCACCTCCACCGCCTCCGGGTGGGCCCGCAGCCAGACGCGGCCGGCGGCGTCCCCCGCCGCCACGGCGGCGGCCTCCCGGGCCAGGTGCAGCGGGAAGACCAGGGGGTGGCCGCGGACGAGGCGGCCCTGCCCATCCGGGAAACCGGCCGCCGTCACCCGCCGCCCGGCGGTCTGACCGGCGGCGGTGCCCGGCCCGGCGGCGGCACGCAGGAGGTGCGCGACGACGGCGGCGCCGATGTCCGGTTGGTCCACCAGGGCCAGCATGACCACACCGTCCGGTGCTCCCGGTGCTGTCAGTGCTGCCGGTGCTGTCAGTGCTGCCGGTGATTCCGGTGATTCCGGTGATTCCGGTGCGGACAGGATCCGATCGGCGGCGGCGATGCCGGCCCGGAAGGAGGACCCCATGCCGGTCTCCCAGTGGGGGTTCACCACCACCCGGCAGCGTCCCTGCTCCGGTGTCCCCGCCAGGGCGCGGTCCAGCGCCTCTCGCACCCGCTGGCCGGAGGCCCCCACGACCACGACCACCTCGTCGCAGCCTCCCCGCAACAGGGCCGTGGCCGAGGTGGCCACCAGGGGTCGCCCGCCCTGCTGGTTCTCCAGGCTCAGCGGGTTCTCGAGGCTCAGCAGGGCCTTGGGTCCACGGCCCAGGCGGCGGCCGGCCCCGGCGGCCAGCAGCACCCCCACCATCGGCCGGCCCGGGCAGGGGCTCACAGGAACGCGTCGGCGGTCGCGGGCAGGTCGCGGACCCGGACCCCGGTGGCGTGATGGGTGGCGTTGACGATCGCGGCGGAGGTGCCGACGATCCCGATCTCGCCGATGCCCCGGGACCCCATGGGGGTCGCGTGCTCATCGACGTCGTTGAGCCATTCCACCTGCATCTCGCCGATGTCCGCATGCGAGGCCACGTGGTAGCTGGCGAGGTCCTGGGTGACGACGTGCCCGAAGCGGGCGTCCCGCACCGATTCCTCGAACAGGGCGGCCGAGAGGCCCATGACGAGCCCGCCGCGGAACTGCGAGCGCGCCGTGGTCGGGTTGATCACCCGGCCGACCGAGTAGACGCCCAGCATCCGGGGCACCCGGACCTCGCCGGTGAAGCGGTGCACGCGCGCCTCGGCGAAGACGGCGCCGTAAGAGTGCATCGCCAGGTTCTCGGTGTCGGGGTAGGACTCGGCGGTCGAGGTGGTGTGGACCCCGGGGTCGGGGTCCTCGCCGTGGTCGGTCCGGAACTGCTGCGCGGCCTGGGTGATGGCGGTGCCCCAGGAGCCCGTGCCGGAGGATCCGCCGGCCACGGTGGCGAACGGCAGGTCCGTGTCGCCGATCTCCAACTCGATCCCGGGCACCGCCACGCCCAGGGCATCGGCGGCGATCTGCGTCAGCACCGTCCGGGCCCCCGTGCCGATGTCCACGGCACCGATGGAGACCCGGTAGCGGTCCTCGCCGAGGGCGAGGATGCGGGCCGCGTTGCCCGGGAAGAAGTTGGCCGGATAGGTGGCGGAGGCGACGCCGGTGCCCACCCACCAGTCACCGTCGAGGGTGGACCGCGGCGCGGCGGGGCGGGCTGCCCACCCGAAGCGCTCGGCGCCCCGGTGCAGGCAGTCCACCAGGCGCCGGTTGCTGAACGGGTTGCCGGAGTCCGGGTCCACCGCGGGCTCGTTCCGCACGCGCAGCTGCACGGGATCGACCCCCGTGGCCACGGCCAGCTCGTCCAGGGCCACCTCCAGGGCGTACATGCCGGGCATCTCCCCCGGGGCCCGCATCCACGAGGGGACCGGGACGTCGAGCGAGGCCACCCGGTGGCTCGTGCGCCGGTGGTCGGCGGCGTACATCATCCGGGCCGGGACGGCGGCGTGTTCCACGAACTCCTTGATGGCGGCGGTCTGGACCGTGACCGCATGGTCCAGCGCGGTGATCCGCCCGTCGGGTTCGGCCCCGAGGCGGATCTCGGAGACGGTCTGGGTCCGGTAGCCGGTGAGCGGGAACATCTGCTGGCGGGTCACGGCCAGCTTCACCGGACGGCCCTCGGCCCACCGGGCGGCCAGGGCCACCGCCATCTCGGGACCGTGCGGCAGCCCCTTGCTGCCGAATCCGCCGCCCACGTAGGGCGCCAGGACCCGCAGTCGGTCCTTGGCCAGTCCGAGCATCGGCGCCAGGGTGGAGGCCACGCGGTGGACGCCCTGGGTGGAGTCCCACATCGTCAGCGTCCCGTCGCGCCACAGCGCCGTGGCGGCGTGCGGCTCCATCGCGTTGTTGTGCTCGTGCGGGGTGGTGTAGGTCTGTTCGATGCGCACCGGCGCGGCGGTCAGCGCCGCCTCGACGTCGCCGACGTCGGTGTCCGTTGCGGAGCCCACGCTGGCGGGATCTGGGCGGTAGGTCTCGGCGCCGGCGAGGGTGGCTGAGAAGGGCTCGGGCTGTTCGTGGATCCGGACCAGCCGGGCGGCCTCGCGGGCGGACTCGGGGGTCTCCGCCAGCACCAGGGCCACGATCTGGCCCCGGAAGCCGATCCGGTCGTCCTGCAGCACGGACAGCTCGCGGTCCTCGGTGCTGGCGAGCCGTGGCGCATTCGTGTGGTCGAGCACGACCACCACGCCGGGCTGGGCCATCGCCTCGCTCGAGTCGATGCGCAGCACCCTGCCCTTCGCCGTCGTCGAGGTCACCAGCCAGCCGTGCAGCGGCCGCCCGGCTCCGGTGCTGGCCTCGGCGTCGTTCTCGACGGCATAGGCCGCGCGGCCGGTGACCTTCTCCCGGCCGTCGACGCGGTGGATCCCGGTGCCCATCGACACGGCGCGGACCGGACGCGCGGTCACCGTGGTCCCCGCCGATCGGTCCCGCCGGCGAGCCGGGCCAGGGCCGCCGTGGTGGCGCCCCGCAGCAGCGGACGCTTGTACCCGGTGTCCGGGCCGAAGTCCGCGTCCCGCAGCTCCGCGTCGACTGCCCGGGAGACCACACGGTCGATGGCGTCCTCATCGATCCGTTCCCCGCGCAGGGCCTCCTCGGCGCGGCGGGCTCGCCAGGGTTTGTGGGCGACCCCGCCCCAGGCGAGCGCGATGTCCGCGACCGTGCCGTCGTCGTCGAGCCTCAGTGCGGCGGCGACCGAGACGAGGGCGAAGGCGAAGGAGGCCCGGTCCCGGGTCTTGACGTACGTCGAGTGCCGGGCGAGGTCGGTGGCCAGCAGCTCGACGGCGGTGATCAGTTCCCCGTGGTCGAGCGTGGTCTCCACCTCGGGGTGGTCACCGGGCAGGGTGTGCAGGCCGGTGACCGGGATCCGCCGCTCGCCGTCGGGACCGAGGACCACCACGACGGCGTCCAGCGCGGTGAGCGCGACGGCCAGGTCTGAGGGGTGGGTGGCCACACAGGCCTCGCTGGCCCCGAGCACCGCGTTGTACCGGCCGTAGCCCGCCAGCGCCGAGCAGCCGCTGCCCGGCTCCCGCTTGTTGCAGGCGGTGGTGGTGTCCTGGAAGTAGACGCAGCGGGTGCGCTGGAGCAGGTTGCCGCCGGTGGTCGCCTGGTTGCGGATCTGACCGCTGGCCCCAGCCAGCAGGGCGCGGCTGACGCCGGGCCACCCGCTGCGCACGAGCGGGTGGGCGGCCAGGTCGCTGTTGCGGACGTTCGTGCCGATCCGCAGCCCGTCCTCGGTTCGTTCGACCGTGTCGAGCGGGAGCCTGCTGATGTCCACCAGCCGACCGGGGGTGCTCACCCCGAGCTTGAGGTGGTCGACCAGGTTCGTGCCCCCACCCAGGTAGCGGGCCTGCGGGTCCCCGGCCACGGCGGCCACGGCCTGGGCGGCGGTGGCCGGCACCTCGTAGGTCAGCGGTCTCATCGGCCCGCCGTCCCGCGTCCCGCGACCTCGCGGACGGCGTCGAGGATGCCGGCATAGGCACCACAGCGGCACAGGTTTCCGCTCAACCGCTCGCGGATCTCGGCGTCGTCGAGCTCGGTCTCCGCCTCCAGGTCCGCGGTGACGTGACTCGGATGGCCCCGGCCGGCCTCCTCCAGCATGCCGACCACCGAGCAGACCTGGCCCGGGGTGCAGTAGCCGCACTGGAAGCCGTCGTGGGTGATGAAGGCCTGCTGGACGGGATGCAGTGCGCCCTCCGTGCCGTCCGACCCGCCCTGACCGTCACCGGCGAGACCCGCGGCGGTGACGACCTCGGTGCCGTCGTACGCCACGGCGAGGGCCAGACAGGTCAGGTGACGGCGCCCGTCCAGCAACACGGTGCACGAGCCGCACTGGCCGTGGTCGCAGCCCTTCTTGGGCGAGGTGTTGCCGATGCGTTCCCGCAGGGCATCCAGCAGGGTGGTGCGGGTGTCGACGGACAGCTCGTGCTCGGCCCCGTCGATCCGCAGGGTGATGGTGTGCTCCATGGTCCCTCCCAGGGCCGCCTGTCACGTGGTGACGCTGCACACACCGTACTCGCGCACGTCGGCACGCCACAACAGGCTCCCGGGACGGCCGGTCATGGGGTGGGGGCCGCCGCGTACAGCCGCACCGCGTCCCGCATGGCCTTGCGGGCCCGGGAACGGTCTCCGGAGGCGTCATAGCCGAGCGAGAGCCGGTACCAGGAGCGCCAGTCCCCCGGCGCCGCCTCCGCCTCGTCGCGGAAGAGGGCGAACTGGGCGTCCGCGGCGGCACGGTCGATCCGTCCGGCCGGTGAGCGGGGCAGGTCATCCGCCGGCAGGCCGCCCTCGACCGCCAGGGTGCGTCCCATCCTCTGCATGGCCATCCCGAAGCGCAGCTCGCGCCACAGGGTCCACAGGCCAACGACCACCACGCCCAGCACGGCCACGCCGAGGACCTTCGCGATGGTCTGGGGCGCCTGCAGGAAGGCGATGGCGGAGCCGACCGCCAGCACGGCGAACAGCAGCATGAGGGCCACGATCGCGGCCACCCCGATCTTGCTTCTCATCGGTGCCATCCCCCGCCTCAGCCGAGGTCCAGGTAGGCGTCGAGTCCGTAGGCCAGCCCGGGACGGGAGGCCACGGTCCGCAGCCCCAGCAGCACGCCGGGCATGTAGGCGCCCCGGTCGAAGGCGTCGTGCCTGAACACGAGCTGCTCCCCCGGGCCGCCCAGCAGGACCTCCTGATGGGCCTCCAGCCCGCGCAGCCGCACCGCGTGCACCCGGACGCCGTCCACCAGGGCGCCGCGGGCACCGTCCGGATCGTGGGTGGTTGCGTCCGGGGAGGGCCCGACGCCGGCCTCGGACCGGGCGTCCGCGATCAGTCCCGCGGTGCGCACGGCGGTGCCGGACGGGGCGTCCACCTTGTCCGGGTGGTGCATCTCGATGATCTCCACCGAGGGGAAGTGCCGCGCGGCCGCCGCGGCGAACGCGCTGGCCAGCACCGAGCCGAGCGAGAAGTTGGGGGCGATCAGCACCCCCACCCCCGGGTGCCCCGCCAGCTGCTCCTGCAGGCTCGTCCGCCGCTCGTCCGACCAGCCGGAGGTCCCCACCACGGCGTGCAGCCCGTGCTCCACGGCGAAGGCGACGTTCTCAGGCGAGGCCTGCGGGACCGTGAGGTCCAACAGGTGGCTCGCGCCGGCGTCGAGTACCTGCTGCAGGGGGTCGGCGGAGCCGAGCTCGGCGACCAGATCCAGGTCCGGGGCATCCGTCACGGCCCGGACGGCGTGGCGGCCCATCTTGCCGCCGGCGCCGAGGACGGCCACGCGGATCGGATCGGTGCTGGTGCCGGGGCTGGTGCCCGTGCCGGGCTCAGGCGAAGTCATGCCCTCCAGTTTAGGTGCTGGCCCGGGCCTTCAGGTGCTGGTCCGCGCCGTCGTGGCCGGACCCTGCCCCGCGTCCCGTTCATCCACCCGTCCGCCGTTGCGCACGGTGAAGGTCAGCAGCAGCGCCACCACGGCGAAGGCGGCCAGCAGCATCAGTCCCACGAAGTAGCTGTTGTGCTCCGCGTTGTAGGTGGCCCCCATGACCAGCGGCGGGAAGTATCCGCCCAGGCCGCCCGCGGCGGCGATGATGCCCCCGATCGTGCCCACGTCCCGCGGGTCGGCCGCCCGCCCGACCCAGGCGAACACCCCGCCGGTGCCCAGCCCCAGGAACAGCGCCATGATCAGGAAGACCGGGCCGAAGACGCGTTCCTGCCCCGGCTGCAGGGCGACGACGACGGCGAGGACGGCGGCGCCGGCGAAGGAGGTCAGGGTGACTGTGCGGGGGCCGATCCGGTCGGCCAGGATGCCGCCGACCGGGCGGGCGACGACGGCTGCCGCCGCGAATCCGGCCGTCCGCCAGCCGGCCTCGGTGGCGGCGTAGTCGTAGATGTTGCCCAGGTACGTCGGCAGGTAGTTGGAGAACGCCACGAAGGCGCCGAACACCACGCCGTAGAGGAAGCACAGCTGCCACGTGACCAGCTGGGAGAAGGCCCGCCGGAGCTTGGGCAGGGCCGGCGTGGGCGTGATCCCGGCCCGGGACGGCGCCTCCCGCAGGAACACCGCGCAGAGCACGGCGACCACCGCCACCACGACGGCGACCAGGATGTGGGTCGCGAGGTAGCCGATCCCGGCCGCCAGCTGGGGGGTGGCGAAGGCCGAGATCGCCGTGCCGACCATGCCGGCGCCGAAGATCCCGGTGGCGAAGCCCTTGCGGTGCGGGGGGTACCACGCGGAGACGAAGGGGATGCCGATCGCGAAGACCGCCCCCGCGATCCCGAGGAAGAACGCCACGACCAGCAGCGGGATGTAGGCGTCCATCATCCCGACCAGGCCGGTGACCAGCACCAGCGGGGCCGTCACCCCGAGCAGCGCGGCGAACATGATCCGGCCGCCGTAGCGGTCGGTCATCACGCCGACCGGCACGCGCGCGATCGAGCCGACGAGGATCGGCATGGCCACCAGCACGGCGTTCTGGGTGGAGCCCAGCGACATGTCCTCGGAGTAGCGCGAGGCCAACGGGCCGATCATCGTCCAGGCCCAGAACCCGACCGTGGAGGCGAGCGTGGCCAGCAGCAGGTTGAGGGTCTGGCCCGGGACGGGCCCAGACCCGGCGGCGGACGGGGTCGGCACGGCGGAGGGGGACGGTGCGGCCATGACGGTTCCTCCTAGCGCCGGCGTCCGCCGGTGTGCTCGCGGTCCGGGGTGCCGATGGGGTCCCAGCCGCGGCGTGCCGGGGTGGAGCCGTGACCGCCCCGGCGCGCGTCCCGCGAGCGGTAGACGATGTAGGGGCGGAAGAAGTAGTGCAGCGGGGCGGTGAAGGCGTGCACCAGGCGGGTGAAGGGCCAGACCATGAACAGGGCCAGCCCCCACAGCACGTGGACCTTGAAGGACAGCCCGGCCGCGGCCATGGCGGCCACATCCGGCTGCAGGATCCAGATGGAGCGGAACCACGGGGAGACGGTCTCGCGGTAGTTCGTGACCGAGTGGTCGAACACGGAGATGGCGGTGGTGACCAGTCCGGCCAGGATGGCGCCGAGCAGCAGGATGTACATGAACTTGTCATTGGTGGTGGTGGCCATGAAGACCGGGCCGGTGGTCCGCCGCCGCCAGATCAGCAGGGCGATGCCCAGCAGCGTGGCGATCCCGGCGATCCCGCCGATCCCGAGGGCCCCCACGTGGTACATGTCCTCGGTGACGCCGAACGTGTCCGTCCAGGACTTGGGGATGATCAGCCCGACGATGTGGCCCACCAGCACCGCCAGGATGCCGAAGTGGAACAGGGGCGAGGCGATCCGCAGCAGCCGGGACTCGTAGAGCTGGCTGGACCGGGTGGTCCAGCCGAACTGGTCATAGCGGTAGCGCCAGATGGTCCCGCCGATCACCACGGCCAGCACCACATAGGGCAGCACGCCCCACAGCAGGATGTCCCAGATGCCGATCTCAACGCCGTCCATGGTCCGGTTCTCCGTTCATCGTGGTCCCCTGGCCAGAGGCGCCGGTCGGCGTGAAGGGCAGCAGGCGCGGGTCGGAGGGGTCCAACCCGACGGTCTCGGTGGGCGGCCCGTAGCCGGCCATGGCCTGCACGGCGGACTTGTCCTTCGGGGAGGGCCCCGGCAGCGTGGAACAGACCAGGGCGATGAGACCGTAGTGGGGCAGCTCGTCCTCGTCCAGGGCCAGTCGCAGCAGTTCGAGGGACGGCCGGTAGCGCTGCAGCATGTCGTAGCCGGCCTCTGCGTCCACGCGGGCCGCGAATTCCAGGACGAGCGGCAGGTAGTCGGGCAGTTCCGCGTCGTCCAGCGCGCAGCCGGCCGCCCGGTAGACCTCCTTGAAGGCGGCTAGCGCCTCACCCCGGCGGCGGGTGTCCCCGTCCGTCCAGTAGGTCAGGTGCAGGCTGTGCCGCCGGGAGAGGTCGAACTCCTGGACGTAGTCTGCCTGGACCTCGTGCAGGGGCCGGGCGGTGAGCCACTCGTAGAGCGGGTCCACCAGGGCGACGTCCGCCCCGACCTCCGCGATCGCCTCGCGGACCTGCCCCAGCCGGCCCAGCATCGGCTCGTCGGGGTAGGACAGCAGCACGGCCCCGGCCTGGCGCACCACGGCGCTGCGGAACGGGTCCGGGTCACGGTACTCCCCCGGATCCAGGGAGCCGGGTCCGGCCTTGCCGAGGAGCCTCTCGAGCAGCCTCATGCCGTCTCACCGCTGCGCGTGGTGGTGCCGTCGGCCGGGCTGTCCGGTTCCTCCAGCTGGCCGATGTCCCGCGCCGTACGGGCCTTCCGTCCGGGGAACAGCCCTTCGGGGCTGCCGTTGCCATCCCAGTTGAGCAGGTTGACGCGCCCCGCCAGTTGGGTGTTGCCGGTGGCGTCCTCCGCGGTCTGGCGTGCCTGCAGGGCCATGAAGTTCTCCTGTGCCACCGGCACCGGCCGGCCCGAGGCCTCCCCGAGCCCGCCCAGCTGGCCCATGCCCGGGCCGCCGTCCACGTCCAGGGAGCACCCCAGTTCCTCCAGGTTGTGGGCATCCTCCACGTGGGCGGTGGGGATGACGTAGCGGTCCTCGTACTTGGCGATCGCCATCAGCCGGTACATCTCGTAGACCTGTGACCCGGTCATGCCGACGGCCTCGGCGATCGACTCGTCGGCCTCCCGGCCCAGGGTGATGTCCCGCATGTAGGAGCGCATGGCCGCGAGCCTGCGCAGCACGCCGGTGATCAGCTGCGTGTCCCCGGCGGTGAACAGCTCGGCGAGGTACTCGACGGGGATGCGCAGCGACTCGATGGCGCCGAACAGGTTGTCCGCGTCCTCGCCGTCGTGGCCCTGGTCCTTGAGCAGGTCCACCACCGGGGACAGCGGAGGGACGTACCAGACCATGGGCATGGTCCGGTACTCGGGGTGCAGGGGCAGGGCCACCCGCATCTCCTTGGCCAGCTTGTACACGGGCGAGCGCCGGGCCGCCTCGAGCCAGTCCTCGGGGATGCCCTCCGCCCGGGCCGCCTCGATCACTTCCGGGTCGTGGGGGTCCATCATCAGGTCGAGCTGGGCCTCGTAGAGGTCCTGCTCGTCGGGGACGGACGCGGCCTCGGTGACTCGGTCGGCGTCGTACAGGAAGATGCCGATGTACCGCAGCCGGCCCACGCAGGTCTCCGCGCACACGGTGGGGATGCCCACCTCCACGCGCGGGTAGCAGAAGGTGCATTTCTCGGCCTTGCCGGACTTGTGGTTGTAGTAGATCTTCTTGTACGGGCAGCCGGTGACGCACTGGCGCCAGCCGCGGCAGCGGTCCTGGTCCACCAGCACGATCCCGTCCTCCTCGCGCTTGTAGATGGCACCGGAGGGGCACGCGGCCATGCAGGAGGGGTTCAGGCAGTGCTCGCAGATCCGTGGCAGGTAGAACATGAAGGTCTGCTCGAACTCGAACTTGATCTTCTCCTCGGACTCCCGGCGCACCTTCTCCACGATCGGATCCAGGTGGCCCATCTGCGCGGTGCCGCCCAGGTTGTCATCCCAGTTGGCGGACCAGGTGATCTTGGTGTCCTGGCCGGTGATGAGGGACTTGGGCCTGGCCACCGGGAAGTCGTCCCCGGCCGGGGCGTTGATGAGGTTTTGGTAGTCGTAGGTCCAGGGCTCGTAGTAGTCCGCGAGCTTGGGCTGGACCGGGCTGGCGAACAGGCCGAACATCTTGGACAGCCGACCGCCGGACTTGAGCTTGAGGTTGCCCCGCTTGTTCAGCTCCCAGCCGCCCTTCCAGGTCTCCTGGTCCTCGTAGCGGCGGGGATAGCCCTGCCCGGGGCGGGTCTCCACGTTGTTGAACCACACGTACTCGGTGCCGGCCCGGTTGGTCCAGGCCTGCTTGCAGGTGACGGAACAGGTGTGGCAGCCGATGCACTTGTCGAGAGCCATCACCATGGCGGTCTGGGCCATGATCCTCATCAGTACTGAACCTCCTGGGAGCGCTTGCGGACCATCGAGATGATGTCGCGCTGGTTGCCGGTGGGGCCGAGATAGTTGAACGCCCAGGACAGGTGGGCGTAGCCGCCGATCATGTGCGTGGGTTTGACCAGGATGCGGGTCACCGAGTTGTGGATGCCGCCGCGCCGGCCCGTGGCCTCGGACTTCGGCACGTCGATGGTCCGCTCCTGCGCGTGGTGCACGTAGACCACGCCCTCGGGCATGCGGTGGCTGACGATGGCCCGTCCCACGAACACGCCGTTGTTGTTGACGCATTCGACCCATTCGTTGTCCGTCACCTCGATCAGCGCCGCGTCCTGGGGGCTCATCCAGACGTTGGTGCCGCCGCGGGAGAGCGAGAGCATGAACAGGTTGTCCTGGTATTCGGAGTGGATGGACCACTTGTTGTGCGGGGTGAGGTAGCGCAGCGAGATGGACAGCTCCCCGCGCTCACCGAGTTTCGGTTCGCCGAAGAGCCGGTGCATGTCCAGGGGCGGCCGGTACGTCGGCAGCATCTCCCCCATGTCCTTCATCCAGTCGTGGTCCAGCAGGAAGTGCATGCGGCCGGTGAGCGTGTGGAAGGGCTTGAGCCGCTCGATGTTGACCGTGAACGGGGCGTAGCGGCGTCCTCCGGTCTCCGATCCCGACCACTCCGGAGACGTGATCACCGGCACCGGGGCGGCCTGGGTGTCGGCGAAGGAGATGCGCTTCTCCTGGGAGCCGGCGGCCAGGTCGGCCAGCTGCACGCCCGTGCGCTTCTCCAGGGTCTCGAAGCCCTGCACGGCGAGCTCGCCGTTGGTGGCACCGGAGAACATCAGGATCGCCTCCGCCATCTTCGCGTCCGTGTCGATGGCGGGCCGCCCGGCGGCGGCACCGGAGTCGAAGACCCCGTGCATCCGGCCCAGCCGGTCGACCTCCTCGGTGACGTCGAAGGTGACGTTCTTGGTGGTCAACCCCAGGGTGTCCGCCAAGGGCCCGATGGCGGCGAACTGCTCCCCGATTGCCGTGAAGTCCCGCTCGACGACCTTGAGGTTCGGCAGGTTCTTCCCCGGCACCGCCGGCAGGTCGGTGCCCTTCCAGTCGGGGGCGTGGCCGCCCGGCTGGGCGATCTCCCCGGGGGTGTCGTGCTGCAGGGCCGTGGCCACCACGTCCCGGCGGACGCCCAGGTGGGTCTTGGACTGGCGGGCGACCTCCTCGGCCAGCAGGCGGAACAGCTCGAAGTCCGTCTTGGCCTCCCACGGAGGCGTGATGGCCGGTGTGAAGGCATGGACGAAGGGATGCATGTCCGTGGAGGAGAGATCGTGCTTCTCGTACCAGGTGGCCGCGGGGAACACGACGTCGGAAAGCAGGGTGGAACTCGTCATCCGGAAGTCCGCCGAGACCAGCAGGTCCAGCTTGCCCTCCGGCGCCTGCTCGTGCCAGGCCACCTCCCGCGGCCGGGACTCGCCGTGGTCCGTTCCCATCACGTTGTGGTGCGTGCCGAGCAGGTGCTTGAGGAAGTACTCCTCGCCCTTGGCCGAGGACCCCAGCAGGTTGGACCGCCACAGCACCAGGGTGCGCGGCCAGTTCGCCTCGGCGTCCGGGTCCTCCACCGCCATCTGCAGGGTCTCGTCCTTGAGTCGTGCGGCGATCCACTCGGCCTCCGTGGCGGCTTCGCCGTGCTCGACGGCGGCCGCGGCCTGATCCGCCACGTCCAGCGGGTTCTGGGTGAACTGGGGGAAGAACGGCATCCACCCCATGCGCGTGGACTGGGCGATCACGTCCGCGGTGTGCTTGCCGGCCAGGTGCCCCTCCGCGAGGGGGGACTGCAGCGAGTCCGAGGAGTAGCCGTCCGAGCGGAACTGGTCCGTGTGCAGGTACCAGTAGGCGGTGCCGATCATGTACCGCGGCGGGCGGACCCAGTCCGTCGCGCCGGCCATGGTGGCCCAGCCGGTGATGGGCCGCGCCTTCTCCTGGCCGACGTAGTGTGCCCAGCCGCCGCCGTTGCGGCCCTGACAGCCGCACAGCATCAGCAGGGCCAGGATCGCCCGGTAGGTGGCGTCCCCGTGGTACCACTGGCAGATGCCGGCGCCGAGGATGATCATGGACCGTCCGCCGGACTCCTCCGCGTTCTTCGCGAACTCCCGCGCGGTGCGGATGGCGGCCTCGGCGGGCACGGAGGTGATGTCCTCCTGCCAGGCCGGCGTGTAGGGGGTCGTCGGGTCCTCGTAGCCGGTGGCCCAGTCCCCCGGCAGGCCCTCGCGGCCGACACCGTACTGGGCGAGCATCAGGTCGAAGACGGTGGTGACCGTCCGCCCCGCGACCACGGTGACCGGCACGCCCCGGTGGATCACCGACCCGGAGCCGTCCGCATCGGTGAAGGCGGGCAGGGCGACCGGGGAGGCGCCGCCGTCGTACCCGGTGGTGTCCGCCACGGACACCGAGGGCCGCACGCCCTGCAGGTCCAGGTTCCACCGGCCCTCGTCCTGATCGTTGTACCGGAACCCGACCGAGCCCTGCGGCACCACCGGGGTGCCGGCGTCCCGGTCCAGCAGGACCGTCTTGAACTGCGGGTCCGCCGCCTCGGCCTCGGCCCCGCCGAGGTCCGCGGCCGTGAGGAACTTGCCGGGCACCACCGTGCCGTCCTCGCGCTCGTCGAGGGTGACCAGGAAGGGCAGGTCCGTGAACTGGGTGACGTAGTCCTCGAAGAACGGCACCCGCCGGTCCACGAAGTTCTCCTTGAGCACGACGTGGCCCAGGGACATGGCCAGGGCGGCGTCCGTGCCGGCCTGGGCGGGCAGCCATTCGTCGGCGAACTTGGTGTTGTCCGCGTAGTCGGGGCTGACGGAGACCACCTTGGTGCCGCGGTAGCGGACCTCGGCCATCCAGTGGGCGTCCGGGGTGCGGGTGACGGGGACGTTGGAGCCCCACATCATCAGGTAGGTGGCGTCCCACCAGTCCCCGGATTCGGGCACATCCGTCTGGTCGCCGAAGACCTGCGGGCTGGCGACGGGAAGGTCCGCGTACCAGTCGTAGAAGCTGTTCATCACCCCGCCGATGAGGTTCATGAACCGGGACCCGGCCGCGTGCGAGACCATGGACATGGCCGGGATGGGGGAGAAACCCGAGCAGCGGTCCGGGCCGTAGGTCTTGATGGTGTGCACGTGCGCGGCGGCGGACAACTCGATGGACTCCTGCCACGAGGCCCGCACGAGGCCACCCTTGCCGCGGGCCTGCTGGTAGGCGCGGCGCTGGACGGGATCGTCGACGATGGACTTCCAGGCGAGCACCGCGTCCCCGCCGTGGTCCCGTTTGGCCTTCCGGAACAACTCCAACAGGGTGCCGCGGACATAGGGGTAGCGCACCCGGGTGGGCGAGTACGTGTACCAGGAGAAGGCGGCCCCGCGGGGGCAGCCGCGCGGCTCGTACTCGGGGCTGTCCGGGCCGACGGAGGGGTAGTCGGTCTCCTGCGCCTCCCAGGTGATGATGCCGTCCTTGACGTACACCTTCCAGGAGCAGGAGCCCGTGCAGTTCACCCCGTGCGTGGAGCGGACCACCTTGTCATGGCTCCACCGGTTGCGGTAGAACGCGTCACCGTCCCGGCCTCCCTCCCGGAAGACCGCTCGGCCGTCCTCGGTCTCGTCCCATCGGGTGAAGAACCTGCCGATGTTGAGCAATGCCTGGGATGCCGGACCGTCCAATCCGGGCTTGACCGGGGTCGTCATGGTTCCACTGTAGGCAGGAAAAGGCCCCGGCGGCAGTCCTTTTTTGAAGAATCTACCGCCGGGGCCGAGACCTTTACCTTGCGCTCAGTATCGGAAATGATGAAGGGCTTGCCACCCGATCCTGAACGGATTCCGGGCCAAGACTATGTGCTAATCCATCTTCTGGGCGTCCTGCACGGGTGCGCGGCCGGTGTGCGTGCGGGACGAGCCCACCACGTTCCCGGACTTCCAGTCCGCCCAGCCCGGCCGCTCCACCATGAACGCCTCGATCTCCGCCGTGGTGGCCACGAGCTTCGGATCGTGCTTGAGATAGTGCTTCGTCTCGCGCGCGACCAGACCGGACAGGACCAGCAGACCGATGAGGTTCGGCAGGGCCATCAGGCCGTTCATGACGTCCGAGAAGCTCCAGACGATGGACAGCGGCACGGTGCACCCGATGAACACCACGATCGAGAAGACCACCCGGTACGGCATCACCAGCCGCTGGCCGAACAGGCGCTCCACGTTGCGCTCGCCGTAGTACGACCACCCCAGGATGGTGGAGAAGGCGAAGAGGATCAGGCCCACTGTCACGATCAGGTGGCCCCAGTCGCCGGGCATGCCGGCGGCGAATGCCTCACCGGTCATGGTGCCGGCTTCATCTCCCCCGAGCTCCCAGGCGCCGGTGGTGATGATGACCAGGCCCGTGAACGACACCACGATGATGGTGTCGATGAAGGTCTGCGTCATGGAGACAAGGCCCTGACGCACCGGGTGCGAGGTCTGCGCGGCGGCCGCTGCGATGGCGGCGGAGCCCAGGCCGGACTCATTCGAGAACATGCCGCGGGCCACGCCGAACTGGATGGCGATGATCAGGATGGAACCGGTGAAACCGCCCACGGCGGCGGTGCCGGTGAAGGCATCCGTGAAGATCAGCGCCAAAGCCGCCGGGATGTCCACGATGTTCACGGCCAGGACGAAGATGGCTGCCGCGACGTACAGGACGATCATCACCGGGACCAGACCGGCGGTGACTCGGCCGATCGACTTGATGCCGCCCAGCAACACCAGCATGGTCAATATGGTGAGGACCACGCCGGTGAGCCAGGGGGCCACGCCGAACGAACCCTCCACATTGGCCGCGATGGCGTTGCCCTGGGTCATGTTGCCGATGCCGAAGGAGGCGAGGAAGGCGAAGATCGCGAAGGACAGGGCCAGGATCTTGCCGAAGGGGCCCTTGATGGCCTTCTGGAGGTAGTACTGCGGGCCACCGGACTTGTCGCCGGCCTCGTCCGTGGTGCGGAACCGGACCCCAAGATAGGCCTCGGTGTACTTGGAGGCCATGCCCAGCAGGCCCGTGACCCACATCCAGAACAGGGCACCGGGGCCGCCGATGCCGATCGCGGTGGCCACGCCCACGATGTTGCCCGTCCCGACCGTGGCGGCCAGCGCCGTGGTGAGGGCCTGGAACTGGGAGATGTCCCCCTCGTCGGTGTCGTCCTTGCGGCGGAACAGACCGAGCCGGAGGGCAGGGAACAGCTTGTGGAACTGCAGGAATCCCAGCCGGACCGTCAGGTACAGGCCGGTGCCGAGCAGCAGCGGGATGAGGAAGAACGGCCCCCAGACGAAAGAGCCGATGGTGTCCAGCACGACTTGCAGTTGATCCATGACGGTGACCCGGTCCTTCTCTTCACGGTGCGGTGCCCGACCCCCTCAGGCCACAGGTCGGCCCGGGCGGACCGACGCCGTCCAGACTGTTGCACACATCACCTCGAGTCAAGCAACGAGGGGTTCAACACGCCGTGTCGTCTCGTTCCCCCGGCCCGACGACCACCGTGGCCCGCGGTGAATCCGCCATCCGCCGGGCCACCTGACGCACGTCGTCGGCCGTCACGGAGTGCAGGCGCCCGAGCGCACCGTCCAGGTCCACGAACTCCCCCGTGACCATCTCAGCGCGGCCCAGCCGCGACATCCGGGACCCCGTGTCCTCCAGCCCCAGCACGGTGCCGCCGGAGAGCTGGCCGCGCGCCCGGTCCAGTTCCTCCTCCGTCAGGCCGTGCTCGGCCAGCCGCTCGAGTTCGGCGACCATCAGCTCCGCCACGGTGGCGGCCTTCCACGGGGAACAGCCCGCGTACAGGCCGAAGTACCCGGCGTCCGAGTACCCGGCATGGAACGAGTAGGTGTTGTAGGCCAGCCCCCGCCTCTCCCGGATCTCCTGGAACAGCCGCGAGCTCATCCCCCCGCCCAGGGCCGAGTTCATCAGGGCCAGGGCGAATCGGTCCGGATCCACGGTGTGCATCGAGCGCCCGCCCACCAGGACGGAGGACTGTTCGACCGGCCGCACTATCCGGTGCACGCCCTCGGAGATCCCCGCCCCGGCATAGACGTGGCTGCGCCGGGGTGCGGGGGCGGCTCCCTCGGGCAGGTCCCATCCCGAGCGTCCCAATGCCTCGAGGACCAGGCGGCAGACCTCGTCGTGGTCCAGGCCCCCGGCCGCCGTCACCACGAGCTCGTCCGGCCGGTACCAGTGGCGGTAGTGGTCCATGACCCGGTCCCTGGTGACGGCGTTGATGGTCTCCGGGGTACCGCCGATGGGCCGGCCCAGCGGGTGGCCGACGAGCAGCTGGGCGGCGAGGGCCTCATGGGCCACGTCGATCGGGTCGTCCGCGTCCATGGCCAGTTCCTCGAGGATGACCCCGCGCTCGGTCTCCAGCTCCCCGGCGTCGATCAGCGCTGAGGTCACCATGTCCGTGATGACGTCGATGGCCATGGGCAGGTCGGTGTCCAGCACCCGCGCGTGGTAGCACGTGGATTCCTTGGCCGTGGAGGCGTTGGACTCGCCGCCCACCCGGTCGAAGGCCGTGGCGATGTCCATCGCCGAACGCCGCGGGGTGCCCTTGAACAGCAGGTGCTCCAGGAAGTGGGTGGAGCCGAACCCGCCCTCCGCCTCATCGCGTGAGCCCACGGCGATCCAGAATCCGATGGTGACGGACCGCTGATCGGGCATCGACTCCGTGAGCACCCTGACACCGCCCGGCAGGACCGAGCGTCTCACCACCGAACCGTGGCCCGAGTCCTGGATGGTTCCGGTGAAGTCGGCGGGGATGGGGAAGGTGGGGGTCATGATCCCGAAACTACCAGCGCCGCCGGGTCCACCGGACCAGCACCGCGTCCCCGGGAGGATCAGACAGGAGGTTAGAACAGGCCGTGGCCCGCACCTGGGGTGCGGGCCACGGCCTGGTGGCGCTGAGGGCTCAGCGCCGGGATCCGGAGATCACGAGATCAAAGGATCAGTTCTCCTCGGCGCCCTCGGCATTGCCGCCGTCGGCAGCATCCTCAGACCCCTCAGACTCGCCGTCCGCGACCACGGGGGCCAGGGACAGCTTGCCGCGGTCGTCGATCTTGGTGATCTCGACCTGGATCTTCTGGCCGACCCCGACGACGTCCTCGACGTCCTCGACGCGCTTGCCGTCGTTGATCTTGCGCAGCTCGGAGATATGCAGCAGGCCGTCCTTGCCCGGGGTGAGGGACACGAAGGCGCCGAAGGTGGTCAGCTTCACCACGGTGCCGAGGTAACGCTCACCGACCTCGGGGACCTGCGGGTTGGCGATGGCGTTGATCGCCGAGCGGGCCGCCTCGGCCGAGGAGCCCTCGGTGGCGCCGATCAGCACGGTGCCGTCGTCCTCGATGGAGATGTCCGCGCCCGTGTCGTCCTGGATCTGGTTGATCATGGCGCCCTTGGGGCCGATGACCGCACCGATCTTGTCCACGGGGATCTTGACGGCGATGATGCGCGGCGCGTACTGGCTCATCTCGTCCGGGGCGTCGATCGCGGCGTTCAGGACACCCAGGATGTGGAGGCGGGCCTCGCGGGCCTGGGTCAGCGCGGCGGCCAGCACGGAGGCCGGGATGCCGTCGAGCTTGGTGTCCAGCTGGATCGCAGTGACGAACTCGGCGGTGCCGGCCACCTTGAAGTCCATGTCACCGAAGGCATCCTCGGCGCCGAGGATGTCGGTCAGCGCCGCGTAGCGGGTCTGGCCGTCCACGGTGTCCGAGACCAGGCCCATGGCGATGCCGGCCACGGGGGCCTTCAGCGGCACGCCGGCGTTGAGCATGGACAGGGTCGAGGCGCAGACGGAACCCATCGAGGTGGAGCCGTTGGAGCCCAGCGCCTCCGAGACCTGGCGGATCGCGTAGGGGAACTCGTCGCGGGAGGGCAGCACCGGCACGATGGCACGCTCGGCCAGCGCACCGTGGCCGATCTCGCGGCGCTTCGGGGAGCCCACGCGGCCGGTCTCACCCACGGAGTACGGCGGGAAGTTGTAGTGGTGCATGTACCGCTTGTGCGTCTCCGGGGCCAGCGAGTCGATCTGCTGCTCCATCTTGAGCATGTTCAGCGTGGTGACGCCCATGATCTGGGTCTCGCCGCGCTCGAAGATGGCCGAGCCGTGCACGCGCGGCAGGACCTCCACCTCGGCGGTCAGCTTGCGGATGTCCGTCAGGCCACGGCCGTCGATGCGGACCTGGCTGGTCAGGATCGACTGGCGCACGGCCTTCTTGGTGGCGGCCCCGTAGGCCTTGGAGACCTCGCCGCGGCGCTCCTCGTACTGGGTGCCCTCGCCGGCCAGGGCCTCGAGGACCTCGGTGCGGTAGGCGTCGTCGGCGTTCTGACGCTCCTGCTTGTCGGCGATCGAGTAGATCTCCGCCAGGCGGGCGCCGGCGAACTGCTCCACGGCCTCGGCGACGTCGTCCTCGAAGTCCTTGAAGATCGGCACCTCGACCGGTGCCTTGGCGGCGCGCTGGGCCAGGTCGGCCTGGGCCTCGCACAGGGCCTTGATGAACGGCTTGGCGGCCTCGAGGCCTTCGGCGACGATCTCCTCGGTCGGGGCGGTGGCGCCCTGCTCCTTGATGAGGTTCCAGGAATCCGGGGTGGCCTCGGCCTCCACCATCATCACGGCGATGTCGTCACCGGACACGCGGCCGGCCACGGCCATGTTGAACACGGCGTTCTTCAGCTGGGAGTGCTTCGGGAAGGCCACCCACTGGCGGTTGCCGGCGCCGTCGTCGATCAGGGCCACCCGCACGCCGCCGATCGGGCCGGAGAAGGGCAGGCCGGAGAGCTGGGTGGACATGGAGGCGGCGTTGATGGCCACCGTGTCGTAGACCTCGTCCGGGGCGATCGAGGTGACGGTGATGACCACCTGGACCTCGTTGCGGATGCCCTTGGTGAAGGCCGGGCGCAGCGGGCGGTCGATCAGGCGGCAGGTGAGGACGGCGTCCGTGGACGGGCGGCCCTCACGGCGGAAGAAGGAGCCGGGGATGCGGCCGGCAGCGTACATGCGCTCCTCGACGTCCACGGTCAGGGGGAAGAAGTCGAAGCCCTCGCGAGGGGACCTGCCGACGGTGGTGGCGGCCAGCATCGAGGTTTCCTCATCGATGTAGACCATGGCCGAACCGGCGGCCTGCTGGGCCAGCCGGCCGGTCTCGAAGCGCACGACGCGCTGGCCGTAGGTGCCGTTGTCGATGACGGCTTCGGCGAACTTGATCTCGGGACCCTCCATAGGTGGGTGTCCTTTCTTCTCGCCCGGCGCGGAACCAGCCGGTCTTCGATCGAAGCCCCCGGACTCCGACGGACGCACTGGTCGGGAGGATTCCGGAAGCCACTGTCGAGGACCGCGAATGGATGCGGGCTCGGGGCGTGGTGGTGGGTGACGGGAGCGGGCACATCGGGTGCCCGTCCCCAGGGTAAGACTAGAGGCGGCGGCACGATGGGGAAAACCCCACCGGGACACCGCCTCCGTCCACAGTGGCTACTTGCGCAGGCCCAGACGCTCGATCAGCGCGCGGTAGCGGCCGATGTCGGTCTTGGCCAGGTAGCCGAGCATGCGACGACGGCGACCGACCATGGCCATCAGGCCGCGGCGGGTGTGGTGGTCGTGCTTGTGGGACTTCAGGTGTTCCGTCAGGTCCGAGATGCGACGGGTCAGCACAGCGATCTGCACTTCCGGGGAACCGGTGTCGCCCTCATGGGTGGCGTATTCCTTGATGATGTCCTGCTTGACGGCGGGGTCGAGTGCCACGCGAACTCCTTGGAGAGTTGTGCCGCGATCATGAACGGTGGCCCCGCCACCGCGGACTACAGCGGGCACCAACGGATCAGTCTAACAGAGAGGTCCGGACCGCGAAGGTCAGGTACGGCAGCTCGACCGCCTCTCCGGGGCGCAGGCCGAGGTGATCGAACAGGTACCAGTCCAGGTTCGTGGTCATCCTGGCCCGGATGGCCGCCGGTGACCGGAGCCAATAGGAACGGGACGCCATCAGCGCGTGCAGCCCGGCCGGCGTCGTGCCATCCATCCAGCGCACCTGGCGGTGCTCTTCCGCGCCGAAGGGCGCGCGGGTGCGCCGCCGGTCCGGGTCCGTGGCGTGGACGTCCCCGGCGTGCATGATCCGGGTCAGCCGGTGCACCCATGGCACCGTGGTGTCCAACTGGTTCCACACCAGGGCCAGGGTGCCCCCGGGCCGCAGCAGGCGGGCGGCCTCCGCCGAGCCGGCCTCGGGATCGATCCAGTGCCAGGCCTGGGCGCTCACCGCCAGGTCGAAACCCCCGGTGGGCAGGCCGGTCCGCTCCGCGGTGGCCTGCACCGCGGTGACGGCCGGCAGCGCGCGCCGCAGCGGTGCCAGCATGGAGGCGGAGGGGTCGACGGCGGCCACCTGGAGGCCGCGTGCGACCAGCAGAGCCGTGAAGAGCCCGGTGCCGGCGCCCAGGTCCACAGCGGTGCGGGCGTCGGCGGGGACCATGAAGTCGACGATCTGCTCCGGATAGGTGGGGCGTACCGCGTGGTAGTGCTCTCCCCCGGCCTGGAAGGCGGCTCCCAGGCTGCGGCGGGCGGCCGGGTCCAGCCGCGGGTCACCGGACGGGCGGGCAGGGACGGGGCGGCCCCGGCCGGTCACGGGCCCGGGACGGCGGCCAGCACCTCTCGGGTGCGGTCCACGTCCTGGGTCATCTGCTCGATCAGGGTGGGGATGCCCTCGAAGGCCACCATGCCGCGCAGCCGCTCCACGAACTCCACCGTCACGAACTGGCCGTAGAGGTCGAAGTCCTCCACCTGCTCGTGGGGCCGGTCGATGACGTGGGCCTCGACCACGCGGGAGACGCCGTCGAAGGTCGGGTTGGAACCGATGGAGATCGCCACCGGCCACCGGCGCCCGGCCTCGTCCCGCAGCCACCCGGCGTAGACGCCGTCGGCGGGGATCATGCCCTGGACCTCGTCCGAGAGGTTGGCGGTGGGGAAGCCGAGCTCACGGCCGCGGGCGAAGCCGTGGACCACCTCGCCGTGCACGCGGTGCCGGCGGCCCAGGACGTGGGCGGCCTCGCGGACATCGCCCTGGCGCAGGGCCTCGCGGATCCAGGTGGAGGAGCAGCGGCGGTCCTCACCGAAGTCCGCCACGTCGATCACCTCGAAGCCGTGCTTCCGGCCCAGCTGGACCATGGTGTCGAAGTCGCCGGAGTTGCGGAAGCCGAACCGCACGTCCCGGCCCACCACCACGGTCCGGGCGTTGACGGCGTCCACGATCACATTCTTGACGAACTCCTCGGGGCTCTGCTGCGCGAACTCAAGGGTGTAGTGGATGACGAGCATGGCGTCGATCCCGGCCCGCTCGATCAGGTGGGCCTTCTCCTCGTAGCCCGTGATGGCCTCCTGGAGGTCGTTCGGGCGGTGCACCACGCGGGGATGCGGATCGAAGGTGATGGCCACGGAGAGGGCCCCGGCGGCCCGCGCGGCGGAGACCACCTGGTCCAGGACCTGGCGGTGGCCGCGGTGGACGCCGTCGAAGTTGCCGAGGGTGACCACCGAGGGGGCGGGGTCCCGGGGCACGGCGCCCAGGCCGTCCCAATAGTGCATCGTCGTCTCTCCGCTTCGGCTCACCACTCGATTATCCACCCCATCACGGCTGCGGCTGCACCGGGGCCCGGTCCGGGCCGTCGCCCGGCACGGACTCGCGGGCGTCCACGGGCCGGTGCACCAGCAGCCAGGCCATGCCGATGACCGGCAGCACCAGCGGGATGTAGCCGTATCCGGCGCCGAAGCGGCTCCAGACCGTGTCATCGGCGAACAGCTGCGGGTCCAGCACCGTCCAGAGGCCGATGGCGATCACGCCGAGCAGCTCGATGCCGACCGCCACGAGGGAGACGAACCAGGCGGTCCGCCCCGCCCGCGCCAGGGACAGCGTGGCCACGATGTAGACCGCGGCGGCGAACCCCGAGAGCAGATAGGCCAGCGGCGCCTCCTCGAAGTGCACCAGGATCTGGTAGATCGACCGGGCGAAGGAGGACAGCGCGAAGACCGCATAGACCATGACCAGGATGCGGCCGAGGCCCTGGTTGCGCTTCAAGGGGGTGGAGGACTCATCAGCCAAACCAGATCACCTGCATCCTGTGCAACATCACGAACACGGTGGGGCCCACCGCCGCCATCACGAGGTTGGACCAGCGGGTCTTGTCCGTCACGGCCCAGAGGAAGGCCACGACGGGCACGATCAGCGCCGTGATCACATAGCCCCAGAACTCCCACACCTCGCCCTGGATGGGCTCCGCTGACCCGCGCAGCAGTGAGCCGGCGCCGTAGACCAGCAGGAACAGCTCGACGGCTGCGAGCGAGAGGATGGCGGAGTCGGCCGGATGCCGGCGCAGGAAGGTCATGGCGACGCACACCAGCAGCGAGGCCGCGCAGATCGTGGTGCCCACCCAGAACCAGGCATCGGTGATCATGGCGCGCCATCCGTTCCGGGGGTCGTGGCGGTGGTGCTGGCGGGAGCGGTGGCGGGCGCGAAGACGATCTCGGGTTTCGCGGAGACCTCCTGCGCCGGGGACTGGCCCTTGCGGGCCTGGTCGGAGATGAGCGCGACGACGGCCCCGGCCGGGTCCTGCGCGGCCACCAGGCCGTCGGTGCCGGTGGCGGGGATCCTCCGGCCGAAGGACAGCTCGGAGGCCTCGTGCCCCGTCAGCCGGCGCACGGGGAACAGCCCGGCGGCTGCCGCCGAGAGCTCGGTGGCGGTGAACCGGACGGCCAGGTCCTCGAGGGTCGCGGCCTCGGCCACGGAGAAGGGCCCGACCACGGTGCGCCGCAGCGCGGTCAGGTGGCCGCCGGTCTCCAGCGCCTCCCCCAGGTCCCGGGCCAGGGCCCTGATGTAGGTCCCGGTGGTGCAGTCGACCTCGACGTCCACGTCCACCGTGGTGCCGTCCGCGGCCCGGCGGTAGCCGGTGACCTCGAAGCGGTGCACGGTGACCGGCCGGGCGGCCAGCTGGACGTCCTCGCCGGCCCGCACCCGCTGGTAGGCCCGCTGCCCGTCCACCTTGATGGCGGAGACCGCCGAGGGGACCTGCTGGATGTCCCCCGTGAGGCCGGCGACGGCAGCGGCCACCCGCTCCTCGGTGACGGCGTTGGCCAGGCGGGTCTGGACGACCTCGCCCTCGGCGTCGTCCGTCACGGTGGCGACCCCGAGCCGGATGGTCGCCAGATAGGTCTTGTCGGCCCCCGTGATGGCGGTCAGCAGCCGGGTCGCCTTGTTGAACCCGATGACCAGCAGCCCGGTGGCCATCGGGTCGAGGGTGCCGGCGTGGCCGACCTTGCGGGTACCGGCCAGCCGGCGCACCTTCCCGACGACATCATGGGAGGTCACGCCGGCCGGCTTGTCCACGAGCACCAGGCCGGAGGCCTGCGTGCCGGGAGCGCCCGGGGGCAGCTCCCGGCTCGGTCCCCGCTGGGAGGTCCTGCTCAACGGGCCGTGTCCTCGTTCCCGTCCGGGCCGGCGTCGCCGTCCTCGCCGGCCTTCTTGTAGGGGTCCGCGTCCCCGGCGAAGGTGGCGTTCTCACGCAACCGCGCCAGCTCGGCGTCCCGTTCCCGGGCCTGCGCGAGCACCTCCTCGAGGTGCGCGGCCGACTCGGGGACCTCGTCCGCCACGAACTCCAGGGTCGGGACGAGCCGGATGGTCAGCTGACGGCCCACCTCGTGCCGCAGGGCACCGTGGTTCGCCGCCAGGACCTCCCGCGCCGCCTCCGACGCCGCGGCATCGCCGAGCACCGTGTAGTACACGGTGGCGTGCTGCAGGTCGTTGGTGACCCGCACCTCGGTGAGGGTGATGGCCTCGGCCCGTTCGTCCTTGACCCGCTTGCGCAGGGCCTCGGCGACCAGGACCTTGATCCGTTGGGCCAACCGGGCCGCGCGTGCCTGATCCACCATGGGCTCAGTCCTCTCCTACTCGTTGTGACTCTCGTTGTGACGGCATGCGGACCACGGCGTCAGCTCAGACGCGCGGCTTCTCCTGCATCTCGAAGGTCTCGATGATGTCGCCTTCCTTGACGTCGTTGAAGCTGCCCAGGCCGATACCGCACTCGTAGCCCTCGCGGACCTCGGTGGCATCGTCCTTGAACCGGCGCAGGGACTCGATCTTGAGCTTGTCCGCCACCACGTTGCCGTCCCGCACGAGGCGGGCGGAGGAGTTGCGGCGGATGAGCCCGGACCGGACCAGCGAACCGGCGATGCTGCCCCACTTGGAGGACCGGAAGACCTCGCGGACCTCCGCGGAGCCCAGCTGGACCTCCTCGTACTCCGGCTTGAGCATGCCCTTCAGCGCGCTCTCGATGTCATCGATCGCGTCATAGATCACCGAGTAGAAGCGCATGTCCACGCCCTCCTTGTCGGCGAGGTCGGTGACGCGCTCGGCCGGACGGACGTTGAAGCCGATGATGATGGCGTTGTCCACGGTGGCCAGGTTGACGTCGTTCTGCGTGATGGCACCCACCCCGCGGTGGATGACGCGCAGCTGGACGTCGTCCCCGACCTGGACCTCGAGCAGGGAGTCCTCGAGGGCCTCCACGGCGCCGGAGGCGTCGCCCTTGATGATGAGGTTGAGGGTGTCGATCTTGCCCTCGGCCACGGCCTGGTCGAAGTTCTCCAGGGAGATCCGCTTGCGGCGCTTGGCCAGCATGGCGTTGCGGTCCGCCGCCTCACGCTTCTCGGCGATCTGGCGGGCGGTGCGGTCGTCCTCGGTCACCAGGAAGGTGTCGCCGGCACGCGGCACCGAGGACAGGCCCAGCACCTGGACCGGACGCGACGGCGGCGCCTCGGTCACGGTGGTGCCGTCGTCGTCGAACATCGCCCGGACACGGCCGTGGGCGTTGCCCACCACCATGGTGTCCCCGACGCGCAGGGTGCCGGACTGCACGAGCACCGTCACCACGGCACCGCGGCCCTTGTCCAGGTTCGCCTCGATGGCCACACCACGGGCACCCTTGTTCGGGTTGGCGGTGAGCTCCAGGGCGGCATCCGCGGTGAGCAGGACGGCCGAGAGCAGCTCATCGATGTTGAGGTTGTTCCGGGCGGAGACGTCCACGAACATCGTGTCGCCGCCGTATTCCTCCGGCACGACACCGTACTCGGCGAGCTGGCCACGGATCTTCTCCGGGGAGGACTCGGGCTTGTCGATCTTGTTGACCGCCACCACGATCGGCACGTCGGCCGCCTTGGCGTGGTTCAACGCCTCCACCGTCTGCGGCATGACGCCGTCGTCGGCGGCGACCACGAGCACGGCGATGTCCGTGACCTTGGCACCACGGGCACGCATGGCGGTGAACGCCTCGTGACCCGGGGTATCGATGAAGGTCAGGCTGCGGTCATCCTCACCGTGCTTGAAGTCCACCTGATAGGCACCGATGTGCTGGGTGATGCCGCCGGCCTCGCCCTCGATCACCTTCGTGGAGCGGATGGCATCCAGCAGGCGGGTCTTGCCGTGGTCCACGTGACCCATGACGGTGACCACCGCCGGGCGCTTCTCGAGGTCCTCGGCGGTCTCGGCCTCCTCCTCGGCGTCGAGGTCGATGTCGAAGCCCTCCAACAGCTCCCGGTCCTCGTCCTCCGGGGAGACGATCTCGATCCGGTAGCCGAGCTCCTCGCCGAGCACCTTGAAGGTCTCCTCGTCCAGGGACTGGTTGGCGTTGGCCATCTCACCGAGCTGGAACAACACGGTCACCAGCGAGGCGGCATCCGCATTGATCTTCTCGCCCAGATCGGACAGGGAGGAGCCGCGACGCAGGCGGATGACGGTCTCGCCGTCACCACGCGGGACGCGGACGCCCCCGATCTCGCGGGTACGCGACTGCTCCATCTCCTGGCGCTTCGCGCGCTTCGACTTGCGCTGCTTGCCCCGCGGGCCGCCACCACGGCCGAACGCACCCTGGGTGCCGCCGCGGCCACCGCGACCACCGCCGCGGGGCGGACCACCGGGACCGCCGCCGGGTGCGCCGCCGGGACGGCCACGGCCGCCGCCGCCCGGACGGGCGGACGCCGGCTGCGGCTTGTTGATGTGGCCCGGCATCATGTTCGGGCTGGGACGTGCGCCACCCGGGCGGGGTGCGCCGGCACCGGCACCCGCACCCGCCGGACGCGGAGCGCCGGGGCGGGGGCCGCCGGCACGCTCACCGGCATCGGGACGACCCGAGCGCATGCCCTGCTTGGGCGCGAACGGGTTGTTGCCGGGGCGAGGGCCACCGGGGCGGGGCCCACCGGGACGCGGGCCGCCGGGGCGTTCGCCGCCGCGCTCGTCCGACCGGGGGGCGGACTGCTTGGACGTGAAGGGGTTGTTGCCGGGCCGCGGGGCGGACGGCTTGGTGCCACCCGGCTTGGGTGCGGCCGGGCGGGACGGGGCCCCCGGCGTCGGCGCTGCCGGGCTCGCCGCGGCGGGGCGGGCCGGGGTGTCCTGCGCAGGGCTGCTCTGTGCCGGGCTGTCCTTGGCCGGGGCGGCCGGGGCAGGGCTGTCCTGCGCAGCGGCCGGAGACGGCGCGGGAGCAGGGGTGGCCGGGCCCGGGGTGGGTGCCTTCGGCGCCGCGGGGGCAGCCGGTGCTGCCGGCTGCTCAGCGGCCGGCGCGGCAGGCTGGGCGCCCGGCTTCGCCGGGGCCGGCGTGGCGGGCTTCGCGGAGGCCGGCGCGGACGCGGGCTTCGGCGCGGACCCTGCCGCCGGCTTGGCGGGTGCCTTCGGGGCGGCGTCCGCATAGGCGGAACGCAGCTTCTTGACCACCGGTGGTTCGATGGTCGAGGAGGCGGAGCGGACGAATTCGCCCATGTCCTGAAGCTTGTTCAGGGCCTCCTTGGATGAAATGCCGAGCTCTTTGGCGAGCTCGTGGACGCGGACCTTGGCCACGGTTCTCCTGTTCTGGTCCGCGTCGTGGCCTCAAGGGGAGCCTCAGCGGCTCCCTCGGGCCGTGTCAAGCGGACCGTAATGACGGGTGGTGTTCATCGTTGGGCACTCATCGTGTGGTGCTCATCGGGTTTCCATCAGATCTCTGACCCGCTTTCGTTGTCGGTCTTCAGCGCCGATGCCTCCGGGTGTGCCGCCAGCAGCCCGGCCAGGGAGGTCGCATCCACGCGGCCTCGGAAGGCCCGGTTGAACGCACCCCGTCTCAGGGCCGCCTGCAGGCAAGCATCGTCCGGATGGAGCCAGGCCCCTCGGCCCGGCATGCGGCGGCGCCAGTCAGGAAGCACGGATTCCGAACCCGTGACCCCGTCCAACACCAGCCGCACCAGCTTGGTGTGGTCCTCTTTCCCCCGGCATCCGATGCAGGTGCGCACCGGGGTGTGTGCCTGCATGAACACGCCTGCTTACATCAGGAGAGGGAAATGGACCTCACCCAGTCTACCCCAGTCCCTCTCAGCCGGCGTCCCCGCCGGCGATATCGATGCGCCAGCCGGTCAGCTTGGCCGCCAGGCGGGCGTTCTGGCCCTCCTTGCCGATCGCGAGCGAGAGCACATCCCGCGGGACCACCACGCGGGCCGAACGGGTGGCCTCGTCCACGATCTCGACCGAGCTGACGCGCGCCGGGGACAGCGCGGAGGAGATGAACTTCGCCGGGTCCTCGTTGAAGTCGACGATGTCGATCTTCTCGTCGTTCAGCTCGCTCATGACCGCGCGGACGCGGGAGCCCATCTCCCCGATGCAGGCGCCCTTGGCGTTGATGCCGGCCTTCGTGGCCTTCACCGCCATCTTGGTGCGGTGTCCGGCCTCGCGGGCCAGGGCCAGGATCTCCACCGACCCGTCCGCGATCTCGGGCACCTCCAGCTCGAAGAGCTTGCGGACCAGCCCGGGGTGGGACCGGGAGAGGGTGATCGAGGGGCCCTTGAGCCCGCGGTGCACGTCCACCACATAGGCGCGCACCCGCAGCCCGTGGGAGTAGTCCTCGCCGGGGACCTGCTCCGGCGGCGGCAGCACGGCCTCCACCGTGCCCAGGTTCACCTGGATCATGTGCGGGTTGTTGCCCTGCTGGATGAGCCCGGAGATGATCTCACCCTCGCGGCCCTTGAACTCGCCCAGGATGTTGTCGTCCTCCGCGTCCCGCAGGCGCTGGAGGATGATCTGCCGGGCGGTGGATGCCGCGATGCGGCCGAAGCCCTGCGGCGTGTCGTCGAACTCGCCGACGGCCGCGCCGGCCTCGTCGGTCTCGGTGGCCCAGATGGTCACGTGCCCCGACTTGCGGTCGATCTCCGCACGGGCTCGGGACAGGGCCCCGGGTGACTTGTGGTAGGCGACCACCAGGGCCTGTTCGATGGTGGGGATGAGGCGGTCCAGAGGGATCTCGCGCTCGGCCTCCAGCATCCGCAGGGCGCTCATATCGATGTCCACTCAGACCTCCGTGTTCAGTTCTCCGGTGGCGGCACCGGCGCCGCCGCGGGTCAACTCTACCTGCACCTGGGCCGGTCCCAGACGGTCGTAGTCGTGCCGTTCCGGCTCGCCCACCTTCGCCGGCATCCCCTTCTTGGCCCCCGGCCGCACCGGGATGAGCACGACGCCGGCCTCGTCCGCGGCCTGGATCCGTCCGGTCAGCGCGGGGCCGGCCTCCCCCAGGAGCCCGACCGTGACCAGGCGCCCCACGTTCCGTCGCCAATGGCGTGGTTCGGTGAGCGGGCGGGAGACCCCCGGCGTCGAGATCTCGAGCTGATACGGCTCGGTGCCCAGACCGGGCAGCTCCTCCCCCGCGGCGTCCAGCGCGGCGGAGACGGCCCGGGTGGCCTCGGCCAGTTCGTCCAGGTCCAGCCCGGCGGTGCCCTCGGCGCGGTCCACGACGACCGTCAGGACCCGCTGCTCGGGTTCGCCGCCCACGGTGGCGGATTCCAGGTGCAGCCCGAGGGCGTTGACGGCGGGGGCGACCAGTTCGTGCAGGCCGGTGGCATCAGGGGATGTGTCCATGGGGTCCATTCAATCCCATTCAGGCCCGTTCACGCCCATTCACTGATCAGGTCGTAGCCGAGTTTGGCGATCAGGACGAACACCACCACGAGGAACACGATCCGGATGAAGCCGGAGCCACGCTGGATGGCCATCCGCGCCCCGAGGTAGCCGCCGACCATGTTGGCCACACCGAGGACGAGGCCCAGTCCGATCAGGATGTGGCCGGAGGGCAGGAAGAACGCGATGGCCCCCAGGTTCGTGGCCAGGTTCACGATCTTGGCCTTCGCGGAGCCCTGCAGGAAGGTGTAGCCCAGGACCGCCACGAGGGAGATCACCAGGAACGTGCCGGTGCCCGGACCGAGGACGCCGTCGTAGAAGCCGATCACCAGACCGATGACCAGGGCGACCGCCAGGTGGCGCCGGCCGGTGTAGCGCAGCCCCGAGTCCCGGCCCAGCTGCGGCCGGGCGGCGGTGAAGACGGCCACGCCGATCAGCGCCGCGACGATGACGGGCCTGATGACCTCGGCCGGCAGCAGGGTCGCCACGATGGCCCCGCCGAAGCTGCCCACCAGGGCGACCACAGCCATCGGCAGGGCTGTGGACAGGTCGGGGTGCACGCGCCGGTAGTAGGTGATGGCGCTCGTGGTGGTCCCGAAGACGGACCCCAGCTTGTTGGTGGCCAGCGCCTGGACCGGGGTGATCCCGGGGACCATCAGCAGCACGGGCAGCTGCAGCAGCCCTCCCCCGCCCACCACGGCGTCGATCCAGCCGGCCGTGAGTCCTGCCAGGACCACCATGGCCAGGGTGGCGAGGGTGATCTCCTCCAGGCCGGTCAGCACGGCTAGCCCCGGGCGATGCGTGCGACCGTCTCGGCCGCGGCGTCCACGGGGACGTCCACGGCCTCGCCGGTCTCGCGGTCCTTGACCTCGACGACGCCGTCCGCGAGGCCGCGGCCCACCACCACGGAGGTGGGGATGCCGATCAGTTCGACGTCCGAGAACTTCACGCCGGCGGAGACCTTCTTCCGGTCGTCGTAGAGGACCGTCAGGGACTGGGACTCGAGTTCGGCCACGAGCTGCTCGGCGGCGGCGAAGATCTCCTCCCCCTTGCCGGTGGCCACCACGTGGACATCGGCCGGTGCGACCGCCCGGGGCCAGACCAGGCCCTTCTCGTCGTGGTGCGATTCGGCCAGGGCCGCCACGGCGCGGGTGACGCCGATACCATAGGAGCCCATGGTCACCACCACCTGCTTGCCGTTCTCGTTGAGGACCTTCAGGTCGAGGGCCTCGGCGTACTTGCGCCCGAGCTGGAAGATGTGGCCCATCTCGATCCCGCGGCGGGTGTGCAGCGGGCCGGAGCCGTCCGGTGCGGGATCGCCGTCGCGGACCTCGGTGGCCTCGATGACCCCGTCCCAGGAGAAGTCGCGGCCGGCCACGAGACCGAAGACGTGCTGCTGCGGTGCGTTGGCGCCGGTGATCCAGGAGGTGCCCGCGGCGATCCGCGGGTCCACGAAGAGCGGCAACCCGGAGCTGTTGCCCGGGCCGATGTAGCCCTTGACGAGGGAGGGGTGCTTCGCGAGGTCGGCTTCAGAGGCCTGCTCCACGCCGGGCTCACCGGCCACCTCGAGCAGGGCGCCGATGCCGGCCTCGAGCCGTTTGAGGTCCACGTCCCGGTCGCCGGGCACCGCCACGATGAACTGGCGCCGCTCGTTGCCGTCCAGCACGGCCGTGAGCACCACGCACTTGAGGGTGTCCGCGGCCGCCCACGGGCCGCCGTCGCCGCGCGGCGCCAGCTGGTTGGCGACGTCCACGAGGGCGGCGATGGTGGTGGAGTCCGGGGTGTCCTTGACCTCGGCGGCCGGCAGGGCGGCCATCGCCGCCTCGTCCAGGGGGGCCGGGGGCACCGTGGTGACGGCCTCGACGTTGGCGCGGTAGCCGGCGTCGGACTCCACGAACGTGTCCTCGCCGATCGGCGAGGGATGCAGGAATTCCTCGGACTGCGAGCCGCCCATGGCACCCGCCTGGGCCTGCACGGGGACGACGTCCAGGCCGAGCCGGGCGAAGATCTTCAGGTACGCCTCGCGGTGGTCGGCGTAGGCCTGGTCCAGGCCGGCGTCGTCCACCGTGAAGGAGTAGGAGTCCTTCATGATGAACTCGCGCACGCGCAGCAGGCCGGCCCGGGGACGGGCCTCGTCCCGGTACTTGGTCTGGATCTGGTACAGGTACGCCGGCAGGTCCTTGTAGGAGGAGTAGTGGTCCTTGACCAGGAGGGTGAACATCTCCTCATGGGTGGGGGCCAGTAGGAAGTCGGCACCCTTGCGGTCCGTCACCCGGAACAGGGAGTCGCCGTAGTCCTCCCAGCGGCCGGTGACCTCGTAGGGCTCCTTCGGCAGCAGGGCCGGGAACTGGACCTCCTGGCCGCCGATCGCGTCCATCTCCTCGCGCACGATCGCCTCGACCCTGTTCTTCACCCGCAGGCCCAGCGGCAACCAGGTGTAGGCGCCCGGACCGGAGCGCCGGATGTACCCGGCGCGCACGAGCAGCTTGTGGCTGGCCACCTCGGCGTCGGCCGGATCGTCACGCAGGGTGCGCAGGAAGAGGGTGGACAGGCGCAGGGGCACGTCGGGGCTCCGTTCGAGAATGGGGGTGGTTCGTGAGGGCTGGTTCGTGACAGTACGGAAGGGTGAGGGGGTGTTAGCCGTCGAGCTCGGCGCGCAGGGCGTCGATGAGTTCCACGCCCTCGGCTGCGGGCCGCGGCTCACCGCCGCCGGCGGCGGTGCCGGCGAAGCTGATCAGCCGCTCGCCGTCCTGGACGTAGACGGTGGTGGACGTGCTGTTCCCGGCTCCCGCCGGCAGGGAGGCGCCCTCCACGGACACGGTGGTTCCGACGGTGACGGCCAGGGCCGCGTCACCGGCGGCCTCGACGTCCTCCACCGTCATGGTGGCCTCCGCGGTCAGGCCCTCGCCCATCTCGAGCGTGTAGCTGGGGCAGGCCTCCGCGAAGTCGTTGAAGGCGGCCATCCCGGCGGCGGCCGCCTCCGCATCCGGGTACCCGGTCACGCTGAGCATGTCCGAGGTGGCGCCGCCGGTCTCGGTGGTCTCCACCACCACGGCGCCGGTCATCTCGGTGCCTTCGGGCAGCTCGCCGGTGGCGGCCACCTGGCCCTCCGGGCCGCATTCGGCCGGGGTGATGGTGATCCCCTCGGCCAGGCCCTGGGTGGACTGCTGCAGCTCCTCGAGCTGCGCCCCGGAGACGATCTGGGCCTCGTCCCCGAGGACCGCCTTCAGCGCCGCCTCGATGTCCCCGGCCTCGTCGGCCGTCGCCGAGCCGGAAGCGGACGCGCTGGGTGTGGCACTGGCCGAGGCTTCCTCGGAGCCGGATGGCGTGACGGTCTCGCTGGCGGCCGGCGCGCTGGAGGAGGCGTCGGAGCCGTCGCCGTCGTTCCCGCCGCATGCGGCCAGGGCGAGGGTGAGCACGCCGAGGCCGGCGACCGCGGGGAGGGCGGAGGATCGGCGTCTGCGGTGCTGGCGGTTCATGTCTGGTCCCCTCGTGGTTGCTGCCGGTGTTCCCGTCTGGCTTTCAAAAGCATAGGTCACCGCTAGAGCAATACCGTGGCGAAGGTGCCGACCTGTTCGAACCCCACGGTCCGGTAGGTCCGCAGGGCGGCCGTGTTGAAGCTGTTGACGTAGAGGCTCACCCAGGGGGCGATGCCGCGGGCGTGCTGTGCCACCGCGGCCACCGCCGGAGCCGCCAGTCCCCGGCCCCGGTGCTCCGGCGCCACCCACACGCCCTGGATCTGCGAGCACTGGGTGGACACCACTCCCAGGTCGGCCTTGAAGCGGACCTGCCCGGAGGCGTCGAAGTCCACCAGGGAGAAGCCGTTGCGGATCAGGTCCTCCACCCGCAGCCGGTACTGCACGGCCCCGTTCTGCAGGGGGGAGAACCCGAGCTCCTCCTCGAACATGGCCACGCAGGCGGGCAGCACCGCGGAGAACTCGTCGTGGCGGGCCGGCCTGACCCGCGGCGAGGGCTCCACCGCGGGCTCGCCGGGCAGCACCATGAGCGGCTGGTCGTCGCGGATCTGACGGGCCTGTTGGGGACCCCGGGAGAGTTCCCTCCACAGGTGCAGGACGGCCTCGCGGGGGCCGTAGACGGAGGCGAAGCGGCGGTGCAGGGCGGCCAGCGCCACCCCGAACAGGGCCCCTGACTCCGCGGTGGCCCCGATGGGCACCACGTTCGCCCCCACCCAGCAGGCCGCCTCCAGGGCGCCGGGGCGGCCCATGGTGGCCGGGGAGCCGGCGCCGGAGATCCCGAGGAACAGGGAGCCTCCGGAGCGGACCGGGGACGCGTCCCGCCCCTTCTCGAGCGTGGACTCCACGAAGCAGTTGGCCACCGGGTCGGTGGCGGCCAGCGCGGTGAGGGCCGTGGTGTCGGCGTGGCTCAGGACGCGGACGGCGCCGCCGGTGGCCCGGCGGACGGCATCGTCAGGAGACGGAGACCACGGGCGGGCCCTGGACAGGATTCTGGCCATCAGTGCCCTCCCCGCCTTCCTCGAGTCCGGACTCCGCGGCGATGCGGCGGGCCTCGGCCAGCAGCGTCTCGACGATCTGGTCCTCCGGGACCGTCTTGACCACTTCACCCTTGATGAAGATCTGGCCCTTGCCGTTGCCGGAGGCCACCCCGAGATCGGCCTCGCGGGCCTCACCCGGTCCGTTGACCACGCAGCCCATGACGGCCACGCGCAGCGGGACGGTCAGGTCCTTCAGGCCTTCGGTGACCTCATCGGCCAGCGAATAGACGTCCACCTGGGCCCGCCCGCAGGAGGGGCAGGAGACGATGTCCAGCCTGCGCTCGCGCAGGTTCAGGGACTGCAGGATCTGCAGGCCGACCTTGACCTCCTCCACGGGCGGGGCGGACAGGGAGACGCGGATGGTGTCCCCGATGCCCTGGCCCAGCAGGTAGCCGAAGGCGGTGGCTGACTTGATGGTGCCCTGGAAGGCGGGGCCGGCCTCAGTCACGCCGAGGTGCAAGGGCCAGTCGCCGCGCTCGGCCAGCAGCTCGTAGGCGCGGGACATGATCACCGGGTCGTTGTGCTTGACGGAGATCTTGAAGTCGCGGAAGCCGTGCTCCTCGAACAGGGAGGCCTCCCAGACGGCGGACTCCACGAGCGCCTCCGGGGTGGCCTTGCCGTACTTCTTCAGCAGGTCCGGGTGCAGCGAGCCCGCGTTGACGCCGATCCGGATGGAGGTGCCGTGGTCCGAGGCCGCCCGGGCGATCTCCTTGACCTGGTCGTCGAACTTCCGGATGTTGCCCGGGTTCACGCGCACCGCGCCGCAGCCGGCCTCGATCGCCGCGAAGACGTACTTCGGCTGGAAGTGGATGTCCGCGATGACGGGGATGGTGGACTGCTTGGCGATGACGGACAGGGCCTCGGCGTCCTTGTCCGTGGGGCAGGCCACCCGCACGATGTCACAGCCGGCGGCCGTCAGTTCGGCGATCTGCTGCAGCGTGGCACCGATGTCATGCGTCTTGGTGGTGGTCATGGTCTGGACCGAGACCTGGTGGTCCGAGCCCACCCCGATCCTGCCGACGTGCAGCTGCCTCGTCTTCCGGCGCGGGGCCAGGACGGGCGGTGGTGCGGCGGGCATGCCAAGGCTGACGGGCAATTCAGGACTCCTGATGGGGTTCGGGGAGGGCTTGCTCTGGTCCCAGTCTACTGGTACGAGACGAACCACGGCTGGGGTGAGACCTCCGTCATGGTCTGCTCCGGGGTGAAGGTCGGCGAGTCCTCGTCGATGAAGTTCTTCCATCCCAGGCGCATCCCGGACGGGAGGTCCCTCTTCAGCGAACGCCACGTCTCGAGCTTTTGTTCCGCGGAGCCGTTGCCGTCCGCGTGCACCATGAGCGCCAGTCCCTCGCGTTCGGCCACCGCGGCCCGGTCCGGGATCATACGGGTCTGGAACTGGTGCAGGATGACCAGTTTCTCCGGCAGGCGGTGTTCGGCCACGAGGCCGGCCAGCCACGCGGTGGTCTCGTTGACCTCCGCCGCCGAGACCTGGCCGATCTGCTCCATGTGCCGCTGGCCGGGCTGCAGCCGCCACTCGGGGTCCAGGGCCAGTCCCACGTGCGGCAGCGTCAGCAGGTCCTCGAAGGCCTGCGCCTGGGTGGTGAAGTCCTCGGTCCCGGGCTGCAGGTCCAGCACCACGTAGGTGCCCGCCTGCCCGGCCGCCTCGACCCACCGCGCCAGCTGCTCCGCCTCCACATAGGAGGTGTAGTCCCCCGTGGGCCCGGGGGCGGAGCTGGCCACGGTGGCGATGATCTCGAAGGCCGGGATCACCGGCTCCTCGCTGAACGGCTGGTACCGGGCGGCCAGGTCGGCGGCGCGGGCCAGGGCCCCGTCCACGTCCTGCTCCCCGAGCAGGCCGAGCGAGCCCGTGCCGGGGGTGCCGTACAGCGCCACCATCCGGCGGCCCGGGAACAGGGTGGTGCCGCCGCCGGGGAGCTCGGGTACCGGCTTCGGGGTGGGGCTGGGCGTGGGGCTGGCGGAGGCGGTGCCCGACGCCGGCCCCGCACCCGAGCCGGACGGCCCGCCGGCGCCCGGGCCGGGGGTGCAGGCGGCCAGTGCGGCCACCGCGCCGGCCCCCGTCAGCCCGGTCAGCAGGTGGCGGCGGCTCAGGACGTCACGGCGATGCAGGGGTGCGCGTCCGATCCTCAGGCCTCGTCCCCGCGGATCGCGGCGGCCCGGTCACCGACCGCGCACGACCATTCGTTGACGTCGGTGGAGGCGATCAGCCCGTGGTGTTTGAACGGGTCCCCGTCCAACAGGTCCCGGACGGCCCCGGAGGAATCGGACTTCACCAGCAGCAGGGCCGCGGCGGGCTCATCCACGTAGGCCCCGGCGGCCACCATGGCCGGCCCGAGGGAGACCAGGAACTCGCGGTGCGCGGCGCGGTGGACATCGCGCTGGTCCGCGAGCCCCGGGACGTAGTGGTACTGGACGGCGAAGATCTTCTGTGGTTCGGCCATGGTGCCAGCGTAGGCCAGTCAGCGGGTCCACAGGTTGCGCGACACCTCGCTCCAGCCGTCCCCGGGCAGGGCGTCGGTGTCGGCGTCGTCCCCCACGAGGGCGGCTTCGCCGTTCACGTCCTCGAGGGTCACGATCATCCGGGGCGACTCCGTGGAGCAGGCTGCGCCCCCGGACTCGTCCGGTGGGTCCCTGGGAACGCTCACCAGGCACACGATGCCGCGGGTCGCGGCCTCCTCGCCGACGTAGTAGTCGACCCCGTGGGCGGTGCCCAGGTGCCGCGCGGAGCCCGGCTCGAGGATGCCGTAGGAGTTGACCTCCTCGGGGACCGGACCCGCCGGCTCCTCGTCCAGGATCGCCAGGCTGCCCTCGCTCGAAGCCCCCTCACACCCCGCCAGGGCCGGAACGGCCAGCAGGGCGGCGACGGCCAGGCCGGTGGTGAGGGGACGGGCCGGACGACGGGGGCCGCCGGCGCGGCCGCTGTGGGACGGCATGGTGGACCTCCTCGGTTTCCACCCCACGGTAGGCAGTCCCCAGACCGTGCCACAAGGCCCGCCGCGCCCCGGGGCCCTCAGGAGACCGGGGCCGTCAGAAGATGCGGATCGGTTCCACGATGTCGGCGATGATCAGCAGCACGCCCATGCCCAGCAGGGCGATGCCGACCACGTAGGTCAGCGGCAGCAGCCGGGCGATGTCGAAGACCCCGGGGTCCTTCCGCCGGGTGAGCTTGGCCCAGCCGCGGCGGATGGACTCCCACAGGGCGCCGGCCACGTGGCCGCCGTCCAGCGGCAGCAGGGGGATGAGGTTGAACACCATCAGGGCCACGTTGACCCCGGCCACCAGGGAGAGCAGCAGGGAGGCCTTGTCCTGGATCGGGACGTCTTCCAGCGCCGCGGCCTCCCCCGCGATGCGTCCCACGCCGACCACGGACATCGGCCCGTTGGGGTCGCGCTCGGCCGGGCCGAAGACGGCGACGGCGGTCTCCCACAGCTTCACCGGCAGCACCACCACCACGTCGGCGGTCGCCTTCAGCTGCTGTCCCATGACGGGGAAGGTCTCGGTGACGGGCTGGGGGATGTTCTGCACCTCGGAGCCCATGCCGACGAAGCCGACCTCCCGGGTGACGGTGCTGCCGTCCGGATTCGTCGTCGGCCGGCCGCTGGAGTCCGTCACGGGCCGTTCGGTCAACTGCGGGGTGATGGTGCCGGTCATCTGGGCCCCGTCCCGTTCCCAGCCGATGGCGGTGGCCTGGCCGGCGCGCTCGCGGATGGCCTCGGAGAGCGGGTCCCAGCCGTCCACGGCCTGGCCGTTGAACGCGGTGATGGTGTCCCCGGGTTCCAGCCCTGCCTGGTAGGCCGGCGCAGGCGGATCCGAGGGCTCGCAGGCCTCGGATCCCTCCTGGCCGGCGGCGGCCCGCTCCTGTTGCACGGCGGCGGGGACCACGCACCGGAAGACCTCGGAGACGGTGGTCGTGGGGGTGGCCACCCCCGTGGAGGTCACGAGGACGGCCGTCAGCACGAAGGCGATGAGCAGGTTCATGAACGGCCCACCGAGCATGATGATGATCCGCTTCCACACCGGCAGGGAGATGAACATGCGCCGCTCGTCGCCCGGCTGGAGCTCCTCGGCGGAGATCTGGCGGGCGTCGGTGGCCATCTGCTGGAACAGACCGGTGCTGGCGTTGCGGGGCCGCTCCCCCTGCTCGGGGTGCTCGGGCGGGTACATCCCGATCATGGAGACGTAACCGCCCAGGGGGATGGCCTTCACCCCGTACTCGGTCTCCCCCCGTCTCCGGGAGAAGACCGTGGGGCCGAAGCCGACCATGTACTGGGTGACGCGCACGCCGAAGAGCTTGGCGGGGACCAGGTGGCCGATCTCGTGCAGGGCGATCGAGAGCGCGATGCCCAGGGCCACGGCGATGACGCCGATGATGAACCAGAGGACCTCCATGCTCAGAATCCTCCGGCCGGCCAGGCGGCGGGTGCCGCGCCCCAGCGTTCCCGCGCGGTGGTCCGGGCCCAGTCCTCGGCGGCGGCGAGCGCCTCCGGGCTCAGGGCCTGCCCGCCCAGCACGGTGGCCGGGTCGTACTGCTCCACGGCGGCCCGCACGGTGTCCACGATGTCCGTGAAGCCGATCCGCCCGGCGTGGAAGGCCTCCACAGCCTCCTCGTTGGCGGCGTTGTAGACGGCCATGTGGGTGTCGGAGGCCCGGGCCGCCTGCTTGGCCAGGCGGACGGCGCCGAACGCCTCCTCGTCCAGGGGTTCGAAGCTCCAAGTGGCGGCCCGGGTCCAGTCGCAGCCGGTGATGGCGCCGGGGACCCGGTGCGGCCAGCCGATCCCGAGGGCGATCGGCAGGCGCATGCTCGGCGGGGAGGCCTGGGCGATCGTGGAGCCGTCCGTGAACTCCACCATGGAGTGCACGATCGACTGGGGGTGGACCACCACGTCGATGTCCGCCAGGTCGATGTCGAACAGCAGGTGCGCCTCGATCACCTCGAGGGCCTTGTTCACCATGGAGGCCGAGTTGGTGGTGACCACCCGGCCCATGTCCCAGGTGGGGTGGGCGAGGGCCTCGGCCGGGGTGACGGTGGCCAGCTGCTCCCGGCTGCGGCCGCGGAAGGGACCGCCGGAGGCGGTGAGCACCAGCCGGCGCACCTCGGCGGCGGAGCCCGAGCGCAGGGCCTGGGCCAGGGCGGAGTGCTCCGAGTCGACCGGCACGAGCTGGCCGGGGGCGGCGGCCTGCTTCACGAGGGTCCCGCCCACGATCAGCGACTCCTTGTTGGCCAGCGCCAGCAGGTGGCCGGCGTTCAGGGCCGCCAGGGTCGGGGCCAGGCCGATGGAGCCGGTGATCCCGTTGAGCACGACGTCGGCCCCCTCCCAGGCGGCAACCTCGGCCGCCGCGGTGGGTCCGGAGTACAGCTCCGGGCTGGGCGCGCGGACGCCGGCCCGGCGGGCGGCGGAGGCGATGGCCTCGGCCAGCTCGTCCGCGGTGGCCGTGGCGCTGCCGACGGCCCCGGCACCGGTGGCCACGGCCTGGCGGGCCAGCAGCGCCGTGTTGGAGCCGCCGGCGAGGCCGGCGACCTCGAAGCGGTCCGGCGCGGCGGCGATGACGTCCAGGCCCTGGGTCCCGATCGAACCGGTGGAACCGATCAGGGTGACCCGGCGGGGTTCGGTGGGGCCGGCGTCGGGCAGGAAGGACGGAACGGTCTGGCGGGGCGCTTCGGAGGTCACCGGTCCATTATGGCCGGACCGGCTGGGAGTCCTCTCCACCACTCACAGGCCCCCGGTCGGGCCCCGCACCTCGCCGGACAGCACTCGGCGGGCGGAACGCACCGGTGCGTTCCGCCCGCCGAGTGAGAGTGGGGTGGGGTCAGTGGTCCACCGCCTTCTCGGCGCCGGCGCCCGTCAGGGACCGCACCTCCATCTCGGCCTGCTTGGACCGGTCCTCCGTGCGCCGGTCCAGCTTGGAGCCGAGGAAGCCGAGCAGGAAGGCCAGCGGGATAGAGACGATGCCCGGGTTCTTCAGCGGGAACCAGGCGAAGTCCGCGCCGACGATCATGGACGTGTCCGTGCCGGAGACCACCGGGGAGAAGGCGATCAGCACGATGGCCGCGCCGAGGCCGCCGTACATCGACCACAGGGCGCCCTGGGTGGTGAAGCCCTTCCAGAACAGCGAGTAGAGGATGGTCGGCAGGTTCGCCGAGGCCGCCACCGCGAAGGCGAGCGCCACCAGGAAGGCCACATTCTGGCCCTGGGCGCCGATGCCGCCGACGATGGCCAGCACGCCGATCACCACCACGGTGCGCCGGGCGATCTTGACCTCCTTCTCCGGGGACGTCTTTCCCTTGGCGATGACGTTGGCGAAGATGTCGTGCGCGAACGAGGCCGCCGCGGTGATCGTCAGCCCCGCCACCACGGCGAGGATCGTGGCGAAGGCCACGGCCGAGATCAGGCCCAGCAGCAGCGGTCCGCCGAGTTCGAAGGCCAGCAGCGGCGCCGCCGAGTTCACCCCGCCCGGTGCGCTCTCGATCCGCTCCGGGCCGATGAGTGCGCCCGCGCCGTAGCCGAGCACCAGGGTGAACAGGTAGAAGGCGCCGATGAGCACGATCGCCCAGACCACGGACTTGCGGGCCTCCTTGGCCGTGGGCACCGTGTAGAACCGCATCAGCACGTGCGGCAGGCCGGCGGTGCCGAGCACCAGGGCCAGCCCCAGGGACAGGAAGTCGAGCTTGGTGATCTCGCTGATGCCGTACTGCAGGCCCGGGTTGAGCAGGGCCTCGTTGCCGCCGGCGGTGTCCACCGCCGCGCCCAGCAGGGCGGAGAGGTTGAAGCCGAACAGGGCCAGGACCCAGATGGTCATGACGAAGGTGCCGGCGATCAACAGGCAGGCCTTGATGATCTGGACCCAGGTGGTGCCCTTCATCCCGCCGATCAGCACGTAGAGGATCATCAGCGCACCGACGATCGCGATGACCACGGACTGGCCGGCCCGGGAGTCGATGCCCAGCAGCAGGGAGACCAGGGCCCCGGCCCCGGCCATCTGGGCCAGGAGGTAGAAGAGGCAGACCATGAGGGTCGCCAGGGCGGCCGCGATGCGCACGGGGCGCTGGCGCAGCCGGAAGGACAGCACGTCCGCCATCGTGAACTTGCCCGTGTTGCGCAGCAGCTCGGCCACGAGCAGCAGCGCCACCAGCCAGGCCACCAGGAAGCCGATCGAGTAGAGGAAGCCGTCATAGCCGTTGATGGCGATGGCCCCCACGATCCCCAGGAAGGACGCCGCTGAGAGGTAGTCCCCGGCGATCGCCGTGCCGTTCTGGGTCCCGGAGAAGGAGCGGCCGCCCGCGTAGTAGTCGGCGGCGGTCTTGGTGTTCTTGGAGGCCCGCAGGACGATGATGAGGGTCACCGCCACGAACAGGCCGAAGATGAGCATGTTCAGCCACGGCTCACCGACGTTGGTGCCCTCGGCGGTGGCGGCCAGGACGGGGGTCGGCAGGGAGAGGACGTTCACTTCTGGCCTCCGTCGGTCGGTTCACCGGAGCCGGAGAGGCTCTGGCTGGCGATGCTCGGGTCCAGGGCCTCGAGCTCTTCACGGATGGCCGTGGCCTGTGGATCCAGCTTCCTGTTGGCGAAGGCCACGTAGAGCCCCGTGATGACGAAGGTGGAGACGAACTGCAGCAGGCCGATGAGCAGACCCAGGTTGATGTTGCCGATGACCTTGATGGACATGAATCCCGGCGCGTAGGCCGCGAGTATCACGTAGAGGAAGTACCAGACGATGAAGACCACGGTCCACGGGAACACGAAGCTGCGATGCGTCCTGCGTAACCCCTGGAACTGGTCCGTGGCCTGGACGGCCTGGAAATCGACGTGGCCGTTCTCGGCCAGGTCTGGATGTGGTGTTGATGACACGTAATCCCCCTGTCGGTGTGACACCGGATAGCTACCGGTGAGTATGACCCGCTCATCCTAAGGGGATAGTGACCCGCCTCACACCCCTGCGGCCGAAAATTCTCCGCAGGGGTGTGGTCCGCTCCGGGCCTCAGAGACCCAGTGAGCGCGCGATCAGCATCAGCTGGACCTCGGTGGTGCCCTCGCCGATCTCCAGGATCTTCGAATCACGGTAGTGACGCGCCACCAGGGACTCGTTCATGAACCCGTAGCCGCCGAACACCTGCGTGGCGTCGCGGGCGTTGTCCATGGCCGCCTCCCCGGCGACCAGCTTGGCGATGGCCGCCTCGGTCTTGAAGGGCTGTCCCGCGAGCATCTTGGCCGCCGCCTCGTAGTAGGCCAGCCGGGCCGTGTGCGCGCGGGCCTGCATGCGGGCGATCTTGAAGGAGACGGCCTGGTTCTTGCCGATGGCCTGGCCGAAGGCGGTGCGCCTCTGCGCATAGGCGATCGACTCGTCCACGCAGCCCTGGGCCGCCCCGGTGGACAGGGCGGCGATGGCGATCCGGCCCTCGTCCAGGATCGAGAGGAAGTTCGCGTAACCCCGGCCACGCTCCCCCAGCAGGTTGGCCTCGGGGACCTGGGCGCCGTCGAAGAACAGCGGGTGGGTGTCCGAGGAGTTCCACCCCATCTTGTCGTAGGCCCCGCCCACCGTGAACCCGGGGGTGTCCGAGGGCACCAGGAGGGTGGAGATCTCCTTGCCCGGCGCGCCGTCCCGGCCCGGACGGGTGCCGGTCACGGCGGTCACCGTGACGAGGCGGGTGATGTCCGTCCCGGAGTTGGTGATGAACTCCTTGGCCCCGTTGAGGGTCCAGGTGCCGTCCGCCAGGGTGGCGGTGGTCTGGGTGCCACCGGCGTCCGAGCCCCCGTTGGGCTCGGTCAGCCCGAAGCCGGCCAGGGCCTTCGCGGTCACCAGGTCCGGAAGCCAGCGGTCCTTCTGCTCCTCGGTGCCGAAGCGGTAGATCGGCATCGCGCCGAGTGACACCCCGGCCTCCAGCGTGATGGCCACGGACTGGTTCACCCGGCCCAGCTCCTCCAGGGCCAGGGCCAACGCGAAGTAGTCCCCGCCCATGCCGCCGTACTCCTCCGGGAAGGGCAGGCCGAACAGGCCCATCTCACCCATCTGCCGGGTGATCTCATAGGGGAACTCGTGGCGGGCGTCCAGCTCCGCGGAGACCGGCGCCACCACCTCGTCGGCGAACTCCCGGACCGTGGCCACCAGGTCCCGGTAGTCCTCGTCCAGCTCGGGGCCGGCCGTGCGCCCGCCACCCGGGGCGGAGTGATGCGTGGTGCTCATGGTGTGTCCCATCTGAGTAAATACTGATTAACTGAAGCTATGCTGTGATCGTATTCACCTCCACCGCCCGTTGTCCACCAGCACGCCCCAGGACGCCATGACCACCGAACAGACCACTCGGGCCGCCGCCAAGGCGGACCGCCGCCAATCCCTGCTGCGGGCCGCCGCACGGCTCTTCGCCGAGCGGGGGTTCACCTCCGTCCGGCTGGAGGACCTCGGGGCCGCCTGCGGCATCAGCGGCCCCGGCGTTTACCGCCACTTCCCGGGCAAGGACGCCGTGCTCGGCGAGCTCCTCCTCCAGGTCAGCGACGACCTGCTCACCGGGGCGCGCCGGGTGGTGGCTCGGGACGAGCCGGCCACCGGGATCCTCACCGCCCTGGTCCGGTTCCAGGCCGACTTCGCGGTGGCCCACCGGGACGTCATCGCCGTGCAGGACCGGGAGATCCGGCACCTCCAGCCGGCGGACCGCGCCGAGGTGATCCGGCTGCAGCGGGCGTACATCGACCTCTGGGCCGACCAGCTGCTCCGGGTGCACCCGGGCGAGGACCGGGCCACGGCCGTCTTCCGCGCGCAGGCGGCGTTCGGGCTCCTGAACTCCACCCCCCACTCGGTCCGCCGCTCCCCCGCTGAACAGGCCGGCCGCGGCGCCCTGTTGGAGCAGATGGCGGTCTCCGCCCTGCTGGCCGGTCCGCGGGACGGTTAGGATTCCACGTACAGTGTGATGGCCACACCGTGACGAGGAGGTCACCATTTCCGTGCAACTTCGTGAAGTCCGGTCCGAGGACCTGGACTACTTCTTTGAGCACCAGCAGGACCCCGAGGCCAACCTGATGGCCGCCTTCGCCCCGCGCAACCCCCAGGATCGCGGTGTCTTCGACTACCACTGGTCGCTGCTGCTGGACGACCCCGCCACCCGGGTGCGGACCATCGAGCAGGACGGGAAGGTCGCCGGAGCCGTGGTGGTCTCCGGCATCGGCACCGAACCTGAGCTCTCCTTCTGGACGTCCCGCGACTACTGGGGGCAGGGCATCACCACCTCCGCCGTGGACGCGCTGTTGACGTCCTTCACCGAACGTCCCCTGCGTGCACTCGTCCCGGCGGACAACATCGGCTCGCAGAAGATCCTGACCCGCCGCGGCTTCTCCGTGGTTGGCGAGGACAAGTCCTTCTCCAACGCCCGCTCCGAGGTGGTCACCGAGCTGGTCATGCAGCTCGGCTAGCACCTGCTGGGATCGGCTCGGATCGGCCGGGATCGGCCGGCACCGCCTAGAACAGGGCCAGCGCCATCCCCGGCCGGTTCAGCACGGCGCCCACGTCCGCCAGGAACCGCGAGCCCTGCTCGCCGTCCACCAGCCGGTGGTCGAAGGACAGGGACAGGGTCATCACCTGGCGCAGGGCGATCTCCCCGCGGTGCTCCCACGGGGTCCGCCGGACCTGCCCGATCGCGAGGATCCCGGCCTCCCCGGGGTTGATGATCGGCGTCCCGGCATCCACCCCGAAGACCCCCACGTTGGTCAGAGTGAACGTCCCCCCGGTCAGCTGGGCGGGCTTCAGGGCACCCTCCCGTGCCACGGCCGTCAGCTCGGCCAGCCGGTCCGCCAACCCCCTCAGGTCCAGGGCCTGCGCATCGGGGATGTTGGGCACCATGAGCCCCCGCGGCGTGGCGGCCGCGATGCCCAGGTTCACGTAGTTCTGCCGCACGATCCGCCCGCCGTCCCCGTCCCACCGGGAGTTGAGCTCCCCGGTGCGCTCCATCGCCAGGCACGCCGCACGGGCCACCAGGGTCAGGGGGGTCAGCTTGAGGTCGCGGAAGTCCCGGTGCCGCCTCAACTCCTCCAGCAGGTCCATGGACTCGGTCACGTCCACGGTCAGGAACTCCGTGACATGCGGCGCGGTGAAGGCGCTGGCCGTCATGGCCGCGGCCGTCGCCTTGCGCACCGAGCGGATGGGTTCCTCCTGGGTGCGCGGGCGCCCCCCGAGGGTGCGGACCCCGCGATCCGGCGCGGCCTCCAACGGCGCGGCCTCCAACGGAGTGTCCGACGCCGGCCGGGCGCCTTCCGCTGCCTGCCGGACATCCTCGCGGGTCACCACGCCCCCGCTGCCGCTGCCGTCGAGCCGGGCCAGGTCGACCCCGAGGTCCTTGGCGAGCCGGCGGACCGGCGGCGTGGAACGGGGCCGCTCGGCGGTGAGCGTGGCGGTGCCTGCGGGACTGGCGGACCCGGCAGACCCGGCTGACCCGGCGGCAGCCGACACCGGCGCTCCCGCGGGAGGGCCTGCGGGCACGGGATGTGGAGCGGCCGGGCGCCCCACCCGGGTGCGCCGGGCCGGGCGGCCGGCACCCTCCACGGCCGCGCCGTAGCCGACCAGCGTCGGCACGCGACCGTCCGGCAGGCTCGCCGAGCCGGCGTCGGGCCCGGTGTTCTGGGCGGCGGAGGCCTCCGGGGCGGTGCCGGGCTCGTCACCGGGTTCGTCACCGGCCAGGTTGAAGGAGATGATCGGCGCACCGACCTGGACCACGGTCCCGGCCTCGCCGTGGAGTGCGGCGATGGTCCCCTCATACGGGGAGGAGAGCTCCACCACGGCCTTGGCGGTCTCCACCTCGGCCAGCACGTCATTGACCTTGACGGTGTCCCCCACGCCGACCTTCCAGGTCAGTAGCTCGGACTCGGTCAGGCCCTCGCCCAGGTCGGGCAGGTTGAAGATCTTGAGCATCTCAGGCACCTCCGGCCTTCTCGGACAGTTGCTCGGTCAGGGCGCCGAGTGGCCGCGGTGCGGCGAAGGGGTCCAGCGAGTCGAGCGAGTTCGGCCGCTCCAGGGCCCGGTCCACGCCGTCGAGGATGCGGTCCAGGTCCGGCACGTGGTGGTGCTCGAGCTTGGCCGGCGGGTAGGGGATGTCGAATCCGGTCACGCGCACCGGCGGATGCTCCAGCCAGTGGAAGCAGCGCTCCGTCACGGTGGCGGCGATCTCCGCGCCCAGCCCGCCGGAGCGGGAGGCCTCGTGGGCGATCACCAGCCGCCCGGTACGACGGACCGAGGCCTCGATCAACCCGAAGTCGATCGGCGCCAGGGAGCGCAGGTCGATCACCTCGATCGAGGTCCCGTCCGCGGCGGCGGCCTCGGCGGCCTGCAGGCACGTCTTGACGAGGGGGCCGTAGGCCACGAGCGTGACGTCCGTGCCCACCGCGGCCACTGCGGCCGGTCCCATGGGGCGCAGCGGCGCGTCGAGGTCCACCGGCGCCTTGTCGTGATAACGGCGCTTCGGCTCGAGGTAGACCACCGGGTCGGTGCTGGCGATCGCCGCCCGGATGAGGTCGAAGCCCTCCTGCGGCGTGGAGGGGGACACCACGCGCAGCCCGGCGGTGTGGGCGAAGTAGGCCTCGGGCGACTCGGAGTGGTGCTCCGGCGAGCCGATGCCTCCACCGAAGGGGATGCGGATGGTCAGCGGCATCGTCACGGCGCCCCGGGTGCGGTGGTGCATCTTGGCCACCTGGGAGACGATCTGGTCGAAGGACGGGTAGACGAAGCCGTCGAACTGGATCTCCACCACGGGCCGGTAGCCCCGGTAGGCCAGGCCGACCGCGGTGCCCATGATGCCGGACTCGGCCAGGGGCGTGTCCACCACCCGGTCCACGCCGAACTCGTCCTGCAGTCCGTCCGTGATCCGGAAGACGCCGCCGAGCTGGCCGATGTCCTCACCCATCAGCAGCACCTGGGGATCCTCCGCCAGGGCGGAGCGCAGGCCGGCGTTGATGGCCTTGCCGAAGGTCATGGTCTCGGCGCTCACAGCGCACCCGCCGTCAGCTGCGGGCCGTCGAACTGCTCGAGGTAGAGGCGGTAGTGCTCCCGCTGGCGCTCCAGCTCGTGATGCGGCTCCGCGTACACCCGGTCGAATAGCTCGTCCGGCCCCGGCTCCTGCAGGGCCGCGACGCCGGCCCGCAGCTCGGCGGCCATGGCATCGGCCTCGCTGGCGGCGGCGGACCGGACCGCCTCGAGGTCCTCCCCCAGCTGTTCGAGGTGCTTCTCCAGGCGGTCGATGGGGTCCTTGGCACGCCACTGCTCCACCTCGGCCGCGTCCCTGTAACGGGTGGGGTCGTCCGCCGTGGTGTGGGGGCCCATCCGGTAGGTGACGGCCTCGATGAAGGTGGGTCCGCCGCCGTTGCGGGCCCGCTCGAGCGCCCGCCGGGTGGCGGCCATCACGGCGAGGACGTCATTGCCGTCCACCCGCATGGCCGGGATGCCGAAGCCCCAGGGGCGGTCGGCGATGTGGCGCTTGGCCTGCAGGCCCACGGGCTCGGAGATGGCCCACTGGTTGTTCTGGCAGAAGAACACCACCGGGGCGTGGAAGCTGGCGGCGAAGACCATGGCCTCGTTGACGTCGCCCTGGCTCGTGGCGCCGTCGCCGAAGTAGCCGATGGCCGCCGCGTCGGAGCCGTCCCGGGTGATCCCCATGGCATAGCCGACGGCGTGCAGCGCCTGCGCGCCGATGATGATCTGCTGGGCGGCCACGTTGTGGTCCGAGGGATTCCAGCCGGCATAGGTGGACCCGCGCCACAGGCGCACCAGCCCCAGGGGATCGATGCCGCGCAGATAGGCGACGCCGTTCTCCCGGTAGGACGGGAAGACGTAGTCCTCGTCCTGCATGGCCAGGGCGGAACCGACCTGGGCCGCCTCCTGCCCCAACAGCGGGGGCCACAGCGCGAGCTCTCCCTGGCGCTGGAGGTGGGTGCACTCGGTGTCGATCCGGCGGATGACCGTCATGTCCCGGTGCAGGGAGGTCAGCATCTGGGGCGTGACGTCCGTGAGCCAGGGATCGAGATCAGGGTCCGCGCGGCGCTGCCCCTCCGGGGAGAGGACCTGCAACAGGTCCGGCTCGGGGATGTGGTGCATACCGGTGGATGGGGGAATCAGGCTGGTGGATCCCATGACGACCTCCTCGATCTGGCCCGCACCGGGTGGGTGCTGCGCCACAGCGGATGCGGTCATCGGTGGCGACCGCTCGATAGTGTGAGAATAGTCACTGCGGTAGGATCTGCACAAGATATCCTGTACGCGTTGAGCACTCTGCGCGGATTTGCCCCAGACCTGCCGAGCGAATGTGAGCATCATGCGCACCCTGGACACCACCGACCTCAGAATCCTCGCAGAGCTGTCCAGGGCGCCGGACGCCACCACGGTGGCGCTGGCCCAGGCGCTGTCCGTCTCCCGCAACACGGTCCAGGCGCGGTTGGCGCGGCTCACCGAGGAGGGGGTGTTCCTGCCGTTCGAGCGGCGCATCAGCCTGGACGCGCTGGGGCATCCGCTGACCGCGTTCGTGCAGATCCACGTCCATCAGCAGCAGCTCACCGAGATCACCGAGGCGCTGAAGGGGATCCCGGAGGTCGTCCAGGCCCATGGCCTCACCGGCTCGGCGGACGTCCTCGCCCGGGTGGCGGCGCGCCACGCGGAGGACCTGTTCAGGATCCACTCACGGATCCTGCGGATCGAGGGGGTGGACCGGGCGGACACCTCCCTGGCCATGACCGAGCTCGTGCCCTGGCGGGCGGTGCCGCTCGTGAACTCGCTGCTGGAACAGGGGTGAGCGAGGTGCGGGGCCGATGCGGGCCCGGGGACCGACCCGTTCAGTCCAGGACGGTCAGGACGTCGATGGCGGCGTCCAGGTAGGCGTCCACCTGGGCCTCGTCATAGCCGTCGGTCCCGGCGCCGGGCGCGAAGACCGCGCGGCGCAGGTCGTCGGCAGCCAGCCCCCGCTCCCCCGGTCGCCGGTCGAAGCGGGCGGACAGCCGGTGGCAGAGGGCGTCCACCTCGGCCCGGTCGTAGCTGGCGTCCCGGCCCCGTGCCGGGCGGCGGAAGCGCTCCCCGTCCGGGCGGTCCAGCCGGCCCCGCAACACGTCGACGGAGGCCTGAACCCGGGCCTGCCAGGCGTCCTCCCCCTCCGCCTCGATCCGGCGCTCACGCTCGGACCGGGCCAGGGCGTCCTCCAGCCGGTCCAGCACGTCGTCGACCTGATCGGCCCGGTAGCCACCCTTGACGGCGTCGAATGAGAGGTGGCGGATATCCGCGGCCCGCAGGCCCCCGCCGCCCTCGTATGCCACCCGGGCGCGGGCCATGAACTGGTCCACCTGCTTGCGGTGATAGCCGTGGGTTCCGCGCTCCGCCAGGTCGAAGGGCTGGCGCTGGGCCGAGTCCATCACCTGCCGCTGGAGTCCGCCGGAATCCTGCCGCGTGCCGTGGTCCATCGAGAAGGCTCCTTGAGGATAGGGGGTCCGCCACCGTGTCCATCGTAGCCAGCGTGACCGGCGGTGCCCGTGAGGGCGGGCGAGCGTGCCGGGCGCGTCTCAGACAAACGGCAGGGCGAAGACCATGTAGGCCACGGGGGCGGAGAACACCAGTGAGTCCAGCCGGTCCATGGCGCCGCCGTGGCCGGGCAGCATGGAGCCCATGTCCTTGATGTTCAGCTCGCGCTTGATCATGGATTCGGCGAAGTCCCCGGCCGTGGCGGAGGCGACGGTCAGCAGCCCCAGTAGGCTGCCCACCCACCACGGGTGGTCCAGGAGCAGGAGGACGGCGAGCGTGCCCACCACCACCGAGCCGGCCACCGAGCCCGCAAAGCCCTCCCAGGACTTCTTGGGGCTGATCTTCGGGGCCATCGGGTGCTTGCCGAGGCTGGCGCCGACGATGTAGCCGAAGGTGTCATTGGAGACCACCATGAGCAGCATGCAGGCCACCATCAGGTTGCCCTGGTCCTGCCCCAGCAGCGCGATCGCGAAGGACAGCAGGAACGGGACCCACAGGACGATGAAGCCCGAGGCCATCACGGACTCCCCGCGCGCCGGCAGGTCCTCCACGGCGGCCCACACCAGGATCAACAGCAAGGTACCCAGCAGGGCCAGCACCAGGGCCTCCACGCCCCCGGCGAAGGCGCCGAGGGGCATGGCGATCGCCCCGACCCAGAGGGGGACCCGGGGGATCTCGAGGCCGCGGCCGGAGATCGCCCGGGAGGTCTCGGTCACGCCCAGCAGCAGCAGGGCGATGACCAGGATCGCCAGCACCACGGGCCACCAGATCAGGCCGACCAGGGCGCCACCGAGCAACAGCAGGCCGACGGTGATGGCGGCCGGCAGGTTGCGGCCGGCCTTCGCCTTCCGGGCCGAGGCCTGCTCGGACTCCCGCCGCTGACGCCGGGTCATCGGCGGCCCCGGCTCAACCGGTGGCAGGTCCGGCCGCGGGGTGGCCGGGGCGGGGGAATCGGTCATGGCAGGACGGGTCACTCAGACTTCGAGGAGTTCCGCTTCCTTGCGCTTGGACATCTCATCGATCTCGTCGGTGTACTTGCGGGTCGTGGCGTCGAGTTCCTTCTCGGCGCGGCTGCCGTCGTCCTCGCCGATGTCCCCGTCCTTGACCATCTTGTCCAGGGTCTCCTTGGCCTTGCGGCGCGTGTTGCGCAGCGAGACCTTGTGGTCCTCGGCCTTGGTCTTGATGAGCTTGACGTACTCCCTGCGGCGCTCTTCCGTCAGCTCGGGGATGACCACGCGGATGACCTTGCCGTCATTGGACGGGTTGGCCCCGACCTCGGAGTCGGACAGGGCCTTCTCGATGTTGCGCAGCGCCGTGGTGTCGAAGGGCGTGATGAGCAGGGTACGGGCGTCCGTGGTGGTGAAGGAGGCCAGCTGCTGCAGCGGGGTGAAGGAGCCGTAGTAGTCCACCATGACCTTGGAGTAGAGCCCCGGGTGGGCCCGGCCGGTTCGGACCGAGGCGAAGTCCTCACGGGTAGCTTCGATGGTCTTTGCCATCTGCTCGGTGGCGGCCTGAAGCGTTTCCTGCGTCACGTTCTCTCCTGGGGTCTGTGGTTTTGTCATCAATCCTAGGACACCGGCGTCTCAGACGGTGACGGTGGTCCCGATCCGGTCACCCAACAGCGCCCGGGTGACGTTGCCCTGTCCCTCCATGCCGAACACCATCATGGACAGCCCGTTGTCCTTGCACATGGTCATGGCCGTCTGGTCCATGACCCGGATGTTGTTGAGCAGCGCCTCGTCATAGGTCAGGCGCTCGTACTTCTGGGCCGAGGGATCCTTCTTCGGATCCGCGGTGTAGACACCGTCCACGCCGGACTTGGCCATCAGGACCTCGTCGGCGCCGATCTCCAGGGCACGCTGGGCGGCCACGGTGTCCGTGGAGAAGTACGGCAGGCCGGTGCCGGCCCCGAAGATCACCACGCGCCCCTTCTGCATGTGCCGGATGGCCCGCAGCGGGATGTAGGGCTCCGCCACCTGCTCCATGTGGATGGCCGACTGCACGCGGGTGGACACCCCGGCCTGCTCCAGGAAGTCCTGCAGGGCCAGGCAGTTCATCACCGTGCCGAGCATGCCCATGTAGTCGGCCCGCCGCCGGTCCATGCCGTTCTCGGAGAGCTCGGCCCCGCGGAAGAAGTTGCCGCCGCCGACCACGATGGCGATCTCCACGGCGCCCCGGGCGTCCGCGATCTGCTCGGCCATACCGCGGACGGTCGAGGGGTCCACGCCGACCTTGCCGCCACCGAAGACCTCCCCGGAGAGCTTGAGCAGGACACGGCGCTTCTCGGTCCGGCCGGTGTCACCGTGGGTGTCCCCCGCCTGGGCGCGCTGCAGGTCCCGCGATTCACTGAAGGACGTGGCATCGCGGATGTCCGGGCTGGTGCGCTTCTCAGGGCTCTCCATGGGCTGGCCTCCTGGGCTTGGCTGATCTCGTGGTTGGGGTGGCGCGGGCAGAACAAAGGGGGTGGCCATCCAGTGTGGATGACCACCCCCTTCCAGGTTCTTCCGCTACGCGGTCGGTCCGATCCTACCGTGCGGGCGAGGGGCCCGCCGTTCGGTGGATCAGTTGCCGACGCGGAAGCGGGCGAAGCCGGTGACGGCGGTGCCGGCCTCGGACAGCACCTTGCCCACGGACTGCTTCGGGTCCTTGGCGAAGGGCTGGTCCACGAGCACGATCTCCTTGAAGAACCCGGTCAGGCGGCCTTCCACGATCTTGGCCATGGCCTGCTCCGGCTTGCCCTCGGCGCGGGCCGTCTCGTCGGCGATGCGACGTTCGTTCTCGACGGTCTCCGCCGGCACGTCCTCGCGGGACAGGTAGGTCGGGGCGAAGGCGGCGGTGTGCACGGCGACGTCGTGGGCCGCGGTCTTCGCGGCCTCGGACTCGGCGTCCACGGCCATCAGCACGCCCACCTGGGCCGGCAGATCCTTGGAGGTCTTGTGCAGGTAGGCGTCCACGAAGGAGCCCTCCACGCGGGCGATGCGGCGCACAACGACCTTCTCGCCGAGCACAGCGCCCTCGTCGATGACGTGCTCGCCCAGGGTGCGGCCGTTGTACTCGGAGGCCAGCAGGGCCTCGAGGTCGGCGGCGCCGGTGGACACGGCCTGGCCGAGGACGACATTGCCCAGCTCGATGAACTTCTCGTTCTTGGCCACGAAGTCGGTCTCGCAGTTGACCTCGACCATGACGCCGACGGTGCCGGAGACGGTGGCGGCGACCAGGCCCTCGACGGCCGCACGGCCCTCGCGCTTGGTCGCGCCCTTGAGGCCCTTCACGCGGATGATCTCAATGGCCTTCTCGGAGTCGCCGTCGGCCTCGTCCAGGGCCTTCTTGACGTCCATCATCCCGGCGCCGGTGCGCTCGCGCAGGGCCTTGATGTCAGCAGCGGTGTAGTTCGCCATGCGTGGTACCCATCCTTACCTGTAGCGGGGTTGTCCCGAAGTGGTGTTGTGGTAGTTGGTGGTTCTGGCGCCCGGACCCAGGCCCGGGCAGACACCGGCCGGCCCCGTGTGGGGCCGGCCGGTGATGGATCACTTGGCCTCGGGGGCCTCTGCTGCCGGGGCTTCAGTTCCCTCGGCGGCCTTTGCGACCTCGGTCGCATCGGTGGCGGAGGGCACGGCGCCCGCTGCCTCGACGTCCTGCTCGGCAGCCGCGCCGGTGGCCGGAGCAGACTGGTCGGCGGCGGCCTCTGCTGCCGGGGCCCCAGCGGCCTGGGCGGCCTGGTGCTGCTCGAGGAGCTCGCGCTCCCACTCGGCCATGGGCTCCTCAGCGGCGGCGGAGCCGGACTTGCCCTGGTTGCGGGCGATCAGGCCCTCGGCCACGGCGTCGGCCACCACGCGGGTGAGCAGGTTGACGGACCGGATGGCGTCGTCGTTGCCCGGGATCGGGTAGGTGACCTCGTCCGGATCGCAGTTGGTGTCGAGGATGGCGACCACGGGGATGCCCAACTTCTGGGCCTCGTCCACGGCGAGGTGCTCCTTCTTGGTGTCCACGATCCAGACGGCGGAGGGGGTCCGGGTCATGTTGCGGATGCCACCGAGGTTCGACTGCAGCTTGGTCAGCTCGCGCTGAAGCAGGAGCAGCTCCTTCTTGGTGTGGCCGGAGCCGGCGACGTCCTCGAAGTCGATCTCCTCGAGCTCCTTCATGCGCTGCACGCGCTTGGAGACGGTCGCGAAGTTGGTCAGCATGCCGCCGAGCCAACGGTGGTTGACGTAGGGCATGCCCACGCGGGTGGCCTGCTCGGCGATGGCTTCCTGACCCTGCTTCTTGGTGCCGACGAAGAGGATGGTGCCGCCGTGGGCCACCGTCTCCTTGACGAACTCGAAGGCCCGGTCGATGTAGGACAGAGACTGCTGCAGGTCGATGATGTAGATGCCGTTGCGCTCGGTGAAGATGAAGCGCTTCATCTTGGGGTTCCAACGGCGGGTCTGGTGTCCGAAGTGGACGCCGGAGTCCAGCAGCTGGCGCATGGTGACGACAGGCATGTCGCTCCTTGTAGAGGTTGTCGGTTGTCGACCGGCCCGTGGTGGTCCGGTCCCTGGCATGGCCTGCGGGCGAACCCGGCGCCCCCGACGCTGACCCGACCACGCCCGCGGAGGGGCGATGTCGAGACCGATGGTGGGGACCTGCCGTACCTGGAACAGGTCGGCATCAGTCATACGCGTAGTCAGCGATGCACCACGGACGCTCGGCTGGAGGCCCGGGCACACAACTGCTGGGTCAATCTTACCCCAGCGTTGCCCCTGCTCCGAACCGGCGGACTGCTCCACAGGTGCCGGTGCGGCCCCTCCCCTCCACAGCGGGAACCAGCCGGGCCCCGCGCACGACGCCGGCCCCGCAGGATGGTGGGCATGTCACCTTGGTCCTGGCCCCGGCTGCTCGGCTTCGCCCTCCTGCTCGCGCTCTCAGCCGGCGGCACGGCCCCGCCGCCCCCTGCGGCGCCGGCGGCTTTCGCCGCGGCCGCGGGCAACGGCACGTGGTCGCCGCCGGCGGCTGCAGGCCTCCTGCGCGGCTTCGATCCTCCGGCGCGCCCCTGGGCCGCGGGGCATCGCGGGACGGACTGGGCCGCCCCGGACGGGAAGGTGGTGGCCCCGGCGGCCGGGACGGTGCACTTCACCGGGAACGTGGCGGGACGTCCGGTCATCACGCTGGCCCATCCGGACGACCTGTTCTCGTCCCTGGAGCCGGTGTCCGCCGCCGAGGGCCTGGCCGTCGGCGACCGGGTGGGTGCCGGCGAGGTGCTCGGCACCGTGCCCGCGGGGCCAGGGGTGACACCGCACTGCCCGCAACGGTGCGTGCACTGGGGTGTGCGGATCCCGGACGGGTGGGTGGTGGACGGCTCCTCCTGGGACCGCTACCTCGACCCGCTCGTGCTGCTGGGGTGGTCCGGGCCGTCCGTACTGTGGCCCCTCGAGGGCGGCCCGCCGGGCGACGCCCGCGGCTCAGCCGCGGGCCCGGGAGCGCCTCTCGGCCAGGGCACCGGCCAGGTGGACGAGGGCCCGCGCCGAGTCGTCCCAGCTGAAGGCGGCCGCGCGGTCCACCGCTGACCGGGACGCCGCGGCGAAGGCGCCGGGCGCTTCCAGCTCGAGCACGCGGGAGGCCACGGCGGCGGCCGCGTCACTCCCGCTGGGAGCCGCTCCCGGAGCCACCGGCTGGGGCCCGAGGGGCACATACCGGGCCGCGCCGCCGTCGAGCCCTCCGATCTCACGGAAGATCTCCAGGTCCGAGACCACCACCGGGGTGCCGTGGGCCATGGCCTCGGCCAACGGCAGGCCATAGCCCTCGGCACGGGACAGGGTGACCAGCGCGGTGGCCGTGCGCAGCAGGGCGGTGTAGTCGGCGTCCGTGGTGCCGTGGTGGAAGACCACCGCGCCCTCCGGAGCCCCGGCGGCCTGGCCGGCGGCGACGAGTTCGGCCTCACGGTCCGCGGTGATCCGGGACAGCAGGTGCAGCCGATAGCCGGGCAGGTGGGCCATGGCCCGGACGAGCGTCTCGACGTTCTTGTAATCCATGAAGGAGCCCATGTAGACGAGGCTCTTCTCGGGGGTCAGCGCGGGGTCGCGGGGCGCGGCGACCGCCTGGGGGGCGTTGCTGATGATCCGGATCTCGCGGCTCGTCAGACGGTGGCGGCGCATCAGCGTCCGGGTCGTCTCCGAGACGGTGGCGACCGCGTCGGCCCGGTCCAGCACCAGGCGCTGAGGCCAGTAGGCGAGGTGGAAGGCCCGCCACAGCAGCCGGACCGGGGCGGGCAGGTCCCGCGGCGGGGTGCGGTGCTGGTAGTAGATCAGGTCATGCAGGGTGAGGATCAGCGCGTAGTCCCGGCCGGCGGAGCCCATGGTCTGCATGGGTGAGAAGACCACGTCCGGCCGGTGCGGGTTCAGCTGGCGGGCGAGCAGCGGCTCCGCCGGGGACGTCGGGTCCGTGACCTTCACCCACGGCAGCCCGGGCGGCAGCAGCGCCAGCTGCGCCTCGTCCGAGATGACCATGGTGACCTCGACCCCCGGGGACAGCCGGGCGACGGCCGCGATCAGGCTTGAGCCGTAGCGGGAGATCCCGTCATGGAAGTCGGTCCGGGTGTAGCGGGCGTCCATGAACAGGCGCAGGGGATTCTCGGCGGTGGGCACGGTTCCACGGTACCGGGCAGATGCGGGCGGGCCGCCGTGGGGCGGCCGCAAACCATTGCGGCACCGGTCTCATCCCGAGCACCGCACCTCAAGGTGACGTTTCTATAACGGTGCGATATTCTCGATCACGGTTGCGATTCACCCGGACACACAACACATGTTCCACCCGTGCCTCGCCACCGTCTCCGCGCGTCTTCCCCTGGACTCGGATTGTCCGGCGTGGGCTCCGTCCTGCTCGCGATCGCATCCTTGAAGGGGATCACTGTGTCTTCATCCGCACGCCGCCGCCCCCGGCCACACCGCACCCTCCGTCATCGCCTGGTCGCCGCGCTGGCCGCCGGAACGCTCGCCGCCGGTGTGGCGACGGCGGGACTGGGCGCCCACGTTGCCACCGCCCCGGCCGCCGACGCGGCCCAGTGCTCCTCCTCGAACTTCACGGATGTCCCGCGGACGAAGAGGAACTACTATCCGGCCGTGACCTGGATGTCCTGCAACGGGATCACCCAGGGCTACGCGGACGGCTCGTTCGGGGTGGGCAAGCCGGTGACCCGCGGCGAAGTGGCCACTTTCCTCTACCGGCAGACGACCCCGAACCATCCGAAGAACGGCGCGGTGTACTTCACGGACGTCCCCGCCACGCAGCGCTTCTACTCCACCCCCGTCGCCTGGATGGCACAGGGCGGGTTCGCGAATCGCGACGCTCCCACCTTCCGGCCGAACGACCCGGTCACCCGCGGGGAGTTGGCCGCGTACATCTACCGCCTGGCCGGGGCCACCGCGAAACGCCCACAGGTCTCGGCGTTCAAGGACATGGGCTGGTCCACGCAGTTCTACCAAGAGGCCAGCTGGCTCAGGACTGCGGGGATCGCGAAAGGATACGCCGACAAGACGTTCAGGCCTGAACAGATGATCACCCGCGGCGAGACCGCCATCATGCTCCAGAACGCCAACCGGCACCTCATCGGCCGGGGGAATGTCACCACACCGGCGCTCAATCCCCTGCCGCACGGGGCCGGCAATACGGGATCCACCGCCGCGTGGAAGGCGAAGGCCGCCACCTGGGCCGTGGCCAAGGCCCAGAGCTCCAGCTCGTACTACCAGTACGGCGGCAACGGCCCGAACGGCTACGACTGCTCCGGATTCATCATCGGGGCGTTCGCCGCCGGTGGCAAGGGCGGCCTGCCGCGTCGGGCCGCCGATCAGTACAAGGCCGCGGACTCCTACGTCCCCCTATCCCAGGTGCAGGTGGGTGACCTCGTGTACTGGTCCAGCGGCGGGTCCGTCTACCACATCGCCATCTACGTGGGGAACGGCCAGATCGCCCATGCCCGCAACCCGAAGGAGGGCGTGTCCGTCACCAGCATCAACTACGCCCCCTACAACATGCTCTCCGTGGCCGGTCGATACAGCTGAGCGTCACTGACGAGCACGGCCGGTGGGCCGGGGCCGAGCTCTCGTGTTGTTACGGTGGATTGAAGAGATCCAGTCGGCTCACCGACCGGACGACCACAGAATGGAGCACCACGCATGTCTGAGTTCACCGAAGCCCGGAACGAGGCGGCCACCGCCCTGCTGCAGAAGATCACCGAGCAGGTCCAGGCCGAGGACAGCCCGAAGACGACCCGCCTGCTCGCCGAGGCCTACGCCCTCGTGCAGGGCACCTTCACCGGCGGTCCCCAGCTCAACGTCAAGAAGTAGGGCGTGCGGGACTTGAACCCGCGACCAAAGGATTATGAGTCCTGTGCTCTGACCAACTGAGCTAACGCCCCGCGGCGCCCGGCGAGACCGGGCGCACGAGTGACCATCCTAACGCGCGGCCACGGGCTCGATGACGACGCGGCCGGCAGAGCGGATCCAGTACTGACCGGTGGCCCGGCGCTCGGCGCGCGTGGCGAACCGGTACCGGAAGGTCCGCACCCGGATGAACCGGGGTGGGCGCCCCTCGAAGGGGTCGCGGCGCAGCAGTCTCAGCACGGCCGGGTCCGCCGCCAGCAGCCGGGCGAGCAGGGCGTAGAACCAGCGCTGATGGATGCCGCTGAGCGGCAGGAACCACATCATCCAGTCCAGCCGCAGGTGATACGGCGCGAACTGGCGTGGACGCCGACGGACGTCGCCGGGCTTGCCCTTGAACTCGTAGGCGTGCCACGCGGCGTCGTCTCCGGGTGGCGGTCCTGGGGCCCCGGCCTCCATGCCGGCGCCGGTGCCGGAGCCCGCCGGAGGATCCTCGGTACCCTCGATGACGACCTCGATCCGCTCCTTGGTCACGGAGCCGAAGGCCCCGTAGGCGTTGCCCACCTGCCAGCGGTTGAACGAGGCGTTCATCAGCTGCCGCGGCGAGAACAGGTTCCGCAGCGCCGGGATGCTGGCCACCACCACCGCCAGGGTTCCGGCCAGCACGATCACGGTCCAGTAGGCCGGGATCCCGCCGGGGTCTGCCACCAGTTCGGCCGCTCCCAGGTCCACCGGCACGGCAGGCACCAGTGTGTGCAGCGCCGTGTCCCCCAGCGATCCGGCCGCAAGGACGATGGTGGCCCAGTTCAGCCACGCGAAGTTCCCGGTCGCCACGAGCCAGCCCTGGGTGAGGATGATCACCGCGGCCCCGATCGAGGCCACGGGCTGGGGCAGGAAGAGCAGGAAGGGCACCCCGAGCTGGGCCACGTGGTTGCCGAGGACCTCGCAGCGGTGCCACCAGTGCGGTTTGAGATGCGCCTGCCGGCTCCACGGGTTCGGCATCGGCTGGGTCTGGTGGTGGTAGTCCAAGGCGGTGAGGTCACGCCATTCGCGGCCGCCCCGCATCTTGATCATCCCGGCCCCGAACTCGAGACGGAACACCAGCCAGGCGATCAGCAGAATCACCGGCGCCGGCGGCGGCACCTGGTTCGACCCGAGCAGGCCCACCGTGAATCCGGCCTCCAGCAGGAGCATCTCCCAGCCGAATCCGTAGAACACCTGGCCCAGGTTCACCACCGAGAGGTAGAGGCCGTACAGGACCAGGAACAACGCGAGGGGCAGCCACGGCGGCCCGGCCTGCGGGAGGCCGACCACGAGCAGCAGCGCGACCGCGATCCCGAGGGCGGCCACCGCCACCAGCTTGGCGTCGCTGTAGCCCCAGCGGCGGAAGAGCGTGGGCCCGCGCTGACGTCCGGCCGCCAGCAGGTCGGTGGCCGGCAGCAGGCCCCGCTCCCCGAGCAGGGGACGGAACTGGTTCAGGGTGGAGACGAATGCCACGAGGTACAGGGCCGCGACCCCGCGTTGCAGGACCTGCCGCGCCCACTCCGCGTCGGGCGCAGCCAGCCATTCCGGCAGGACCTGGGTGAACCACTCCACAACGCCGATCCTAGACCTCGAACCGGATCCCGGCCCGGACTCAGAACCGGCGCAGGCTCAGAGCCGGGCGCGGACCTCTTCCACGGTGGCACCGCGGTAGAGCATCTCGAACAGGTCGACCGTCGTGTCCTGCGAGTGCTGCATGGCGCGCTCGTGGGAGGCCCGCCCCATGCGGGCCCGTTCCTCCTCGCTGGCCGTGAGCACGGCGGCGAGCTTGGCGGCCAGGTCCTGCGGATCCCCCGGCGTGAACAGGTAGCCGTTGTCCCCGTCCTCCACGAGGTGGGGCAGTGCCAGGGCATCGGCCAGCACCACAGGACGGGAGGCACTCATGGCCTCCAGGGACACCAACGACTGCAGCTCCGCCGTGCCGGGCTGGCAGAAGACGTCGGCACGCAGGTAGGCCCGGTGCAGTTCGTCGTCGCTGACGTGACCGAGGAGGTGCACCCTGTCCTGCAGCCCCAGTTCCGCCACCAGGGACCGCAGGGCCGTGCGTTGCTCACCGTCCCCGACGATCTTAAGGTGTGCATCCACCGTGCCGGCGAGTTCACCGATGGCCCGGATGAGCACGTCCACGTTCTTCTCCACGGCCAGCCGGCCCACGAACAGGACGGTGGGGTGTTCCGGACGGTCGATGCTCTCCCCGGGCGCCAGCTCATAGGCCGAGGAGTCGATGCCGTTGGAGATGGGCAGCACGAAGTCGAGGTCGGCATGCTCGGACATGGTCCGGGCGGCCAGGGCGGTGGGCGTGGTGACGGCCGCCGTCTTGCGCATCAGCCGGCCCATGTCCTTCCATGAGTTCCGGGACACGATGTCCAGGAACCACTGCGGGAACGGCAGGAACGGCTCCAGGTTCTCGGGCATGAAGTGGTTGGTGGAGATGGTGCGCACCCGCCGCTTCTCCGCCTCGGTGATGGCCGCGTCCCCGATCATGTAGTGACACTGCACGTGCACCACGTCCGGCCGGATCTCGTCCAGCAGGGCACCGATGGACGCGCGGGCGTGGCGCGGGAACACGAGCCGGTAGTACTCGTGGGTGAACGCCCGAACGGACTGCAACCGGTGGACGGTGGCCTCGTCGTTGTACTCCACGGAGTCCGGCCCGGACTCGTTGCGGGCCGCCACCACGTGCACCTCATGCCCGCGGGCATGGAGCGCCCGGGCGAGCCGATAGCAGAACACCGAGGCCCCGTTGACGTCCGGTGGGTAGGTGTCTGCTGCGATGAGGACCGTGAGCTTCTTCTCGGATGCTGCCGTCACGGGGAAGGGGCTCCTTAGCGAAGGTGGTGGGTGGTGCCTCGCGGATCTACTCCGCCACCGTCGGGGTGGCGGCACGGCGGGACATCTCCCGGCGCTTGATCACGTCCGGGTGGTGACGCGACAGGGCGATCACCCCGAGCGTAGCAATCCCGGCCGCCGTGACCATGCACCAACCCACCCACCAGGGCTGATCCGGCTGCAGTTCTCCGAGCACGATGATCCCCGTGAGCACCCCGACCATGGGGTCCACCACGGTCAGTCCCGCCACCACGAGGTCCGGCGGGCCGTGCCGGTGCGCCATCTGGACGAAGTAGATCCCCAAGAGCCCGGCAGCGGCCATGATGCCCAGCTGGTACCAGGGGATGCCGGCCACCCCGCCCGTATCACCGCGCAGCAGGTGGATGGAGGCCAGCCGCACGAAGACGGCGACGAAACCGAACAACACGCCGGCGCCGAGGATATAGACGAAGGCGCTGGGCCGGCGTCGTACGACCACCGCCAGGAGCGCGAACAGCGCCGTGGCGGTGAGGGCCACGATGGCCGTGAGGTACTCCTGGGACCTGGAGGGCGCCGGGTTCTCCTCGGTGGCCACGATGGCGATCAGCACGAACCCGGCCGAGCCCGCCACGCAGGCCGTGATGGCCCAGATGGTCACGCGGTTCAGCCGCAGCCGCTGGATCCGGGCGTTGAGCACCGTGGTGATGACCACGGCGATCGCCCCGATCGGCTGCACCACGGTCAGCGGCGCCGTGGCCAGGGCGTAGACGTTGAGGATGGTCCCCAGCACCATGAGGCCGCCGCCGGCCAGCCACACCGGGGAGCGGAACAGGGTGAGGAACCCCGAGCGTGGGTGCAGGCGGAGCGTGGACTCGTGGCGCCGGACCCCGACGGACTGGCGCTCACTGCCCAGGGCGAGGCAGAAGGCGGCCGCCAGGGCGGCCAGGATGGAGATCCATTTCATGAACGGGCCCAGCTGGGCCGGTCCCGGGGGTCCAGCCCCCGCCTGATCAGCTGCCGACGCTTGCGCAGGCTCCCCACCAGGTAGTCCCCCGCGGCCCAGAGGTGGCCGAGGCAGCCCAAGGCCAGCAGGATCGTGGCCACCACCGTGAGTGGGGCCTCCGCCAGTCCGGGAACCTGGGCCAACAGCAACAGGGGGGCTCCCACCAGCAACAGCGCCGTGCGGATCTTGCCCAGCGCCGTGACCTCGAGCTCGGGGCTGCCGCGGAACATCATGAGTGCGGCCGCCGCCAGGACGACATCCGGGATGACCAGTGCGGCCACCAACCACCAGGGGGCGATCCCCGTGGCCACGAGGGTGACGGCGACGACCACCAGGGAGAGCCGGTCCGCCAGGGGATCCAGCCACTGCCCCACCGTGGAGATCTGGTTGAAGCGCCGGGCGATGTACCCGTCCACCCAGTCGGTGCTGGACAGGACCGCGAGGAGGATGAAGGCCGTCAGGTACTGCTCGGTGACCACCAGCCACACGAAGACCGGGACGAGGCAGAAGCGCAGCAGGGTGACACAGTTCGGGACGGTCCAGAAGCGGTCCGTGACCACGTAGTCGATGTCATCACGGGTGCCCGCACCGATCAGCCGCATGTCCCCGAGCGCCTTGGGAGGGTGACTACTTCTTGAGCTGACGGGCGAAGACGGCGATGGCCGTGGAGGCCGCACCCAACAGGGCCAGCGGCTGCCAGCGTTCCTTCACGTACTCGCCGGCGTCGTTGGCCTTCTGGCCGGCCCGGGCCCCCGTGTGGTGCGGGGCGGTCTGGGAGGTCTGGTCCTCCCCGGCCGCGCCGGCCGCTGGACCGTGCTTGGCCTGGGAGGTGAAGGCGGAGAACTGCGACTTGAGGTCCGTCTTCTCCTCGAGCCCGGAGCGCAGGTCCCCCAGGTGCTGCCGGCGCAACTGGGTGCGGCGGCGCAGCTCGGCGTAGGAGGCGGCCTGGACGGTGGCGTTCTTCGGGGCCTCTCCGCGCTTCCTGGCAGCTTTGTCCTCCGCGGCGGCCGCCTTGCGGCGTTCCTCCTCGCGGGCTGCGGCGATCTTCTTCTCCTCGGCCCGCTGGGCCTCCAGGCGGTCGAACTCCGCCGGGTCGAAGGCGTTGCCTTCCTTGAGGTAGCCGATGTCATACTTCACGCCCTGGATGGTCTCAGCGGGGACCAGCGGCATGGCCGCCTTGACGCGCAGCAACCCGATCAGGATGAAGATCAGGGCGACCACCAGCGCGCCGGCGGCCACCATCAGGGCGGAGAACCAGATCGGGCGGTCCTGGGCGAAGCCGCCGATCATCGCGACGATCAGGGAGACGACCGTGATGAACAGGAACGCCAGGCCGACCACGGCCAGGCCGATGCCGATGCCGGCGGTGATGCCCTTCTTGCCCATCTGGCCCTTGACCATGGCCAGCTCGTCCTTGAGCTGCAGCGGGAGCAGACGGACCGCAGTGGTGACCAGGTCGCTCAATGAGCTGGAGCGAGTCTGGTCCGAAACGCGGGGAGAACCCTGGTTGGCCATGGAGGAGTGCCTTCCCTGTGGTCTACGACTGGAATCCGGAACTGACCCGGACGGGTCCGGGCAGGACAAACCTACCACCGACTTTCGTGGCCTCCACCCTGCTCGATTGACAGTTCAAGTGACTGGGGTAGAGTCGCGTCCAGCCGGTGCCGCCCCACCCCCCTTTCAGGCGGCACCGGCTTTTGCGCGCCCGCATCGGGGCTCGCGGGGTGCGGCGTCAGTGGGCCTCTGTGGTGCCCACGGAGCGGGAACCGAGTTCCGCATCCAGGCGGAGCAGGCCGGCGCCGTCATCGCCGATGAGCTTGATCCGGCCGACGATCTCGCTGACCGTGGCCTCCTCCTCGAGCTGCTCATCCACGAACCAGTTCAACAGCGGGCGGGAGTCCAGGTCACCGGCGGCGTCCGTCTCGCGGTACAGGTCCCGGATGGCGTTGGACACCTTCACCTCATGGGCCAGGGAGGCCTGGAAGATGGACAGCGGCGAGAGCCCCCGCTCGACCTCCGGGGCGTTGATCGCACCGATCTCGGCGTGGTTGTCCCGGTCCACCACGTGATCGATGAACTTGTTGGCATGGACGATCTCCTCGTCCGCCTGATGACGCAGCCATGCGGCCATGCCGCTCAGGTCCTGCTCATCCGCCTCGATGGCCAGCTGGCGGTAGACCAGCGACGCCTCGAATTCGAGGGTGATCTGTTCGTTGAACTTCTTCAAGAGGTCATCTGAAAGCTTCATGGGACCACAGTAGGACTGCGGGTTCGCCTTGTCACCGAAGGGAAGGCTGGTCTAAGGAAGGCAAGGCACGCCTGACCGGGAGCCGGAGGCCTGGCGCGTCAGGCGCCGGAGGCAGACACTCAGGAACCGGCAGCCTGGCGTGGAGCCGCAGTCACCCGGTGGCTCAGCACCGCCTGGACGGCGGAGACCACCAGAACGACCACCAGGGCCGCCGTCCAGTCCCCCAGCATCCCGTTCATCAGGCCCAGGCCGAACGGACCGAGGGCAGCGCCGAGGTAGCCCAGTGACTGCGCGAGGGTGGACAGGGCGGTGGTCTCCGCCGAGGTGCTCCCGCTGCGGCTGATCAGCAGCATCAGCAGCGGGAAGACGCAGAAGCCGAACCCCATCAGGATCGAGGTCCCGACCGCCCAGTCCACCGGCGCGAACAGCAACACCACATAACCGCCCAGCGAGGCACCGCAGGTGATCATGAACGCCGTGCGCAGCAGCCACGGCCGGCCCGCCATCGCCAACAGCACCATCATGGTGGGGATCCCCACCAGCTGCATCAGTCCCAGCATCAGCCCGGCCGTGGTGGCATCCAGTCCCCGCGAGACCAGGATGTGCGGGTACCACCCGAGGACGCCGTAGGCCAGGAAGGCCTGGGCCGCGAACAGCGAGGTGAACAGCAGCCCCTTCCGGGTCTTGAGCAGCGGCCACGGTGAGACGTAGGGGACGCCCTGGCGTGCGGCCCAGTCATCGGCCACTCGGCTGCGGACGGCCAGGGGCAGGAACACGGCGAAGGCCACGGCTGCCGGGACGGCCCACGCCGCCAGGCCCAGGGTGGGCGAGCCGAGGCCGCCTGCGATCGGCACGGCCACCGCCGCGGCGGTGGTGGCACCGATAGTCATGGACACCGTGTACACGGCCGTCATGGTGGCGGCACGATCCGTGTGGTGCTGACGGATGTAGGAGGGCATGGCCACGTTGCACACCGCCAGTCCGCTCATGCCGATCACCGTTCCGGCCATCAGCATCAGGGTCGAGTCCACCGCCCGGGCGGCCAGGCCCCCGGTGAGCAGGAGCAGGGCCAGGGCGATGGCCGGCTCCAGCCCCACCCGCCGGACCAGCCAGGCGGTGGCCGCTCCGGCCACCGCGAAGCACAGCACCGGGACGGTGGGCAGCAGGGCGGCGGCCAGCGCGCCGTAGCCCAGGAGGTCCTGCAGATCATGGAACAGCGGACCGGCCGAGGCGATCCCGGCCCGCAGGTTCAGGCCGATCAGCACCACGGCCGTCACGGAGATCAGCACGAACCGCGTGCGCCGGGGCTCACGCCCGGGTGGCTGCGGCGGTCCCGCGGGCGTTCTGATCATGGATCGAGGATATCCGGGGGTGACACGCGGACCCTCCCGGATAGAATGGCCCGCATGCATGATCTCGGCATCGCCTCGGTGAGGCTGCGCCCCGCCCGCTGACGGCGGCCGGCCCCTCACCCCTCACCACCGACCGTCGTCCCGGTTCCCGCCGGGCGGCCCTTCGGCGTGCCCGGCTCCATGACGAGTCGAAGGCAGTACCGTGAACCATCCCCATCCCCACACCACCTTGTCCATGCTGTCCCCGGCCCTGCCCGCCGGCGCCACGGCCCATCTGCGGGCCGAGGGCCTGCGCGTGGTCCGCGGCGGCCGGGAGATCCTGCGCGGAGCCGAGGTGACCGTATCCGCCCGCTCACGGCTGGCGATCGTCGGCGAGAACGGCCGCGGCAAGAGCACCCTCCTGCACGTCCTCTCCGGAATCCTGACGCCCGACGGCGGCTCGCTCACCCGGGCGGGCACGTGCGGGATCGTGGGTCAGACCCTCGACGCCGGCCCCGGCCAGACCGTGGGCACGCTCGTGGGTGAGGCCATCGGCCCCGCCCTGACCGCCCTGGCCGCGCTGGATGCCTCAGCCGAGGACCTGGCCCAGGGCAAGGCCGGTGCCGCAGACGACTACGCCGCAGCGCTGGAGGCGGCCACCCTGCTGGACGCCTGGGATGCCGAACGACGCGTGGATTTGGCCCTGGCCGGGCTGCACGCCGTGACGGAACGCTCCCGGCCGCTGGCCAAGCTCTCCGTGGGCCAGCGGTACCGGGTCCGCCTGGCCTGTGTGCTCGGCGCCCGGTACGACCTGTTGCTGCTGGACGAACCGAGCAACCACCTGGATGCCCAGGGCCTGGCCTACCTGACCGAACGGCTGCGCGCGCACCCGGGCGGGCTGGGCCTCGTCACCCATGACCGGGCCCTGCTGCGGGACGTGGCCGAGGAGTTCCTCGACCTGGACCCGAGCCAGGACGGCCGCCCGGTGCTCTACGCCGGCGGCTACGCGGGCTGGCAGTCCGGACGGTCGGCCGCCCGAGAGCGCTGGGTGCAGGATTTCGAGGCCCAGGGGGCCGAGCACCGGCGCCTGGCCGAGGCCGCCGACGCGGCCCGGGACCGGCTGGAATCCGCGTGGCGCCCGGCCAAGGGACACGGGAAGCATCAACGCCAGAGCCGGGCACCCGGCGTCGTACAGGCTGTGCGGCGGCGCCAGGCGGAACTGGAGGCACACCGGATCACGGTGCCGGAACCACCCCTGCGGCTGACCTTCCCCCAGCTGGCGGTCCGCGCGGGGCGGCCGTTGCTGCACTGCCGGGGGGCCACGGTGGCCGGCAGACTGGAATCCCCGGTGGACGTGCGGCTGGCCGGCGGCGAACGGCTGCTCGTGACGGGACCGAACGGTGCGGGCAAGTCGACGGTGCTGGGCGTGCTGGCGGGCATGATCACACCGGACACCGGTGAGGTCCGGCGCCTGTCCGCAGCACGGGTCGCACTGCTCGGGCAGGAGCCACCGAGCTGGCCCGCGCGGCTGCTCGCCCATGAGGTGTACCGGAACCACGTGCACCGGCTCCTGGCCGACGGGACGCACCGCGAGGAGGATCTGGCTCCGATCGGAGCCACCGGCCTGCTCGGTGCGGAGGCCCTCCGCACGCCGGTGGGTGCCCTGTCCGCCGGGCAGCAGTCCCGCCTGCACCTGGCGCTGCGGCTGGCCGAACGGCCGGACGTGCTGCTGCTGGATGAGCCGAGCAACCACCTCTCGGCGCCACTCGTGGACGATCTCACCGAGGCGCTGCTGGGCACGCCGGCCGCCGTGGTGGTCGCCACGCACGACCGGCAGATGCTGCGGGACCTCGGCGGCTGGCCGCGCCTGGAACTCGGTCCCCCTGCCGGTGCGGCCTAGTGGTTGGCCTCGTAGGCGCTGGCCGGGGTGCCGGGGCCGTAGTGGCGTAGCAGCCGGCCGGTGCCCACGGCCGCAGCGGCGATGACCGCGGTGACGATGACCAGGACCCAGACGAACGCCGTGTCATAGGCGGCTCCGGCGGCGGCCAGCAGGGCCGGGTCGCCCTCGGCGAGGGCTGCCGCGCCGGACATCGAGTCCGCGGCCCCCTCCGGGGCACCGGCCGGCAGCTGGACCGTGACCGTGTAGATCAGGGTGGCCAGGCTGCCCAGCAGGGCCACGGCGAGCAGGTTGCCGAACTCGTAGGACACCTCCTCCACGGAGGAGGCCATGCCGGCTTGGCGGGCGGGGACGTTGCCGATGATGGCCGTGGAGGCCACGGACATGGTGGCGCCCAGGCCGGCCCCGGTCAGCACCAGCCCGGCCACGAGCCACGGGACACTGGTGGTGGCGGCCAGGGCGGTCACGACCATGCCGACGGTGGCGAGGGCGAATCCCCCGGCGACCAGGGCGCGCAGCCCGAGCCGGTGCAGGCTGGCCCCGCCGGCGAGTGCGGCCGGCAGCGAGCCCACGGCCACGGCCGCCACCAGCAGCCCGGACTGCAGGGGCGTGAAGCCCTCCACGAGCTGGAACCGCTGGGTGGTGACGAGCTGGACGCCGCCGATCACGAACATGGAGCAGGCCGCCGCGAGGACCCCGGCGGAGAAGGCCCGGTTGCGGAAGACCGCGAAGTCCAGGACCGGGGCTCCCAGCCGGTCCTGGAGGACGCGCTGGCGGTGGGTGAAAGCCCAGCCACCGGCCAGGGCCACGGCCGCGGCGAGGCCGAGGACGGGCCAAGACGGCTCCGGGCCGGTGGCCTGCTTGATCGCGAACACGGCGCCCGTCAGCGTGACCATGGCGTAGACCGAACTCAGGGCGTCCCAGCGGGTGGAGCGGTCCGCCCGTCCGCGCGGGGCCACCCACGGGGTCAGCACCAGGGCGGCGAGGACCACGGGAACGTTGATCAGGAAGACCGACCCCCACCAGAAGGCCTCCAGCAGCAGTCCGCCGATGATCGGGCCCAGGGCGGCCCCCACCAGGGAGATGCTCCCCCACACGCCGATGGCGAGGTTGCGCTCCCGCACGTCGTCGAAGCCGATGCGGATCAGGGCCAGCGTGGCGGGCATCATGCAGGCCGCGCCGACCGCCAGCAGGGCCCGCGCGGCGATGAGGACGGCGACCTCCGGAGCGAAGGCGGCCACGAGGGAGGCCGCCCCGAAGAGCACGAGGCCGGTCAGGAAGAGCCGCCGGTGCCCATACCGGTCCCCCAGGGTCCCGGCCCCCAGCAGCACTCCGCACATCACCAGCGGGTAGGCATTGATGATCCACAGGGACTCGGAGGCGTTCGCCCCCAGCTCGGCCGTCAGCGTGGGCAGGGCCGTGTAGAGGATGGTGTTGTCCAGCGTGATCAACAGCACCCCGGCGCTGACCGTGACCAGGAGCAGCCACCGGCGGGCAGGGCTCAGCGGGGCGGGCGCAGGAGCGGTGGTCACCGCAGAACTCTAGCCCCCTGCGGCCCGACGGCGGCCGGTCCGGTGGATTTCACAGTTCTGCCGAACTTGGGTACAGTAGAACCCGCTGTCCAGCTGTTCTATGAACGGCGGCAACAGTCCCGCGTAGCTCAATGGCAGAGCATTCGACTGTTAATCGAAGGGTTGCTGGTTCGAGTCCAGCCGCGGGAGCTTCTCAAGGTCCTCGTCCCGCACTGCGGGGCGAGGGCCTTCGTCGTTGGTGCCGGCGGCGCCGCGCCGGAGGAGCAGGCTCGAGAGGGCCGTGCCGGCCCCTGCCACCACCGCGGCGGCGCGTTCCCGCACGCCGTGGGCGCCGAAGGCCGCGATCGAGGCCACCAGGTGGGTGGCATCGCGGACGGACAGCGTGACCGGGAACCGCTCGGCGCCGATTCTCAGGCTGGCCGTGCGGCCCCGGGGCCCGGAGCGTCGCGTGCCCCGGGAGAGGGAGACCTCGATCCACCGTCCGTCCCGGCGGATGCGCCCGGAGTAGGTCCAGTCGCCTCCCGGAGATGAGGCCGTGCGGGTCCCGTCTGCCAGTGCGGCCGGGGCGTCCCAACCCGTGGCCCCCACGAACCCGGTGACCCTCCCCTGCCGGCGGTCGTGGCTGGGCCTCCAGACGGTGAGCCGGGCGAGGGCGTCCCGGGAGGACCACCGCTCGGTCCAGCGGGCCCCGGGCGGGGGCTCGGTCATGGCGGTGCTCGTGTGGTCCGCCGACACCCCGCCGGGATCCCGACCGGCCAGGTAGGCGGTGGCGTCCCGGTACCCCATCCCGATCAGCGTCTCCGCGTCGATGCGGCCCAGATAGAACTCCGGGTCCAGGGGCAGTGGATGCTCCGGCTTGATCACGTGCAGGACGAACGGACGGCCGGCGGCCCGCGCCACGGCGAAGTCGGCGAGCAGCGCCCCCGTGGCGCTCATCTCGATCATGTGCACGTACTGCTCCAGCGGCCCGAGCCCCCAGTACGGGGAGTTCCCCACGCACCAGATCAGCCACACCTCGTCGGCGCCGCGGTCCAGGGCCTCCGTGATGTTGGCGTCGCGGATCCACGCGGCGTCCGTCCAGACCGCCGGCCCCTGCCGGAACGGGGTCATGAAGATCGGCAGGCTCATCCCGGCCGCCAGCACCTCGGCGTCCACGGCCGAGGCGTCGAGCGCCACACTGGTCTTGCGGGTGAAATCGGTGACGTTGAAGGAGCCCTCCACCGGGGAGGACCGGATCCGCGCCACGTCGATGCCCAGCGCCGGGAACACCGAGGTGAGGATCCCCTCCGGGCTGCTGAGGGCGGGGAGGTTCCACGGCCCCCTCAGGTAGTCGGCCACCGGCAGTGGGGAGGCGAAGTCGCGGACCCTGACCGTGCGCCAGCGGCGGATCAGCTCCTCGGCGCGGACGCCGGAGAGCAGTGCAGCGGCATTGAGGATGCCTCCGGAGGTGGCGTCCACGTGCGCGAAGTCCAGCCCCTCCTCCTCCAGGGCCTGGAGGACCCCGGCCTGCCACGCGACCCGCATGCCGCCGCCGGCCAGCACCAGTGACCGCCTCATGGCCGTCAGCTCCCCCGGTGCGCCGGCGGGAGAGCGGCCCGGTCCCCCACCTGTTTCGCATAGGCCGCCACGACCCCGGCCGAGAGGAGGTCGAAACCGGCGACCGCGAGCGCCCGGGGCCGGAAGACCCCGCGGGCAGTGCCGATCCCGACGGCGGCCACGGCACCGGCCTTCTGGGCGCCGGCCCAGACGAGCGTCACGTGGGGCGGGGACTCCTTGAGGGTGGCATGGGTCAGCGAGCCGCCGACCACCACCATGAACAGGCCTACCGTGGCGAACAGCTGCTTGGCGGTGGGGGTGCGCTCGGCTCCCACCAGCCCCAGGACGAATCCCGGTGCCACCACCTGGGCGGCCCCGGAGAGTACGGTCACGGCGCCGATGCCGCAGGCGGCCAGCCGTAGTGGGTCGCTCATGTCAATCCCTCCCAGAGGTGGACGGCGCTCACCAGGAATCCCATCGCGGCGAGCCAGTAGATCACGGTGACGAGCACCCGGAGCGCGTTCCGGCGGTTCCACTCGGTGATGAGGTCCTGGACCTCGGCATCGTCCGTGACGTCCCCGGAGAGCAGTCGGGTGTTCACGGAGGCGATCGGCGTGGCATACCACCCCACCAGGAACACGTAGCAGCCGGCTGCGATCCAGGCGAAGGTGACGGGGAGGGGGTACCCCCACCCGGACCAGACCAGCAGCCCGCCCGAGACCAGGAAGGGCACGAACATCGCCTTGAGGAACCTCGTGGCCGCGCTGATCGGCACCTCGAAGAAGCCGTGCAGGGTGTCCACGGTCAGGAAACCCCACGCGGGGCGCAGGAACATCCACACCACCAGTTGCAGGCCCATGTAGAAGGAGGCCGCGAACGCGGTGAGCAGGGCGTTGGCCAGGGCCAACCAGGCGATCACGGTCATCGCGGCACCTCTCGTCCAGCCGGTGGTCCGGCCCGCCGGCCGGCCCGCCGTGGCGGGTCCGGCCAGGCCTCCCCCTGCCCCAGGTGGGCGACGCTGTCCAGGCCGTCGCCGCCGTCGGGCACCTGGTGGCGGCCGTACTGGAACCAGGACTCCACGTGGTCATCCAGCACCCCGTGGGAGTCCGGGATGTACACGGTGAACAACGGCTTCTCGCCGACTCGGAGCCCAGCCAGCCCGGCCACCTGCGGCAGGGGGCCGAACTCAAGCCGGGCGCGGGCTGCGCGGCCGAAGGCGACGTCGGCGGTGCCGGCGAAGTAGATGGTGGAGGCATAGAGCATCCCGCGGAAGGTGCAGTAGTTCACGGCCCGGATCTTCACGGGCAGGGCCGTGGCCGGCGGACGGTCGATCTCCACGAGGGCCCCCTGCACCCCGTCGATCTCGTAGGCGCTGGAGACGGTGGTCCCGCTGACCCGGAAGTCGAGGCTGGCCTGGTGCTTCGGCATGCCCCAGATGCCCTTGCCGCCCTTGACGGAGACCTCGGTGCTGACCGGCAGGTCCACCACGTACTGCCCGAAGTCCAAGGGCTTCTGCAGCAGCAGCGGCAGCACCGGCGGGGCGGGCCGGGCCCCGCGCGTGACGGCGATCGCCAGGGAGTACTCGATGTAGGCGCCGATGTCCGTGGCCTGGTAGTCGATGACCGTGACCATCAGGATCCCCTTCCCGCCCGGCAGCCGGACGGGATGCAGTTCCGCGCCGGGCAGCAGGGCCGCGGCGGCCCGTGCGTCCACGGGGAACGCGGCCATCAGGACCGGGGACGGCTCGGAGTTCACCGGCAGGACGTAGTCGATGCCGTCCACGGTGGCCCTGGCCCCGGCCAGGCGACGCTGGCGGGCGGGGACGGCCGGGGGCAGGCGACGCATCAGGGCTCGGACGGGTGGCAGCAGCTGGGTGAGGCGGGGGTTCATGATCGGAGCTCCTCGAGGATCGTGGGGTACACGTCGCGCCAGGCATTGCGGCCGAAGACCACGTCCAGGTGCCCGTAGTCCGGGATCAGGTGCAGGGCATCCCGGCCGGGGCGGTGCCGGGCGAAGAACTCGAAGCTGCGGACCTGGCTGTCCGGCAGGAAGCAGCGGTTCTGCGCCCCCGTCAGGAAGACGAAGCGGGCATCCGTGCGGGGTGCGACGTCCACGAGGGACGCGGGGAGGCCCGGGACCGCGCCGGTGGGGACCAGGTGCCCGGCTGCGGCGCAGCGGGCCATCTGGTGGAAGAAGGTCAGGGGCGCGCCGGCGAACTCCCCGATGATCCAGTGGTGGGTGGCCTCGTCCAGGTTCTCGTGCGACCACAGGGCCGGCCGGCCGCTGCCGTAGGTGAAGCTGACCATCCGGCACACGGTGTTCTCGCATTCCGGGTGGGTGGCCCGCACCCCCGCCCGCACCAGGCGGGAGAAGTACCCGTTGGACTTGTAGCCCCAGCGCGGCGAGAGCGAGGGGGTGAACGCGTCCAGCAGGGGCAGCAGCCGGGTGACCTTGGTCCTCGAGAGCAGCGGGAGGCTGACGTGCAGGGCGACCGCGTTGGTCACCACCGTGCGGACCTGCGGCAACAGCCCGGCCACGGCCGCCATGGTGAAGGACGTGGAACCCTGGCAGTGCACGAAGGCCGCGAGGGTATCCGCCCCGGTGGCCTGCAGCACGGCCCGGACGGCGGCCGGGTGGTCGTAGGCAGCCGCCTCATCAAGGGTCCAGGGCACGGGGTCCAGGTCGATGGAGGCCCGCCAGTTGGACATCCAGACATCCCAGCCGTCATCGAGCAGGGCGTCGACCAAGGTGCGGTCCAGGGGTGGCCGGAAGATCTCGGCGCGGACGCCGGCGCCGTGGACCAGGAGCACCGGTCCGCGCGGCGCCGGGCCGAGGCGCGGGTTGGCGACGTGGACGAGGCTCAGGGGTGTGCCGTCCCCGGCCGTCAGCGGGATGACCTCGGTGACGTGGTCCGCGCGGGTGGTCGGGGGCGGGCTGGTGCCGGCTGCCGTGCCGGCTGCGGTGCCGGTGGCGCCCCGGTGGGTCTCGGAGGTGCGCATCAGGACCGTCCTTCCGGTGCATCGTGGGTTCCCTCGCCCGGCTGGGCCGGGCCCGTGCGTCCGATGACCACCGGGTCCTCGAGAAGGCGCATCCTCGGCAACCCGCCGGCCGGGACCGGGATGGCCCGCCCGCCGGGTTCGGCCCGGATCTCCCAGTCGCTCACCACGGTGTCCATCACGAGCGGGTAGAGCGTCAGCGTGCCGTCCGGGGACAGGTGCATGCGGACGAAGCCCTTGCCGCCCTCGTAGGCGAGCCCGGTCATCTTCAGGTCGCCGATCGTCCCCGGCGGGGACAGCACCAGGTGCAGGGCGAAGGCCTCCGAGCCCACCAGGCAGCCGGCCACTGCCACGGCCCCGAGGACCGCCGGCAGCGGGAGCCGCGACACCTCGGCCAGGCCGATGACCAGCAACAGCACCCCGCCGGACACCGCCAGCTGCACCACCAGGAACAGCAGGGCCTGCCAGCTGCCCGGCGGCGCCCGGCGGAGGCCGGCGATCACCGTGAACACGGCGACGGGCAGGGCATAGACCCACCCCAGGATCACCAGCGCCTCGAGCAGGTCGGTGCTCCGGATCGCGGCCGGGACGCTGAGCCGCGCGCTCACGGCGATCCCGGAGGCCAGCACCAGGAACAGCACCACGTGCAGGGCCCCCATCCAGAAGCCGAACCACGGGTTGCGCAGGGGCAGCCAATGCCGGTCGAAGGGGTTGAGCAGCCGGCGGTGCAGGGCCCGGGCCTCCGCCCGTGTGGGGTAGACCGCGGGGCCCAGCGCGTACGGCGTGTGACCCGTGGTCCGGCGGCGCATCCGGGACTCCACCGGGGGCAGGACGAGCTCCGGAGCCAGCCGGTCCGTGCCCATCAGGTAGGCGCCTCCCAGCCCGCAGGTCACCAGCTGGCCAGCCGTCGGCTGGGCGCCGGACCCGGCGCCCACGCCGGCTCCTGGCGACTGCTCCTGACCTTGACCTTGACCCTGGCCTTGGCCCTGGCCCTTCTCCTCGTAGCGTGCGTAGTGGTGCTTGTCCCCGCTGATGCGCAGCCGCACGGTGGCCCCGGTGGGCTCCAGCTCGCCCGTGGCCGGATCACGCCGGTTCACCAGGTAGTTCTCCTCGAAGAACGTGAGGGAGTTGAACGCGTTGGGGTCCTCGGCGGTCGAGGCCCAGGTGGGCGAGGCTGCGCACAGGATGATGGCGTCTCCCGGCCCGAGGTGGACGGTGACCGCCTGGTGGAAGTACTCCAGCTGGGGGCGGTCGATGTAGGAACCGAGCTGGCTGTCCAGCCCCACCAGCCACCAGCCGGGTTGGAGCTGGGTGGCGAAGTAGCTGCGCGACTGCAGCGTCTGCCACCGGCCCACGGCCTCCCCCTGGCCGAACATGCGCATGAAGGCCGTCAGCCCGTCATACCAGTCGTGGTTGCCGGGCAGGGCCAGCAGTGCGGCCTGGACGCCGGACTCCCCCGAGGCGGCCCGGTACGGGCCGACCATGCGGTCCTCATAGGCCGGGCTGGACGCCGTCGGGTAGACCAGGTCACCGCCCAGGATGAGCAGCTGGGACGTGGGCAGTTCCACGGTCCCGCCCCCGGGGGCGGTGGCCGCCAGCCGCGGCCGGCACAGCTGCATCGCCACCGTGTGGGTCGCATCGAAGCCATCCCCCAGGTCCGCCACGAAGTCGATCCACCAGTGCCCGTCCGCGCCCCGGAACCGGTCCACGCCCAGCAGTTCCTGCGGCATCACGGCCTGGGTCTCGCGGCTGTCCGCGAAGGAGGCGAAGGTCTGGGCCACGAGGACGCGCACGCCGCTGCGCACGAGCTCCGGCGGTGACAGCCAGCGCACCTGGCCGCGTGGCCGGAACCCGAGCGCGGACTCGAACCGGGACAGCTCGCCGGACCTCACGGCGCACCCACGGTCTGGGCCGGGCCCCGGTAGCTCTCCCACAGCGATCCCAGGAACAGCCGGCCGAAGCGGGCCAGCCCGGCCCAGCCGTCCGGCCCGCTGGTGGTGAAGGTGGTGAGCTGCCTGGCGAAGTCCAGCGGCTGGATGTAGAGGATCCCGGCGCCCGCCACCCGGGGGTCCGTCGCTTCCAGCAGGGGCGTCTGCACGGGCAGCAGCGGTTCGGGCGGCGGCACGTGGCCCTGCAGCACCTGCACGTAGAGGGTGGTCGTGTCCTGCCAGACATCCAGGCCCGGGCCGTCGTGGACGTCCTTGTACCCCACGAAGGTCAGCGCCACTCCCCCGGGGCTGGTCAGGAACAGGCGGTAGAGCATGAGCTTGCCGGCCTCGTCCTGCCGCACGAACAGGTTGAACCATCCGCGGCCGACCTCGCACCGGCCGCCCAGCAGGTCCGCCGTGAGGTAGCCGGTGGCCACGCCGGGGTGGGCCGGGTCGGCGACGAAGCGGTCCACGTCCTCGGTGGTGATCGTCAGCTCGAACATCATCCGCTGGTCGCGCAGACGGGCCTGCGCATTCGCCTGCTGGGGATCGCCCAGCCCGAGGGCGAAGTTCCCCTTCATGCGTTCGGTGAAGGAGACGCGCGTGGGCACCCCGCCGGAGGGCACGACGCCGGCCCCCGCGCCGCCGTCGTGCCCCTCACCCGGGTGCCGCCGGACGGCCGCCGGCCGGGACGCCGCCCGGACCACGGGCTGGGCCCACGGTTCCTCGAGCATCCGCTCACTCGCCCGGTCCGCGCAGGCGGCGATCGTCAGGGCGGGGTTGGCCCCCACCGGCCCCGGCATGGCCGACCCGTCCACCACGTGGAGCCCGGGCTGGCCGTAGACGGCGGAATACGGGTCGCAGACGCCGACCCCGGGGTGGGCCCCCATCGGGGCGCCGCCCAGGGGATGCACCGTGATGACCCGCTGGGCCATCCACAGCGGGTTGTCCCGGAAATCGGCGCCCAGCTGTCCCGCGATGTCCCGCATGGTGGACTGGACCCGGTCGAAGTAGTCGCGCGAGGTGGACAGGGTCCAGTCGACGGCGAGCCGTCCGTCCCGCAGGAACATCCGGCCGTCCGGGATGTCCCGGCCCATGCCCAGCAGGGGCAGCGAGGACTCCGAGAAGCTCCCCGGTCCCAGGAGCGCGGCCAGGTCGGCGGAGATGTTGCTCCGGTGCCCGCCGAACAGGCGGTTCGCCACGATGCGGGTGGCGAACTGCGCAAGCCGCGGAACGGCCGAACGGATCTGGGAGGCCTCCATGAGCCAGTTGACGAACCCCGGATAGCCGGCGTCCTCGATGTAGTAGCCGCGGCCGGAACCGCCCTCGCCGTCCGCCGCATCGCCGACCCGGATGGCCGTGGTGATGACGGGCCCCGTGCTGCCCAGCATCCGCCGGGGTCCCGGCAGGTCCGCGGCCAGCTGCGTGGCGTTCATCAGGAAGCCGAGCAGGTCTCCGTTGCCGCTGAAGCGTGTCCCCAGCGCGTTGCTGAGGCCCGGCAGGGTGACCCGGTTGCGCAGCAGCAGGAAGGTGGTGCCGAAGGTGCCGGCCGCGAGGATGAGCCGGGAGCAGCGGATCACCCGCTCGGGCAGGTCTCGCGTCGCCGCGGGGTCGTCCGGGGTGTGCACCACGTAGCGGACCAGCCACGTGCCGTCCGGCTCCCGGCTGAAGGTGCGGACCTCGTGCAGGGGGCGGATGTCACAGTGGCCGGAGGCCTGCGCGGCGGAGAGGTAGGTGTGGTCCAGGGTGTTCTTGGCCCCCTCGTTGCAGCCGATGTCGCACTCCCCGCACAGGGTGCAGGTCCGCCGGGGGCGGCCATGGTAGTTCCCGTAGCCCGGTGCCGGGATGCCGCGGCCGGGTGCGGCCTCCGCCCCGGGGCGGGGCGCGAAGGTCACCGCCAGCGGCGGCCGGGACACGCTGAGTCCCAGGGCCCGCGCCGCCCCCTCGACCGCCTCGGTCTTGGGGGTGTCGCTGTAGGGGTAGGTGGCGGTGCCGATCATGTCCTCGACGCGCTGGTAGTGCGGTTCGAGGTCATCCCGGGTGAGGGGCCAGCTCTCGTAGCCGCCGCCCGGCAGCGGGGACTCGTTCACGAACCAGTGCTCGTCCTTGCGCAGCAGCACGTTGGCGTAGATCAGCGAGCCGCCGCCCAGTCCGCTGGAGACCAGGCTCTCGAGACCGCGCATGGTCCACGCGTTGAAGAGCCCGTGGAGCCCTGCGCTGGGGTCCCAGAGGGCCTGGCCGAACTCGGACGGGGTCCGCGCGAAGCTCCCCGGCGGATAGGCCCGGCCCCGCTCCATCACCACCACGTGCCGGCCCTGCTCCGAGAGCCGGTGGGCCGCGACCGAGCCGCCGAAGCCGGAGCCGACCACCACGGCGTCGACGAAGTCCGCAGCCAGTGGGGATAAGGCCCCACCACCATCCGCACCGCCCATGGGCCCGCCCCTGCTCCATCAGCTGGGCCCCACGGCCCCGGTACTGCTGACATCGGCTACCAAAATCGGATACCAAGGAGTGAAAAAGGAAACGACAAAGACACGCGACTGAATGCGCCTCAGCATACGGCGGTGCAGGGTGCCGGGGACAGGTTCTGCGGCCCCCTCCGGGGCCGCCCTCGGTGGTCCACCACCGTCTGGCGGGGGGGCTCTCATGATCGCTTCACCGGCCTCTCATGGACGGCTCATCCCGCTTTGACAGACTGAGGGCATGACACAGCACACCGGAACCTCCAGCACCTCCACCAAACCCCTCATGATGACCGGGGGCGGGCTCCTGGCTCTGGCGCTGCTGACCGGCTGCTCGGTGGCCGACCCCGGAACCTCGGAGTCCGACACGAGCACGGCAGCGACCGCCGAGTCCTCCCCGGCCACCGCCGAGACCTCGTCCCCCACCTCGGACGGCTCCGGCACGCCCACCGCCGCGGCCTCCACGGGCGACGCCGCCTCCTCCGGCTCGGAGGGCGCCGCGACCGGAGAGGACCCGGTCTTCGCGGCCATCGACGCCCTGCTGGCCGAGCACTCCGACGCCGTCATCGTGCAGATCGACCTGGACGACGACGACACGGTCTACGAGATCGAGGCCGTGATCGGCGACCGCGTGGTGGACTTCGACGTCCGCACCGACGGCTCGGTGACTGAGGACGACGACGACCGGGACGACGACGACATCCGCCGCGCCGGCGAGGCCCAGGTGAGCGCCGAGGACGCCGCCCGTGCCGCCCTGCAGGGCCGCGACGGCCAGAGCATCGACGACATGGAGCTGGACGAGGACGACGGCACCCTGCGGTGGGAGGTCGACCTGGACCGCGCGGACGGCAGCGACGGCGACGAGCTCTACGTGGACGCCGCCACCGGCGAGGTCACCCAGGACGACTGAGGCCTCAGTCCCGGGCGCGCAGTGAGCGGCGCTTGGCCTCCAGGTCCATCAGCTGGCGGTTGAGCGCCGCGAACTCCGCCGGGTCCCCACCGGGCCCCAACCGCTGCAGGCGGCCCATCAGGTCCCCCTTCTGATGGGTGATCTGCAGCTCGAACAACCGGTTCATGATGTCCCGGCAGTAGCGCACCAGGTCCTCGTCCGTGCGGGCCGGCAGCGGGGTCACCGCCAGCTCGCTGACCAGCGGCGCCAGCTCGGCCGGGACCTCCTGGCGCACCTGCTCGACCCACTGCGAGGGGGTCGCCCCGGCCATGCCCGCGGCACGGATCCCGGAGTGGATGACGGCGAACGCCGGCACCTTGAAGTCCGCGGCGTAGAAGGCCTGCCACTGCTCGGCGGAGAGCAGGGTGGGCTGCTGCAGCACCACCTCGAGGGCCTCCTTCTCCATCCGGGCCGCCGGGTCGCGGGTGTCCGGGCGCTGGTAGCCGGAGCGGTCCTCCCCCGGTGCCCGGCCGCCGTCGGGCCCGGGCTGGTCTTCCCGGCGGTGGCCCGACGACGGCCCGGTGCCGGGGCGCTGCGCGTTCTGGACCGCGCGGTGCACGGTGGCCGGGTCCATGCCGAGCCAGCCGGCCAGCTCCCGCTCGTAGCCGGGCCGCACCACGGAGTCGCGGATGCCGGCGACGATGGGGGCGGCGTGGCGCAGCGCCCCGGTACGGCCCTCCACGGTGTCCAGGTTGAAGTTCTTCATCCCGGCCTTGATGGCGAACTCGAACAGCGGCCGGCGCGAGTCGATCAGGGCCACCACGGCCTCGGGGCCCTTCTCCTGACGCAGGTCGCACGGGTCCATGCCGGAGGGCTCCACGGCCACGAAGGTCTTGGCCAGGAACTTGCTGTCCTCCTCGAAGGCCCGGAGGGCGGCCTTCTGCCCGGCCGCGTCCCCGTCGAAGGTGAAGATGATCTCCCCACCCGTGCCGTCGTCCGAGATCAGCCGGCGGGCGATCTTGACGTGCTCCGAGCCGAACGCGGTGCCACAGGTGGCCACCGCGGTGTCCACGCCGGACAGGTGCGCGGCCATCACGTCCGTGTAGCCCTCCACCACCACGAGCTGGCGCCTCTTGGCCACCTGCCGCTTGGCCGCATCGATCCCGTAGAGCACCTGGGACTTCTTGTAGAGCTGCGTCTCGGGGGTGTTGAGGTACTTGGGGCCCGGGTCGTCCTCGAAGAGCTTGCGGGCACCGAAGCCGATCGTCGCCCCGGTCATGTCCCGGATGGGCCAGACCAGCCGGCCCCGGAAGCGGTCGTAGATCCCCCGCTGACCCTCGGAGAACAGGCCCGTGAGCCTGAGCTCGTCCTCGCGGAAGCCCTTGCGCTGCAGGTGCTTCAGGAGGTTGTCCCAGCCCTGCGGCGCGTAGCCCACGCCGAACTGGGCGGCGTGCTCCGAGGTGAAGCCGCGGCCGGCCAGGAACTGCTGTCCGGTGGCCGCATCAGGGGTGCCGAGCTGGGCCCGGAAGTACTCGTCGGCGATCTTGTTGGCCTCGAGCAGCCGCTGGCGCCGCCCCACCTGCTCCCGGTCCGGGCCGGTCCCGCCGTCCTCGTAGTGCAGCTCGATGCCCGCCTTGGCGGCCAGCCGCTCCACCGTCTCGGCGAAGGTGGTGTGCTCCATCTTCATCAGGAACGCGATGACATCCCCGGACTCACCACAGCCGAAGCAGTGGTAGCTGCCCACGGAGGGCCGCACGTGGAAGGAGGGGCTGCGCTCGTCGTGGAAGGGGCACAGGCCCTTGTAGGAGCCCACGCCGGCGCCGCGGAGCGTGACGAAGGCGTCCACGATCTCCTTGAGGTCCGACCGCTCGCGGACGAGGTCGATGTCCTCGCGTTTGATCAGGCCTGCCATGGAGCCAGTCTAGGCCGAGATGCGCTCGCGTTCCTCGGCGCCCACCGGCACGGACGGGTCCGGCGCCGCGTCCTTGCGCTGGTCCCGGCGCATGGTGCGCATGCCCGTCACGGCGAGCCCGCCCAGGGCCCCTGCGATCGCGAAGCCGAAGAAGCCCCAGGGGTAGGCGATGCCGGCGGCCACCATGGTGCCGCCCATGATCGGACCGGAGATGGCGCCCAGGCGGCCCACCCCGGCGGCCATGCCCAGCGCGGTGCCGCGGACCTTCGGCGGGTAGTTGGTGGCGGCGAAGGCATACACCAGGTTCTGGGCCGAGAACACGAAGCAGCCGGTGATGAAGATCATCACGTAGATCCCCAGCAGCGGCAGCTTGATGGCCAGGGCGGCCAGCAGGATCGCGGAGCCGATGAACCACAGGATGGCGGCGTTGCGCGGGGTGATGGCGTCGCCCACCTTGCCGGCGATGATCAGGCCGATCACCGCGCCGGCGTTGAGGACCACGAGGAAGCCCAGGGAGTTGCCGAGGTCGTAGTCCGCGGCGCGCATGATCTGCGGCAGCCAGGTGTTCAGGCCGTAGACCAGCAGCAGGCCCATGAAGGAGGCGAGCCACATGAACACGGTGTTGCGGCGGTACTTGGCAGACAGCAGCAGCGCGGCGCCGGTCTTCTCCGGCTGCTCCGGGGAGGCACCGGCGAAGGCCTGCTCCGGGTCCTCGTCGATCTGGACGCCGTAGTGATCGGCCACGAGCCGGGCCTCGGCCGTGCGGCCCTTGGAGAGCAGGAAGTCCGGCGACTCGGGCAGGTAACGCCACATCAGCGGCACGAGGACCAGGGCGGGCAGCCCGCCGATGAAGAACATCTCGCGCCAGCCGGAGACGGTGTTGGCGGCGGCCCAGAGGGCCAGCAGGGCGGTGATGACCGCGCCGACGTGGTAGCCCGTCATCATCAGGGTGGTGGCATTGGAGCCCTTCTTGGCCCCCGCGAACTCGGTCACCATGGAGATGCCGGTGGGCAGGCAGCCGCCCAGCCCGAGCCCGGCCAGGAAGCGCAGCACGCCGATGGTGGTGGCGTCCTGGGCGAAGCCGGTCACGAAGGTCAGCAGGGAGAAGACGATGACCGCGCCGATGAGCAGCTTGCGGCGGCCGAACCGGTCCGTCAGCCAGCCCATGCCGAGGGCACCGATCATCATGCCCACCAGGCCGGCGGTGGCGATCACGGTGCCGGTGCCGTTGTCGATGCCCATGGAGGCGTCCGAAGTCAGCATGGGCATGATGGCACCGAGGACCACGGCGTCGAAGCCGTCCAGCAGCACGGCGAACCAGCACAGCGGCGCCACCCAGGCGCGGCCGCGCAGCACCGGCGGTCGGTGGGTTCCGGCGCCGGCTCGGACGGTGGTGGACGTGGACATGAGGCCTCCGTGAGGGATACGACGACTGCGGGTGACGGAGCGACGGGGACGAGTCCTGCGTCATGGCGATCCATGACGGCGCTCACACATTCGTTGAACACTGTACCTTACGTATACGAAACTTTGTAGTCGGAGTCACAGGCCGACGAGACGCCGCCCACGGCCCGGGCATCACCGCCCTGATGATCACGGCCCTGAGGATCACGGCACCGCCAACTGTCGACCGGCTCGGCGTGTCTCGACGACTGGCGCTCTCGTGATGCGGGGGGCTGATGGAATGGCCTCATGGACTGTGAGACGATCCCCGGACTCGCCCAGGCCGCCTCGCTGGCCCGCTCGGCCCGGCGCGTGGTGGTGCTCTCCGGCGCGGGCCTGAGCGCCGAGTCCGGCGTGCCCACGTTTCGGGAGGCGCAAACCGGGCTCTGGGAGCGCTATTCCCCCGAGCAGCTGGCCACCGAGGACGCCTTCCGGGCCGATCCCGAGCTGGTCTGGGCCTGGTACCGATGGCGCGCCCGCCTGATCCGGTCCTGCACGCCCAACGCCGGACACCGCACGGTCGCCGCCTGGCAGCGGCGGCTGTCCGGTACCCCGGAGGCATCCGGCCACGGCCAGGGGCACGACGCCGGCCCGCCCGGCCCCCGCGGCTGGCTCACCATCGCGACCCAGAACGTGGACGACCTGCAGGAGCGCGCCGGGGCCGCGGTGGCGGCCCACCTGCACGGCTCCCTCTTCGACTACCGCTGTGCCGACTGCGGCGAGCCCGCCGAGCACGACCCCGGCACCGCCGCCGAGGATGCCGCCGAGGGCGCCGCCAGATCCGAACCGGACCTGGAGTCCCTGCTGCGGATCGCCCCGCCCCGCTGCATGGGCTGCGAGGGGATGCTCCGGCCCGGCATCGTGTGGTTCGGGGAGATGCTGCCGGCGGATGCCCTGGCGGACACCCTCGCGGCTCTGGAGGACTGCGACCTGGCCGTGGTCGTCGGGACCTCGGCCACCGTCCAGCCGGCCGCCTCTCTGCCGTACGCGGCGCTGGGAGCCGGCGCCGCCGTCGTCGAGGTCAATCCGGAGACCACCGATTTCTCGACCGCCGCCACCGTGAGCGTGCGGGGCGCCGCCGGGCAGGTGCTGCCGGCCCTGGCCCCGGCCTACGATGGACACCATGGCCCCTCCCGCTAGAACCGGCACCGCGATCGAACCCACCGTGACCTCCGTGCAGGCCGAGCTGGCCTCCCTCGAGGATCCGGCGATGCGCGCCGCGAACGAGAAGCGCGGCGATGACCACGGCGTGAACCTGGGCAAGCTGCGCGGGGTGGCGAAGGCGGCGAAAACGGACCCGGCCGCCAAACAGCAGCTGGCCCTGGACCTCTGGGCCACCGGGGACACCGCCTCCCGGCTCGTCGCCCTGCTGCTCGTGTTCCCGAAGAGGCTCGCGGCCGAGCAGGTCGACGCCATGCTGCGCGAGGCCCGGGCCCCCAAGGTCCATGACTGGCTCGTGAACTACGTGGCCAGGAAGTCACCGCACCTGGAACAGCTGCGGATGAGGTGGACCCAGGACACGGACCAGCTGGTGGCCGCCGCCGGCTGGGACCTCGTCAGCCACCAGGTCTACAAGCGGCCGGAGGTCCTAGACCTGACCGCGCTGCTGGACACCATCGAGGCCCGGATGAAGGACGCCCCGAAGGACCTGCAGTGGTCCATGAACAACACCCTGGCCGCCATCGGGATCGAGAACCCGCAGCTGCGCGAGCGGGCGCTGGCGATCGGCGAGCGCCTCGAGGTGCTCAAGGACTATCCCACTCCCCCGAACTGCACGTCCCCGTTCGCCCCGGCCTGGATCACCGAGATCGTGCGGCGCAACGAGGCACGAGACGGAGCACAGGCCGGCTAGACCCAGCTGCGGCGGAAGGGCTCGCCGCGGACCAGGGTGGAGTGCCACTCGATGGCCGTGGAGTCGGTCAGGGAGGCCACCTGGTCGATCACCACGCGGCGGCGGGCGGCGTCATCGGCGGCCTCACGCCAGTCCCCGGCGAAGAGCGGATCCAGGTAACGGTCCCCGGAGTCCCAGAACAGCTCGACGAGCTCGGTGAGGATCTCCCGCTGGCGCACGTACAGCGGCTGGCGGGCCTCGGAACTCATCACGTAGGCCGCGGCGATCCCCTTCATGGTGGCGATCTCGATGTCCGTCTCGGCGGGCACCACCACGTCCGCCTCATGGCGGGTCAGGGGCTCGTTGCCGAAGACCTCCCGGGTCGCGTCGAAGGCCGCGTTGGAGAACCGGCCGATCAACTGGCTGGTCATGTCCTTCAGGGCCGCCCGCGAGCGGCGGGTCCCGTCCGCCTGGCGCACCCACACCCGGGTGCCCTCGAGCCGGGCCAGCGCGGCCTCGACCTCGGCCGGATCGGTGTCCGGCAGGTACCACTGGCGGGTGCGCTCGACCACGAGGGCCCGGTGGTCCGGATCGGCCAGCCAGTGCAGCTGGAACTGCCCGTTGACGATCCCGTCCTCCACATCGTGCACGGAGTAGGAGATGTCGTCGGCCAGGTCCATGACCTGGGCCTCCATAGACTTCCGGATCCCGGTCACGCCCCGGCGGATCCAGTCGAACACCGGCAGGTCGTCCAGGTAGACGCCGAACTTCCGGCTGCGTGTCCCGGCGGAGGTCAGCGGCGCCTCGTCCCGCGTCCACGGGTACTTGCAGGAGGCGTCCAGCGAGGCCCGGGTGAGGTTGAGCCCGGCGGAGGCGCCGTCGTCGAAGAACTTCTTCGTCTCCAGCCGCGCCAGCAGCCGCAGGGTCTGGGCGTTGCCCTCGAAGCCGCCGATGTCCTGGCTCATCGCGTCCAGGGCCTTCTCCCCGTTGTGCCCGAACGGCGGGTGCCCGAGGTCATGGGAGAGGCAGGCGGCGTCCACCACGTCCGGGTCGCAGCCCAGGGAACGGCCCAGTTCACGGCCCACCTGGGCCACCTCAAGCGAGTGGGTCAGCCGGGTCCGGGCGAAGTCGTCCTCGTCCGGGGCCACCACCTGCGTCTTGGCCCCGAGCCGCCGCAGCGCCGAGGAGTGCAGGATGCGGGCGCGGTCCCGCTCGAAGTCCGATCGATAGGAGCTCTTGGTCGGCTCCGGCAGCCAGCGCTCCCGGTCGGAGGGGCCGTAGCCGGGCAGCTCGGCGGGCCGGCCCGCGTAGGGCGGGCGCCCCTCCGGACCGAAGAGCACCGCCTGGTGGTGGCGGACCCTCGGAACCCCCGGGGACGACGCCGGCCCGGTCGCCTGATCACCCACCGGAGACGTCCAGCTCGGCCGAGGCGATCATCGCCTTCTGCTCCGCGTCGAGCTCACGGGAGTCCAGCCAGCCCTGCGGCAGGTGGGGACGCTTGGGCGAGCCGGCGCGGCCGCGCGGCCCCTCGGCGTCGGCCCCGGGGTACGGGGCGTCCGGGTCCAGCTCATCCAGCAGTCCGCGCAGGGTGGCCAGGTCCGGGACCTGGGCGAGGCGGGCGCGCAGCCCGCCACCGACCTGGTAGCCCTTGAAGTACCAGGCCACGTGCTTGCGGACGTCCCGCAGGGCCTTGCCCTCGTCCCCGCCGAAGGTGTCCACGAGGAGCTCGGCGTGGCGGTAGAACGTGTCCGCCACCGTGGCCAGCCCGGGCCGGAAGCGCTGCGCCGAGCCCTCGAAGGCGTTCTGCAGGTCCCCGAACAGCCAGGGCCTACCCTGGCAGCCGCGGCCGATCACCACGCCGTCCACCCCGGTGTGCCGGACCATCGCGATGGCGTCCTCGGCGGACCAGATGTCCCCGTTGCCGAGCACGGGGATGTCCGGCAGGGCCTCCCGCAGCCGGGCGATGGCGTCCCAGTCGGCCTTGCCGGAGTAGTGCTGCTCCATGGTGCGCCCGTGCAGGGCCACGGCGGCCACGCCGAGCGACCGGGCCGCGCGGCCGGCGTCGAGGTAGGTCAGGTGGTCCTCGTCGATGCCGCGGCGCATCTTGATGGTGACCGGGATGTCCTTCTTCGAGGCCTCCCGGACGGCGGCGCCGACGATGGAGGCGAAGAGCTCGGACTTCCACGGCAGGGCCGAGCCGCCGCCGCGCTTGGTGACCTTGGGGACGGGGCAGCCGAAGTTCAGGTCGATATGGTCCGCCCGGTCCTCCTGCACGAGCATCCGCACGGCCTGGCCGGTGTGGACGGGGTCCACGGAGTAGAGCTGCACGGAGCGCGGGGTCTCGTCCGCATCGTGGTGGATGATGCGCAGGGACTCGGCCCGGCGCTCCACGAGCGCGCGGGCGGTCACCATCTCGGAGACGTACAGCCCGCCGCCGTATTCGCGGCACAGCCGGCGGAAGGCGTTGTTGGTGATGCCGGCCATGGGGGCCAGCACCACGGGGGTGTCGATGGTCAGCGGGCCCAGCGTCAGGGCGGGCAGGTTCAGTCGCTCTGGGGTCTGGGCCGTGGATTCGGTGCCCTCGCTGCGGGGCGAGGCGTCAGTCACGGCAGTCATTGAACCCATTATCCCAGAATCCGCGGATTCCCGCGGGCCGGAGGTGGATCACCGTGGAGCATGCGGCGGACACCACAGCGCAACACTGGAAGAACGCGGGCAACACTGGAAGAACGCAGGTGGCTGTGGTGTTGTTCGAACCATGAAGAAGATCGGATTCCTGAACTTCGGGCACTGGAGCTCCGTGCCCGGCTCCCGCACCCCCGACGCCGGCGCCACGCTGCGCCAGACCATCGAGATGGCCGTGGCCGCCGAGGAGGCCGGCATGGACGGGGCGTGGGTCCGGTCCCACCACTTCCAGAACATGCTCTCCGCGCCCTTCCCGCTGCTGGCGGCCATGGGCGCGGCCACGAAGAGCATTGAGCTGGGCACCGGAGTGATCGACCTGCGGTACGAGAACCCCCTGTACATGGCCGAGGAGGCGGCGACGGCGGACCTCATCTCCGGTGGCCGGCTCCAGTTGGGCGTCTCCCGGGGATCCCCCGAGGCCGCCCGGGACGGCCAGCACCAGTTCGGCTATGACCTGGAGCCCGGACAGTCCTGGTCCGAGCTGGCCCAGGCCCGTGGTGAGCGGTTCCGGGAGGCGATCTCCGGCGCGGAGGTGGCCGAGGCCGATCCGGACTCCGGCTGGGCGCAGCCCGGTCAGCAGAGGCTCTCCATCCAGCCCCAGTCCCCGGGCCTGGTCAACCGCATCTGGTGGGGTTCGGGAAACACCGTCTCCGGCGTCCGGGCCGGCGAGCAGGGCTACAACCTGCTCTCCTCCACCCTGTTACTGCAGGACGACGGCCGTCCCTTCCACGTCCAGCAGGCCGATCAGATCGCCCAGTACCAGCAGGCCTACGCGGCTTCCGGACACACCACCGGCGGGATGAGTGCCGTGACCCGCTCGGTGTTCCCGATCGTCTCCGCCGAGGACGACCGCTACTTCGGCGGACGCCGGGAACGCTCGGACTCCTCCGGCCAGCTCGAGGGCGGCAGGGCCCGCAGCGGGCCCACGTACTCCGGCACCATGGACGAGGTGGTGGAGCTGCTGCGCGCCGACGAGGCGGTCCAGGCCGCCGACTACCTGCTGCTGGCCAACCCCAACCAGCTCGGGGTGGAGTACAACGCCCACCTGTTCACCCAGTGGGTGGCGCTGGCCCGGGCCCTGGGCTGGAAGTGATCCGAACCCCCCGGCCGGTAGCCTGATCCCATGGAGTTCTGGCTCATCATGCTCATCGTCTGCGCCATGGTCCTCGGCGTGGGTGGCTGGGCGTCCGTGGCCGCGATCCAGCGCCACCAGCTCCACGGCCGGCAGGAGCGCTGGCGTGCCCTCGAGGGCCGGTTCAACCAGGTGACCCTGGACGCGGACCGCTACGAGCGCAGCCCCGGCGACGCCCTCGCCGCCCCCGGCTGGCTGGACCACTCCAGCCCCGTGGTCCGCGGCTTCTCCGGAACCCTCAAGCGTGCCCAGCGGGACCGTGCCGAACTGGAGCGCTCCGTGGCCCCCGCGCCGGGACGCGCCGGACGGGAGATCACCGGCGGGAGCCGGGATCCGGCGTCGGGCCTGAATCCCACCGAGACGGACCTGCAGGAGCTGGAGCTGCTGGTGGAGCGGCTCGAGGACGCCTACCGGGATGCCGACCGCGCCGTGCGTTCCACCGGCTGGAGTTCGCCCGGTTCCCTGCAGGTCCCCCACCCGCAGTTCCTGCTGGACCCGCGGTGGGGCCAGGCGGCGGTGCTCCCCCGGCTGGGATCGGTGGACAAGGATTCCAAGGCGGCCGAGCGTTCCGTCAAGGAGTTCCTCGACTCCGCCTACCCCCTGCGCCGGGAGACCGCCCTGAAGGCCCTGCGGGAGCGCAGTGGCGGCGCGTCCAACGCCTACCGCGCCCAGAAGGCCCTGGACCGCGTCATCCAGACCCGCCGGTACACCGCCGACCGGCACGGGTTCCTGTGGCCCTCCGCCACGGTGGTCGAGTACTGGGGCGTCTACCGCACCTTCGGCCGTGGCGCGGACCTGCACGCCCAGGACATCCCCCCGGTGGAGGTCGCCAATGCCCTGTGGTTCCTGCTGCCGGAGGACCGCGGGATGCCGGACGAGGAGCTGCTCCGGCTGGCCCAGGACCACCTGGCGTTGACGCCCGGCTTCGCCGCCGGGCTGACCCAGACGCTCAACGAGGGCATCGCGCGGGGGCTGAAGTCCCTGCCGGAGGGCGTGCAGCGGACCCTGGGCGAGGTGGCCCCGAACGGGGTGCAGCTGCCCGCGTCCAAACCCCGGATCCACCAGTTGCTGGCCGAAGGCCTGCACGAGGGCCTGATCACCGGACGCCTGCAGCGTCAGCCCGACGGCCTGGTCCGCCGGCTGCGGACCGGCTGGCCCAACACCTACCGACGGTGAGGTACCCCGACGGCGGCCAGGCCCGGATCACCAAGTCGGTACCGAATCGTCACCTCCGTCCGGCGTGAAACGACACCTGACTGGGCCAGGAGTCAGTCCCGTGGCACCGTCAGGACCATCGAATCGGGGGAAGCACATGTCCAAGCGCTCTATGACCACTCAGGCGCCCCGCGCCCGACGAGGGGCCCTCTCCGTGGCCGGGCTGGCACTGGCGGTGACGCTCGCCGGCTGCGGCGCCGCCGGCGGCGAGGACACCACCTCACCCACCGCCTCACACTCTGCCTCCGCCACCGCGGTGCCGACCGACAGCACTGCCGGCACCCCGTCCGCCTCCACCTCGGAGACGGCGGATCCGGGGCCGGCCGACGACGGCTCGATGACCGCAGCGGATCTGCCGGCCACGCCCTTGGAGACCACCGGGTACACCGGTGAACCCCGCCCGGTGGACGAGGTCTACCAGGTGGCCTGCCTCGAGGCCTTGGCCCCGGGCGAGGAGATTCCGGAGACCGAGGGCACCGGGACGGACGAGAACGGCGAACTGCAGGTCACCCCCTGGTCCCTCCGGTCCGGTCAGGCGCTCACGGAGGGCTGGACGTACTGCCCGACGGAGATGATGGGAGGGATGGCCATCCCGGCGACCTTCGAGGTGACCGCTGACGCCGGCGCGGGACAGGTGACCGGGCTGAGCATCGCCGACTCCGCGGGACAACCGGTCGGCGGGTTCCGTGCCGAGGTGTCCGGCGGCGCACCCGAGGGGGCCGAGGTGGTCGAGGTCGTCGAGATCGAGGAACGTGCGGACTACGTCGGCGCCGGTGACGAGGCTGCCTACCTGCGCTCGCTCGTGGTCGAGGCCGAGTCCGGGACCCAGCTGATGGTGGACCTGGTCTCGGCACCGGCCGGCACCGATCCCGAGTCCCTTGACGTGTGGGACCTGGGAGTCCATGACGGCTCCTCGCGCACCGTGGTCTACGGGACGATCCCGCTGGAGTCCGCCGGCGCCGCCCAGGAGGCCGCCGAGTCGGAACTGCACGCCGTCCTGCGGGAGATGGTCGGCTCCTACCAGCCCTCGGTGCAGTGACCTTCTGCGGTGACGCCGGGCATCGGGCTCAGCGGAGGGCGGGACGGGAATCCGGGGCGGGTGCGCCCGCCTGCACCGCGGTCGCCACCGCCACGGCGATGCCCGTGGTGACGGGGATGGCCAGCACCAGGCCGATCGAGCCCACCAGGATCCGCACGATCTCCTCCACGAGCTCCCCGGACATCAGCGTGTCCCACAGGCTGCGGTCGTACAGGGAGACCACCATCAGCACCGGCAGGGCGGCACCGGCGTAGGCGAAGGCGATCGTGTAGACGGTGGAGGCGATGTGGTCCCGCCCGATCCGCATCCCGGAGGCGAACAGTTCCCGCCTGGACGCGCGCGGGTTCGCCGCCCGCAGCTCCCAGACGGCGGAGGCCTGCGTGATGGTGACGTCGTTGAGCACACCCAGCCCGGCCACCAGCAGCCCGCACAGCACGATCCCGGACAGCCGCACCTCGGGGGCCACGGTGGCCAGGATGTAGGAGTACTCGTCCCCCAGCCCGGTCAGGTACGCGGCGTCCGTGCCCCACAGGGCCAGCACGGCGGTCAGGGCCAAGCCGATCAACGTCCCCAGCAGCGCCGTGGTGGTGCGCAGCGAGAAGCCGTGGGCGAAGTAGAGCACCACGAGCATGATCAGCCCGCAGCCCACCAGGCCGACCCAGAGCGGCGGTCCGCCCTCCAGCAGCGCCGGGAACATGAACACGAACATCACGGCGAAGGCCAGCCCCAGGCCCACCATGGCCCGCAGGCCCCGCCAGCGGGCCACGGCCACCACCACCAGCGCGTAGAGCAGGGCCAGCAGCACCACCGGGACGGTGCGCTCGAAGTCGACGAACACGAAATCCGCGGCACCCTCGGTGTCCCCGCCCGGCAGGCCGGACAGGTCCAGGGCCTTGATCCGGTCTCCGACCGCCACGTCCATCGAGGCGCTGACGGAACTCGGGATCGGCACCAGCGCACGGTCCGTCCCGCCGCCGTCGGGGTCCACCACGGCGTCCACGCACTGCACGTGGGCGGCGGAGGGGTCCCCGACCATCCCGCCGCCGGGGGTCTCCAGGGTGGCCGCCTCGGGTCCGCAGTCCCGCGGCTGGACCTCGGTGACCGTCCCGGTCACCATCGAGATCCCCTGGCTCGTGCCGTAGGGATCGGCCAGCGATATCTCCCGATGGGCCCCGGAGGGCCAGAGCGCGATCATGCCGGCGATGAGCACCACGGCCAGGGGCACCAGGATCGCGGTCAGGGCCACCACCACCCGGCGGCGGCTGCCGCCGCCGGAGCCGGTCAGTGCCTCATCGGCGCCCGGCCCGGCGGGCAGCCCATGGCCATGGCCATGGCCATGGCCATCGTGCCCGTGGTGGTCCTCAGGAATCGGCTGCGGCATCAGGTGGCGTCGGTGGCCCAGATCCGCGTGTCCAGCAAGACGCGGGCGTGCCCGCTGGTGAGCAGCCGGTCCAGGACGGGGGCGAGCACGTCCATGGCGTCGTCCACCTCGAGCTGCACCGGGTACTGGGCGGTCAGCAGGGCCAGCAGGGAGACGGCCGCCGCCTGGGCGTCCGCGGGGGCGAGCTCCGGGTTCCACCCCAGCAGCACGTCCGTGGGATCCTCCGAGCGCTCCGGCGTGTAGGAGATGGCGAAGGCGTCGATGGACCCGCCCTGCTCCTTCGGCGCCGGCCGCAGGACCACCGCGCCGGAGGCCCCGGTGGCCGGGCCGAGCAACAGCTGCTGCGCCCGCCCCACCGTCATCTCGGCCGGGTCCCAGCCGTGGGTGGCCTGGTAGAACGCGGCCACGGCCCGGGTCAGCTCCACCGAACCGGTCGCCAGGTCCTCCACGGCCAGCCCGGTCCCGTCCAGCTCCGGGGCGGTGATGGACCCGGGCCCGACGGCGATGCGCCGGGAGCGCTGCAGCGGCGCGAAGCCCTGCCCCGCCAGGAAGGCCGCAGCCGGGTGGTCGGCCGGGCTCCCGGCCGGGTGGGAGTCGGCGTCCGCCGCCGTCTCGGCTCTCTCCACGGTTTCCGGAAGGCCCGCGGGGACGACGGCGAAGCGCGTCTTCAGCTCGCCGGTCACCACGGTGCCCGCGGACCGGGCCTCGGCCACCTCCGCGCGCAGGGCTCCGGTCAGGGCCGTGGCGATCCCCCGTCCGCGCTGCTCACGGGCGGTCTCCGCATAGAACCAGAGCCGCCGCGGGTGCACCGAGGAGGCGTAGACCACCGCCGCCGCCACGGGGATGCCCTCGTCCTCGGCCACGAGGCAGCGGGCCCAGGGCTGTCCCTCGCGGCCCTGCCCGGTGCTCGAAGGCCGGAGCATGGCCCGGTCCTGGTGCTGCTGGGCGTCCGTGGGATCGCCCCAGAGCTCCAGCAGGCGCAGGTCGTCCCCCTCGGCCCACGGCCGGGAGGTGACGCCCGCTGGAAGCTGCGGGCCGGCGTCGGGAACCGTCATGGTGTCCTCCCCGTGCTTCGGATCACTTCGAGAGCCGCTCGAAGAGCCAGCCGCGCACCTTATCCAGCGCCACCCGCTCCTGCGCCATGGAGTCACGCTCACGGATGGTGACGGCCTGGTCCTCGAGGGAGTCGAAGTCCACCGTGATGCAGAACGGGGTGCCGATCTCATCCTGGCGGCGGTAGCGGCGGCCGATGGCACCGGCGTCGTCATAGTCGATGTTCCAGACCCCGCGCAGCTCATCGGCCAGGCGCTTGGCCGTGGGCACCAGCTCCTCCTTGCGGGACAGCGGCAGCACGGCGGCCTTGACCGGGGCCAGCCGAGGGTCCAGGCCGAGCACGGTGCGCACGTCCGTGCCGCCCTTGGTGTTCGGGGCCTCCTCCTCACGGTAGGAGTCCACCAGGAAGGCCATCATGGCGCGGGTCAGGCCGAAGGACGGCTCGATCACGTACGGGGTGTACCGCTCCCCCGAGGTCTGGTCGAAGTACTGCATCTTTGTGCCCGAGCCTGACGTGTGGGAGTTCAGGTCGAAGTCCGTGCGGTTGGCGATGCCCATCAGCTCGCCCCACTCGGAGCCGGCGAAGCCGAACTTGTACTCCAGGTCGATCGTGGCCTCGGAGTAGTGGGCGCGCTCCTCATCCGGGACGTCGAAGCGCCGCATGTTCTCCGGGGCGATCCCGAGGTCGATGAACCAGTCCCAGCAGGCCTCGACCCAGGTGTCGAAGTGCTCCTTCGCCGCCTCGGGATGGGTGAAGTACTCGATCTCCATCTGCTCGAACTCGCGGGTGCGGAAGATGAAGTTGCCCGGGGTGATCTCGTTGCGGAAGGCCTTGCCGATCTGCCCGATGCCGAAGGGCGGCTTGCGGCGGGAGGCGTTGACCACGTTGAGGAAGTTCACGAAGATGCCCTGGGCCGTCTCGGGGCGCAGGTAGTGCAGTCCCTCCTCGTTGTCCACAGGACCCAGGAAGGTCTTCATCAGGCCGGAGAAGTTCTGCGGCTCGGTCCAGGACCCGCGGGTGCCGCAGTCCGGGCAGACGATCTCGTCCATGCCGTCCGAGCCGCCCTCGGGCTTGCGGCCCTTCTTCTTCTCGAAGCCCTCGATCAGGTGGTCCTGGCGGTGGCGCTTGTGGCAGGAGGTGCACTCGACGAGCGGGTCGGTGAAGGTGGCCACGTGACCGGAGGCGTTCCACACGGGCGTGGGCAGGATGATGGAGGAGTCCAGGCCGACCATGTCCTCGCGGCCGCGCACGAAGGTGTTCCACCACTGCGTCTTGATGTTGTCCTTGAGCTCCACGCCCAGCGGACCGTAGTCCCAGGCGGAGCGGGACCCGCCGTAGATCTCTCCGGCCTGGAAGACGAAGCCGCGGCGCTTCGCGAGGGAGATGACCTGGTCGAGGGTGGTCTTGGGGGCCATGGGGGCATCACATCCGTGTCTGATACTTCGGCCGCTGGCGGCGGTCGGCGCACTGGGGCCGGCACCCTTTAGGGGTGGCGGCATGGGGTTACCCGGTCAGTCTAGGTGCACCGGCCACCGTGCGAGGTGCGGACCGCACCGCGACTGGTGCACCGGCACGGTACTTCAGGCCACAATGGAGGCATGTCCGCACACCCTGCCCCTGAGAACCACGGAAACCACCGTCAAGCACCCGAGGCCCCGGCCGCCCACCCGGCACCGCTGGAGATCCGAGACGAGGTGATCCGCCTGGGCCAGGCCCTCAAGCTGGCCAGCCTGGTGGAGGACGGGGCGGACGCCCGCGTGGTGATCGAGGCCGGGCTGGTGCAGGTCAACGGCGACCCGGAGACCCGCCGCGGCCGGCAGCTGCGGCACGGCGACGTGATCGAGTTCTCCGGTGAGGCCGTGAGGGTGGTCCCGGCCGGGCGCTGAGGCTACCTCACGGTGTAGTCGAGGAACTCCCCCACGTGCCGCAGCTCCTGCGGGCCGATCCCGTGGCCGATCCCGGCGTAGAGCACCTTGGTCATGTCCACGTGCTCGTTCATCCAGGCGTGCGTGTACTCCACCTTGTCCTGCGTGATGACCGGGTCGGCCTGGTCCCGGCCCCAGAAGACCTTCGGCTGGGCGGCCTTGACCGCCTCGTCGTCGAAGAAGCCGGCCAACGGGCCGGTCCCGGACACCTCCGAGGGAACGACGTCGGCGCCCTGGCCCGCGCTCTGCGAACCCGGTGTCATGGCCGGGTCGACGGCGAACCCGGAGAGCCCGACCACGCAGGCGTAGGCCTCCGGCTCCCGGCGCAGCAGCGAGGTGGCCATCGCCATGCCCATGGAGAAGCCCAGCAGGGAGGTGCTGGCGAAGTACGGGCGCTGCGTGGCGACCCACGCCTGCAGGTCCTCCACGGCGGCGCGCACGGCCAGCGGTGAGGACTGCAGGGAGTTGGTCAGCGGGAACCACGTGTACCCGCCGTGGTCCATGGCCAACGGCGCCCGGACGGAGGCGATGGTGAACTTCTCCGGCAGCTCCGGCACGATGCCGAACAGGTCGTTCTCGTCCGCCCCGTAGCCGTGCAGGACCACCAGCAGGTGCGTGTCCGCGCGCTCGGCCTCGGGACGGGACCAGCGGACGAACGGCTCGGTGGGTGCGGCGTGGGACGGGGTGGGTGTCTGCGATGCGGGCATGATCCCAGCGTAGGTGAGGTTTGAAGTGACTCGCGGGTAACGCTGGATCTAGGATCGGCGTATGTCCGTCCCCCCGTCCGCTCCGCGCTCCGCTACTCCCCTGCACCCGGTCCACCCCTGGCGCCGCTACGTGGCCCTCGGCGACTCCTTCACGGAGGGCATCGGCGACCCGGATCCGCACCGTCCCGGCTACCACCGCGGCTGGGCGGACCGGGTGGCCGAGGAACTCGCCCACCGCGTCCCGGACCACGAGGACTTCTCCTACGCCAACCTGGCCATCCGGGGCCGGCTGATCGACCAGATCGCCGCGGAGCAGGCCGAGCCCGCGCTCGAGCTGAGGCCGGACCTGATCACCCTGTGCGCCGGCGGCAATGACGTGATCCGGCCGGGCGGGGACCCGGACGCGATCGCCCTCAGGCTGGACGGACTGGTGGGCCGGCTGGCCGCCGGCGGTGCCACCGTGGTGCTCTTCACGGGACCGGACATCCGGGACACCCCGGTGATGGGCCGGATCCGCGGCAAGGTGGCCATCTACAACGAGAACGTGCACACGGTGGCGCTGCGGCACGATGCCGTGGTGGCGGACCTGTGGGCCCTGCGGGAGCTGACCCGCCGGCAGATGTGGGCCGAGGACCGGCTGCACTTCTCCCCCACCGGCCACCACACCATCAGCGCGATGGTGCTGGAGACCCTGAACGTGCCCCATGACCTGGTCCCGCTCGAGCCCAAGCCCGCGGTGCACCAGACGTGGCGTCAGGCCCGGACCGAGGACGTCCACTGGGCCCGCGAGCACCTCATGCCCTGGGTGCTGCGCCGCTTGCGGCGGCAGTCCTCCGGCGACGGCCTGGCCCCGAAGCGCCCGGCGGCCGAGCCCCTGTTCGGCCATCCGATGCCGCAGGGCACCGACCCCGGCGAGTAGAGGACCGGCGGCGGGCCCTGCCGCGATGCCGGACGCGGTGGGATAATTCCTCCACGGAGGGGCTCGCTTCGAGCTGGGGTGTTCACACGCGGTGTGGACGCCAAGAGGTCATGGTCATGTCCCCGATTGCAGAGGTCCGGTCCCTGCCGGCGCCCGGTGGGCAGCCGTCCCTGGCCCACGACGTGGCCGGCTCCGGCAGGCCGCTCCTGCTGCTGCACTCGTCTGCCGGCGACCGGCGCATGTGGGACCCGCAGTGGAGTGGCCTCCTGGACTCGGGGTACCGCGTGGTGCGGTGCGACTTCCGCGGCTACGGGCAGTCCCCCGTGCCGACCGGACCCGGTCAGGACGCCCAGGACGTGGTGGACCTGCTCGACACGCTCGGCGTGGGGCGCACCGACGTGGTGGGGGCCTCCTACGGTGGACGGGTCGCACTGGAACTCGCGGCCGGCTGGCCCACCCGCGTCGATGCGCTGGTCCTGTTGTGCGCCGGGTCCCCGTTCCACCCCTCCACCGAAGAACTGGACGCCTTCGACGACCGGGAGACGGCCCTGATCGAATCCGGTGCGATCGAGTCGGCCGTGGAACTCAACGTCCGAACGTGGCTGGGTCCGGAGGCGGATGCGGGGGCCCGCGACCTGGTGCGCCGCATGCAGCGGCGTTCCTATGACCTCCAACTGGCCGCCCCGGAGCAGTTCGACCCCCTGCCGACGCAGTCCGAGCTCTCGCACGTGCGGGCACGCACCCTGGTGGTGACGGGTCGGCACGACCTGACCACCTTCCGCCGCATCGGTGCAGATCTCGCGGCCCGCCTGCCCGGCGCGAGACGGGTGGACCTGCCCTGGGCCGGCCACCTGCCCAGCCTCGAACGGTCGGACGAGATCCTGTCCCTGCTGGTGGACTTCCTGGAGGGCTTATGGTGCAGAAGGAGACCCTGTTGAGCACGGCACGGGAGGCCTACGCCCGCGGCGAATGGGGCAGCGCCCACCGGGACCTCGCCCGCGCACGGGAGTTGGGCCACCTCTCCACCGCGGACCTGGACCTGCTGGGCAGCACCCAGTGGTGGGTGGGAGAGGTCTCGGAGTCGCTGGCGGTCTCGGAGGAGGTCTACCACCGGTACCACGACGGCGGTGACCTGCCGCAGGCCGCCATGAAGGCGCTGAACCTGGGCCTGTTGTGGTTCGTCCGGGGAGAACTGGTGATCGCCTCCGGATGGGCCAGCCGCGCCCGCCGCATCCTCGCGGCCCTGCCGGAGTGCCCCGAGGACGGGTACCTGCTGTACCTCGACGCGTCCATCGCCCTGGATTTCAACGACATGGAACCCACCCGCCAGGCCGCCCTCCGGCTGGAGGAACTGGGCCGACGACTCCAGACCTCGGGGTTGACCTCGTTCAGCCTGGTGCTCTCCGGACTGACGGAGACCTGGCAGGGGGACCCCTCCCTCGGCTTCGCCCAGCTCGATGAGGCCATGCTCCCCGTGCTGGCCAGCCAGCTGCCGCCGGAATGGGCCGGGGACATCTACTGCACCGTCATGCACATCTGCCACACACTGGCCGACCTGCCGCGCATGCGCGCCTGGACGGACGCCACCGAGCAGTGGTGCCGGCAGTTCCAGGGCGAGGTGGTGTACTCCGGCATCTGCCGGGTGCACCGCCTCCAGCTGCTGTGCGTGGAAGGCCACTGGGACCAGGCCGAGGAGGCGATCGAGCGCAGCGGATCGGAACTGATCGACCGCAACAACTGGGTGGCCGGCGAGGCCTACCACCAGCTCGGTGAGATCCGCCGGCTCCGCGGCGACGCGGCCGGCGCCCAGGACGCCTACGACCAGGCCCGGCGCCTCGGCACCGATCCGCAACCCGGGGAGTCGTTGCTCCGGCACGCCGCGGGACACTCCGAGCAGGCCTGGGCCGGCCTCTGCGCCGCCCTCGCCGAGCGGGGCCGGCCGGCCGGCGCGGGACTCTTGAGGGCCGGCGTCGCCCTCGCCCTGGACCTCGGCCGCCAGGACGAGGCCGAACGACTGTGCGCCGAGCTCGAGGCCACGGCCGCGGCCTTCAGGACCACGGGATTCCGGGCCTGGGCCGCCCACGCGCGGGGGATGGTCCTGGTGGCGCAGGGCCGCTTCGCCGAGGCGCTGCCCGTGCTGCACGCGGCGGCCGCCGGCTACGGGGCCCTGCACGCCCGGTATGAGGGCGCCCTGATCCGCGAACTGCTCTGCGGCGCCCACCTGGGCCTGGGAGAGACGGAGGCAGCGGCCGCCGCCAGGGCGCAGGCGTTGGCCGTGTTCCGCACCCTCGGCGCGGGCCCCGACGCCGGCCGGTTGGACGGCGGCCCCCTGCCCGGTGGCCTCACCACCCGCGAGGCCGACGTGCTCTGCCTCATCGCCTCCGGCGCCAGCAACAAGGAGGCCGCGCAGGCGCTGTTCATCAGCCAGAAGACCGTCAGCAGGCATCTGGCCAACCTCTTCACCAAGATCGGCGTCTCCTCCCGGACCGCCGCCGCGGCGTGGGCCCACGAACACGACCTACACCGAATGACCCATACCGCCCGCGCCACAATGGGTCCTGCTGCCGATGTGACGCCGGGCCCGCGTCCCTAGCGTTGGTGGTGTCAGGAACACCGGCACCCCAACGAAGGAGAAGGCGATGGATCTCAGCCCACCGGTCGTTGCCGGCAGCATCTCCAGCATCGTCTTCGCCGCCAGTGTCATGCCCATGCTGACCAAGGCCGTGCGGACGCGGGACCTGAGCTCGTACAGTCCGGGGAACCTCCTCCTGGCCAACGTCGGCAACCTCGTGCACTCCGTGTACATCTTCAGCCTGCCCGCCGGACCCATCTGGGCCCTGCACAGCTTCTACCTGATCACCACCGGCTTCATGTTGGCCATGTACCTGCGCCACCGCAAGCCCACACCCCCCGAAGGACAAGACCATGACCACCCAGCCGCACACCGAACCGACCACCGACCGGAGGAGCTCCAGCCGGCCGGATACCCCGGGGGCGCCAGCACCTGAGGTCACCGCCGCGGCCACGGAATTCGCTGGCCGCTGCGTCGGGATCATGAACCAGGCCGCCATCGCCCTGCTCACCAGCGTGGGGCACCAGACCGGACTCTTCGAGTTGCTGGCGGCCCACCCGGGGGCCACCAGCCATCGGCTCGCAGAGGCCGGCGGCCTCCAGGAGCGCTACGTCCGGGAGTGGCTGGGCGGGATGGTCACGGCCGGCTTCGTCCGGTACGACCCGGCCGACGGCACCCACGTGCTGCCACCCGAGCACGCCGCCGTCCTCACCCCGGCCGCGGGGCCGGACAACATGGCCCACCTCATGCAGTACATCGGCATGATGGGAGACGTGGAACAGCAGATCGTGGAGCGCTTCCACACCGGTGGCGGCCTGTCCTACGCGGACTACCCGAACTTCCACCGGACCATGGTCCAGGAGAGCGCGGCCGTGAACGACGCCTCCCTGATCGACGGGATCCTGCCGCTGGTCACGGGGCTGCCGGAACGGCTGGGCGCGGGGATCGAGGTGGCCGATGTCGGCTGCGGTTCGGGCCACGCGGTCAACCTCATGGCCGCCGCCTACCCGCGGAGCCGGTTCACCGGCTACGACTTCTCCGCGGCGGCCATCGCCACGGCACGTCAGGAGGCCACGGCCTGGGGACTGGCCAACGCCCGGTTCGAGGTCCTCGACGTGGCCGAGTTGGACCTCGAAGGCGGATTCGACGCCGTCACGGCCTTCGACGCGATCCACGACCAGGCCCACCCGGCCCGGGTCCTGGCCAACATCCACCGCGCCCTGCGGCCCGGCGGGGTGTTCCTGATGGTCGACATCAGGGCGGAGAGCCGGGTGGAGGACAACATCGACCTGCCGTGGGCCAGCTACCTGTACGCGATGTCGATGTTCCACTGCATGAGCGTCTCGCTCGGGCTCGGCGGGGACGGACTGGGCACCGTGTGGGGCCGGCAGGTGGCGCAGCGGATGGTCCTCGAGGCGGGCTTCGGCAGCGTCGAGGCCCGAGGCATCGAGACCGACCCGTTCAACACCTACTACGTGGCGCTGCGGGACTGACCCGGCGCTACAGCCCGAGGGCCCGCGTCATGTCCGCGGCCACCTGGTCCAGGTCCGTCAGGAAGCCGTCGTGGCCGATCGGCGAGTCGATCATGGACACGCGCACCTCGCCCGGCAGCTGGCGCGCCAGCTGCCGGGACTGGTCCGGGAAGTACAGCCGGTCGGACTCCACGGCGGCGATGAACGGCGCGGCGGTGATCCCGGCCAGCACCTCGGCCTCGGGGCCGCGGCCCCGGGAGACGTCGTGGCTCATCAGGGCCTCGGTCAGCACGAGGTAGCTGTTCGCGTCGAAGCGCTTGACCAGCTTGGCCGCCTGGTAGTCCAGGTAGGACTCCACCTGGTAGCGCCCCTGCCGCCGCTGCGACTGCCCGAAGGGGTCTTCCTCGGCCTGGGCGCCGCGGCCGAAGCGGCCGTCCATGTCCGGCTGGGACCGGTAGGTGATGTGCGCGATCTTGCGGGCGATGCCCAGGCCGCCGTCCGGCGTCGGGCCCGGGTAGTAGTCCCCGCCGCGGAAGTTCGCGTCCAGCGTGATCGCCTGGATCTGGGCCTGGGCGAAGGCGATCTGCTCGGCGGTCGAGTGCGCGCCGCAGGCGATGACCGCCATCCCGGCGACGCGGTCCGGATAGGTGGCGGCCCACTCCAGGGCGCGGGCCCCGCCCATGGACCCGCCGACCACGGCCTGCCAGCGGCGGATGCCCAGGGCGTCGGCCAGCCGGGCCTCGGCGTGCACCGAGTCCCGGATGGTGGTGAACGGGAACCGCGAGCCCCAGGGGGTCCCGTCCGGGTCCAGCGACGACGGGCCGGTGGTCCCGTAGCAGCCGCCCACGATGTTCGGGGCCACCACGAACCACCGGTCGGTGTCGATGGCGCAGCCGGGCCCGACGACCCCCTCCCACCAGCCCTCCTCCGGGAGGGCCGTGGAGGAGGCCACGTGCGTGGAACCCGTCAGGGCGTGCAGTACCAGCACGGCGTTCGAGGCCCCGGCGTTGAGCGTGCCCCACGTCTCGTAGGCCAGCTCCACCTCCGGCAGGTGGCCGCCGGTCTCGAAGTCCAGGGCCCCGATGCGCTGGGTGTGCAGGCCGCCTTCGGGCAGGGCCGTGGCCGCGTGCTGGGCGGTGATGGCGGTCATCCGGTCGACTCCGTCCCTAGGCGCTCACGTCGGCTGCGGCGAAGCCGGAGTCGAGGTCGGCCAGGATGTCCTCGATGCTCTCCACGCCCACGGAGAGCCGGACCAGACCCGGGGTGACGCCGGCGGCGCGCTGCTCGGCCTCGGTGAGCTGGGAGTGCGTGGTGGATGCGGGGTGGATGACCAGCGAGCGGACGTCCCCGATGTTGGCCACGTGGTGGTGCAGGCTCAGTGCGTCCACGAACCGGGCCCCGGCCTCGCGTCCGCCGACGATCTCGAAGGACACGAACCCGGCAGGACCCTTCGGCAGATACTGCTTCGCCCGCTCGTGCCAGGGGCTGGAGGGCAGTCCGGGGAAGATGACGGACTCGGCCAGGGCGTGGCCGTCCAGGTACTCGGCCACCCGGCGGGCGTTGGAGACATGGCGCTCCATACGCAGGGACAGGGTCTCCAGGCCCAGGTTGAGCAGGAACGCGTTGAACGGGCTGATGGCGCTGCCGAAGTCCCGCAGCAGCTGCACCCGGGCCTTCAGCACGAAGGCGAGGTTGGCGCCGAGGATGCCGTCCACCCCGAGGTCGCGGGCGAAGACGAGGCCGTTGTAGGACTCGTCCGGGGAGTTGAAGCCCGGGTACCGCTCCGGCTGGGCGGCGAAGTCGAAGGTGCCGCCGTCCACGATCACCCCGGCCATGGCGGCCGCGTGGCCGCCGAGGTACTTGGTGGCCGAGTGCACCACGATGTCCGCGCCGTGCTCGATCGGGCGCAGCAGGTACGGGGTGGCCAGGGTGTTGTCCACGATCAGCGGGAGGCCGGCGGCGTGGGCGGCGTCCGCCACGGCGCGGACGCCCAGCACGTCACCGCGGGGGTTGCCCAGGGTCTCGGCGAAGAAGGCCTTGGTGTTCTCCTGCACGGCCCCCGCCCATTCCTCCAGGTTGTCCGGATCCTGCACGAACGTGGTGGTCACCCCGATCTTGGCCAGGGTGTGCTTGAAGAGGTTCTGGGTGCCGCCGTAGAGCGAGGCGGAGACCACCACGTGGTCACCGGCTCCGGCGAGGTTGAGGATGGAGAAGGTGGTGGCGGACTGGCCCGAGGCGAGCAGCAGGGCACCCACGCCGCCCTCGAGGGCGGCGATCTTGCCCTCCACGGCCTCCTGGGTGGGGTTGCCGATGCGCGTGTAGATCGGACCCAGATCCTTCAGGGCGAACCGGTCCGCGGCGACCTCGGCGGAGGGGAAGTCGAAGGAATTGGACTGGACGATCGGCAGCACGGTGGCGCCGTAGGGGTTCTCCTCGGGGATGCCGGCGTGGATCTGCCGGGTCTCGAAGCCCCAGGCGCCGGGATCGGTGGAGTCCGTGGCCGGGGTGGTGGGGGTGTCAGTCAAGTGACGGCTCCTGTCAGTCCAGGGCCACCCGCGGGTGCCAGCGGGCGTGATCCGTCAACCCGCTGCGCCGTGGTGGCCCGCGCTTGCAGATGCCGGTCGGCACCCGCCTGGTCCTCACCCGGGGCACCCCACCGCGAGCTGGAGGGTTGCCGGCCAGCAAGCCGGGGCTTGATGCTGGCACTCATGACCTGCCTCCAGTGTGCCAGATCGGTCCGGACGATTCATCCCCCGGCGCCGCAGGGGGGTCGCAGAGGGACACAGAGTCGGGACGGAGGCGAAGCGGAGGTGGAGCCGAGATGAAGGCGGGACGAAACCGCGCGGAGACCTGTGAGGTGCACCACATTTCAAGTGAGGTTAACCTAACCGGTCCGGGGTCCACAAAAGTGCGACGATATGCGCATGATGCGCTTGGATCACGTCTCGTACGCCGTTGGACCCGAAGAAGGCCTCGCCGCCACGGTGGCCCGTCTGGCCGATGCTCTCGGCATCGAGCGGGTCAAGGGTGGTGTGCACCCCCGCTTCGGCACCCGCAACGCGATCTTCCCGCTGCGCAACCGCCAGTACCTCGAGGTCGTCGAGGTCCTGGACCACCCCTCCTCGGACAAGGCACCGTTCGGACAGGCCGTCCGCGCCCGCTCCCAGATGGGCGGCGGCTGGATGGGCTGGTGCGTGGCCGTGGACGACCTCGCCCCGTTCGAGGAGCGCCTGGAGCGCCAGTCCGTGCCCGGCAACCGCAAGTTCCCGGACGGCCGCGAACTGACCTGGCGCCAGATCGGCATCAAGGGCCTCATCGCGGATCCGCAGGTGCCCTACCTGCTGCGCTGGGATGACGGCACCGAGGAGCTGCACCCCTCCCAGGCCGCCGAGCCGCAGGCCGAGCTGTCCTCGATCACCATCGCCGGCTCCCGGGACCGCGTGCGCGACTGGCTGGGGATGGACGATCCGAACGAGAAGGTCGGGGACCTCAACGTGGTCTTCGAGTCCCCCTCCGGCACCCCGGGTCTGCTCGAGGTCACCTTCGAGACCCCCCAGGGCACCGTCACGCTCTGACGGCTCCTCAGGTGCCGAACAGGCCCGCGGCCGCCAGCAGCGGGTAGGCCACGAATCCTGCGGCGTCCAGCAGGAAGTGCGCCACCACCAGCGGCATCACCCTCTGGTACCTGAGGTAGAAGGCCCCGAAGACCAACCCCATCAGCAGGTTGCCGAGGCCCGGCCCCACCCCCTGGTACAGGTGGTAGGCGCCGCGCAGCACGGCACAGGCGATCACCACGGCGGTCAGGTTCACAGGCACGACGGCGCCGCTCGCCCAGGTGCGCAGCCCACCGGGTGCGTGGGCCGGGTGGACGGACGTGCCGGCGGGCAAGCCGGGTCGCACCCCGGCCCGGAGCTGCTGCAGGTAGCCCAGCCGGTCGAACAGCCAGGCCACCACGATCACCTCCTCCAGCAGGGAGTGGCGCAGCGCGGAGAGCAGCAGCACCGGGGTGGTCCACCAGTACTCGTTCAGCGCGTTGCCGACGATCGCCGTGGTGAGCCCGGCAGCCCGGCCGGCGGCATAGACGGCCAGCGTGCCCAGGCCCATGGCGAGGAACAACCCGATCCCCCACGCCGCGTCCCGCCCCGGACGCCGGAAGTCCAGCCCGAAGGCCCGCAGCGGGTTGCGCCCGCGGATCCACACCAGGTGCAGGACCAGCAGTACCGGCACGAGGGCGAAACCGATGTCCAGCAGCTGATAGGTCAGGTCGAAGAGCTGCCGGTCGTCCAGCGCCGGGTTCAGGGTGGTGGTCTGCCCGGACAGGGGTGCCTGCGTCCACTTGTCGATCAGGTTGACGATCGCGTACACCGCCGAGCGGCCCAGGGACAAGGCCAGCACGATGACGATCTCCCAGCGGACGGTGCGGGCCGAGGGCGGGACGGTCTGGGCGGGCCGGGAGGGCCGGGCGGTGGTGGTCACCGCACCAGTGTAGGAACCCCTACTGGCCAGCACGCCCGTTCCACCGCGCTAGCGTGGATCCATGACCTCCGCCCCGAGCCCCGAGGACGTCGCCCTCGCCCGTGCGGCCGCCGCCCGCCCGCTGGCCTCCGCCGTCGCGACAGACCCCGGACTGCCGGGGCGGCTCGCCACCGCGGACTGGTCCGCGGGCACGATCGACGAGGGCGGGCAGTTCCACCGGGTACTCGTGCTGCCCGGCACCGGCGCCGTCCGGATCACGCGCACCGCGCAGGCCGCACAGCTGCTGCCGGACCGGATGGCGGTGGTCGAGCTCCTGGGCACGACGCCGGCCCTGCCGTTCGCGCTGCCGGTGCCCCTCACGGAGGTGGTCACGGCGGGAGTCACGGTGAGGCCCGGGGAGGTGGCGGGACCGCGGGAGGCGGCGGGATCGCGGGAGGGGACGGCCGCCGTCGTGCAGGAATTCCTGCCCGGCCAGCCGCACCCGCCCCACGAGGGCGACGAGGCCACCCTACGCGGGCTGTGCCGGACGCTGGCGGGGATCCAGACGGCACCGCTGGCGCCGCACCTCGGTCCCCCGTTCGCCTACCGGGGGCCGTGGACGGCCCGGAAGGTGGCGGAGGTCCAGTCGGTGCCGACCCAGTTGGTCCGCGCCTACGGGCCGGCCGCCTGGACCGGTGAGGGGGCGGCCTCCGCCGAGCGGTGGGCCGGCACGGTGGCCACCCTGACGGACACCGCGACGGAGTGGACCCGGCGGCCCGTGGTGCCGCCGTCCCTGGTGCACGGTGATCTGGCCGGGCACAACATGCGCTGGCAGCGGTGCGGTGGCGGCGAAGACGGCGGCGGGGGCCGTTGGGAGCTGACCGGGATCCTGGACTGGGACCTGGCCGCGGTGTGGGACCCGGCCCTGAACCCGGCCTATCTGTCCCTGTGGCACGGCGAGGAGAAGCTGGAGGCGATCGCCCGGAGTGCCGACGAGGCGTTGCGGGCCCGCGTGTGGCTGGGCTGGATGGCCCTCGAGTCCGTCTACGACGCCTCGCTGCGCGAGGCACCGGGCCATCCCGAGGCCCCGCCGAATTGGGCGAAGCTGCTGCGCAAGGTGCTGCCCCGGATCGAGCGGGCGGTGGCCGCGGAGGCATCGTGGCGAGCCGGGGCCACCCGGTGAGCGCACCGTGAGCGGGCGGTGGGGGTGGTGGGGGTGGTGAGCGGGCTGCACAGGCCCCGGGATCCGTGGCCGCGGCTGCGGGAGGCCGTGCTGCTGGAGGCGCTCCAGGCCGGGGGGAAGGTGCTGGACACGGGCCAGCGGCAGACCGTGCGGTTGCTGACCGGGCGGGTGGGCCGCGGGGTGTACCTGCACGGTGGGGTCGGACGCGGCAAGACCTGGATCGGCGGCGAGTTCTTCAACGCCCTCGAGGTGCCGAAGATCCGGTTGCACATGCACGCGCTGCTGGGCCAGGTGAACCAGGTGATGGCCTCGGCGCGGGCCGGGGCCGACCCCGCGGTATCCGGGGCGGCGTCCGGGATCGGCCACGCGGTGGAGCACCTGGTCGGGGACGCCCTTCGCTGCCATCACTCACAACCTCTCGTCGGAGTCGGCTCGGATCGAGCCTCCGGGTCACCGTAGGCACGGCAACTCCACGGCACCTCCGGGTCACCTGAACGGGACCTGAGCGTGAGGTAGCCGATGCCCAAACCCTGCAAGCAGCTTGATCAAGTTGCTTGTAAGGTTGGTGCATGACCGAAGCCCCGCACCCCGACCCGCTCGCGGACTCCGCGCCGACCGCGGAACTCCTGGAGGCCCTCCAGCCGATCCTGCGCCGGATCGTCGCCGAACGCACCCTCTCCCCGGGCAAGGTGGGCATCCTGCGGCACGTGGCCGAGACCGGACGGGCCAGCACCGCAGAGCTGGCGGCAGCCGTCCAGGTCAGCCCCCAGGCGATCTCGTTGGCCACCCGGGAGCTCGAGGACCTGGCCCTGGTCCGGCGGATCCCGGACGAGACGGATCGGCGCCGGACGTGGATCCACCCCACCGAGGCCGGGCGTGCCCGGCTCGCCGAGGAGGCCCTGGCCGGCCGCTCCTGGCTCTACGGGGTCATCCAGGACCGCCTCACGCCGGCCGAACGCCGGGCCCTGACCGAGGCCATCCCCGCGCTCCGCAAGCTCACCGCCACCCCTGAAGCCGAGCCGCCCCGTGGCTGAGGCCCGGCGCCTGGAACCGGCGCTGGTCTATGCCGCCCTCTCCACAGCCGTGGTCAGCTCCCTGGGCATGCTGCTGGTGCCCTCGATCGCCGAGGCCATGCACGTGTCCGTCAGCACGGCCCAGTGGATGCTGACGGTCAACCTCCTAGTGGGGGCCGTCGCGACCCCGGTCATGGGCCGGCTCAGCGACGGGCCGCGCCAGAAGCGGCTCCTGCTGCTCTCCCTGTCGGTCATCCTGCTCGGCTCCGTGGTGGCTGCGGTGGCACCGAACTTCACGGTCTTCCTCATCGGGCGGGCCCTCCAGGGGCTGACCTACGGCATCGTGCCGGTGACCATCGCCCTGGCGCGCCGGTGCCTGCCCGCCCCCAGGGTCCCGTCCGCGATCTCCAGCCTGTCCGTGACGGTCGCCACCGGGCTCGGCGTCGGCTACCCGCTGACCGGGATCATCGCCGGAGCCCTGGACTACCGGTTCGCCTTCTGGTTCGCCGCGCTCTTCGTGGTCACGGCCCTGGCGGTGGTCGCCCTGGCGGTGCCCGGCCGGCCGGACGGCGAGACGGCCCGGGCCCCCTTCGACCTGACCGGTGCTGTCCTGTTGGGGACGGGCCTCGGGAGCCTGCTGCTGGGCATCAGCGAGGGTCCCACGTGGGGTTGGGCGTCACCCTGGACGGTCGGCGTCCTGGTGGTGGCGGTCGGGCTGCTGGCGGTGTGGGTCCGCTGGTCCCTGCGCACCCGCCACCCCTTGATCAACCTGCGCGTCTTCGCCCATGGGGAGGTCCTGTTGGCCAACGGCTCGGCGATCGGCCTGGGCGCCGCCATCTACATCGGCCTCTCGGTCTCCAGCCTCGTGGCCCAGGCCCCGGCCGACACCGGATTCGGGTTGTCCATGCCCGTCTTCTGGGCCGGGTTCGTCATGCTGCCCCTGTCCGTCGGCAGCTTCCTGGCCAACCGCCTCGTCCGCCGGCTCTCCCGGCGGGTCCCGCTCACGGCGCTGCTGCCGGTCGGGGCGGGGCTGACGGCCGCCTCCGGAACCCTGCTCTGGCTCGCGCACAGCGAACTGTGGGAGCTGCTGCTCGGGATGTTCGTGTTCGGCCTGGGCATCGGCTCCAGCTACGCGGCCATGCCCGCCCTGATCGCACGGAACGTGGCCGCGGAGGGACTGGGCAGCTCCGTCAGCTTCAACCAGGTGCTGCGGACGATCGGCAGTTCCTTCGGCACCGCGGCCTCGGCCGCGATCCTCGCCGTGACCGCCGATCCCGCCGGCCAGACCACCGACGCGGGTATCACCGGCACCTTCGGCCTCGGCGCCATCCTCTGCCTGGGCGTCTGCCTGGCCCTGGTCGCCCACGCCGTGGTGCGCCGGGTCAGGTAGGGAACGGGTCAGGTAGGGAACGGGTCAGGTAGGGAACGGGTCAGGCAGGGAGCGGCTCAGGCAGGGAAGCCGTCCGCGGGGGCGAAGAGCAACTCCCGCCCCACCGGCCGCAGCAGATCCAGCTCCGGCTGAGCGGCGAAGACCAGGGCGAAGTACGCGGACCATGCGGCGGCGCGGGTCCACCGGGCGGACCGGCCGGCGCTGGCGGTCTCCGCGGGCTCCCCCGCATCGTAGGCCCGGCGGAAGACCTCCCGCCCGGCGGGGGTGAAGTGAGTCAACGCGGCCCCCAGATCCGAGGCCGTGTCGCCGGCGCACAGGTCACCGTAGTCCACGAGCACCGGGCCGGCCGGGGAGAGGATCGTGTTGTTCGGGTGGGGGTCGCCGTGGAGCCAGAGCCGCGGACCGGAGTGGGGTGGGGCACCCAGGGCGGCGTTGAAGACCGCGGTGAGTCGCCGGCGTCGGGCCTCCCCCAGGTCACCGGCGAGGTCGCCCAGGCGCGCGTGGAATCGGTCGGCGAGGTCGACGATCGAGGTCCCCCGGAGGGTGGGGTCGGGGGCACCGGTCACGGCCGGCCGGTGCAGGCTGCGCAGGGTATGGGCCAGGTCCGCCGCGTAGGCGTCCCGTGCCTCCCCGGGGGCGTGGACGGCGGGGCGCCCGTGGACCCAGGGGACGACCGCCCAGCGGAACGGGTACCCGGCTCCGGGCACCCCGGTGCGGGCCGGCGTCGGGATCCAGGGGGCGCCGGGGCCGGCACCCGGCCCACCCGTCAGGGAGGCGAGGACCGGCAGCCACTCCACCTCACGGTCCAGCAGCGCCTGGCCCACCGCGTGCCGGGGCAGGCGCAGGGCGAGGTGCTCCCCCAGACGGGCCACGGTGTTGTCCCAGCCCTGCACGCACTCCCCCAGGGGCAACCCGGCCAGATCCGGGTGCTGGGCCCGCAGCAGCGCGCGCAGGAGCCCGTCCGTGATGACGGGTTCCTCCGCGCGGCGCTGCTGCGGCACGGCGGTTACTCGGTGACGCCGAGGCGCTCCATGACAATTTCGCGGACGCGCGCGGCATCGGCCTGGCCGCGAGTGGCCTTCATGACCGGGCCGATCAGGGCGCCGATGGCCTGCAGCTTGCCGGCCTTGATCTTGTCCACCACACCGGGGTTCTCGGCGATCGCGGCGTCGACCGCGGTATTCAGGGCGCCGTCGTCCGAGACCACGGCCAGGGAGCGGGCCTCGACGATGGCCGACGGGGAGCCCTCCCCCTCGGCCACGAAACCGAGGACCTGCTTGGCGATCTTGTCATTGATCGTCTTGGCGGCGATCAGCGCCTCGACCTCCACCACGTCGGCGGGGGTGACCCCCAGCTCGGCGATGTCCTTCTCGGCGAGGTTGGCCAGGCGGGCGATCTCGCCCATCCACCACTTGCGTGCGGCGGCGGCCGAGGCACCGGCCTCGATGGTCGCGGCGATCTCGTCCAGCACGCCGGCGTTGACGACGTCCCGGAACTCCTCGTCCGAGAAGCCCCAGTCCGCCTTCAGGCGCTTGCGGCGCTCGGCCGGCGGCTCGGGCAGCTCCGCGCGCAGGCGCTCGATCCACTCGGCGTCGGTGTGGATCGGCACGAGGTCCGGCTCCGGGAAGTACCGGTAGTCGTCCGCATCCGACTTCGGCCGGCCGGAGGTCGTGGTGCGGGTGGCCTCCTGCCAGTGGCGGGTCTCCTGGGTGATGGAGCCCCCGGCCTGCAGCACGGCGGCCTGGCGCTGGATCTCGAACGTCACCGCGTGGGCCACTGCCCGGGTGGAGTTGACGTTCTTGGTCTCGGTGCGGGTGCCGAACACCGTGGCGCCCCGGGGCATCAGGGAGACGTTGGCATCGCAGCGGACGTTGCCGCGCTCCATCCGGGCGTCCGAGATGCCGAGGTTCTTGACGATGTCCCGGATCTGCGTGACATAGGCCCTGGCCAGCTCCGGCGCGCGCTCACCGGCGCCGGTGATCGGCTTGGTGACGATCTCCACCAGCGGCACGCCGGCGCGGTTGTAGTCCACCAGGGAGGAGGCGGCGTCCTGGATGCGGCCCGAGGCCCCGCCCTGGTGGGTCAGCTTGCCGGCGTCCTCCTCCATGTGGGCACGCTCGATCTCCACCCGGAAGACCGTCCCGTCCTCCAGCTCCACGTCCAGCCAACCGTCGTAGGCGATCGGGTCGTCGTACTGGGAGGTCTGGAAGTTCTTCGGGGTATCCGGGTAGAAGTAGTTCTTCCGGGCGAAGCCGCAGACCTCCGCGATCTGGCAGTTCAGCGCCAGGCCGAGCTTGATGGAATAGTCGACAGCGGTCCCGTTGACCACGGGCAGCACGCCCGGCAGGCCGAGGTCCACCGGCGTGACGGACGTGTTCGGCTCGGCGCCGAAGCCGTTGGGTGCCGAGGAGAACATCTTGGTCTTCGTGTTGAGCTCCACGTGGACCTCGAAGCCGAGCACCGGCTCGTAGGCGGCCATGGCCTCGTCGAACGTGAGCACCTCGTCGGTGACGGCGGCCATCAGTTCTCTCCTCCAGCGGTAGTGGCGGGTGCAGGGGTTGCCGCGGTCGACGCGGCGTCCAGCTCGGGGGCCTGGGCCCAGAACGGGGAGCCCCAGTTCTCCTCGAGCCGGGTCTCCAGGGCGGCGGCGGCGCGGTACATGGTGGCGTCGCCGCGGGCCGGGGCCAGGAACTGGATGCCCACGGGCAGGCCGCCGGACAGTCCGGCGGGCACGGAGATGCCGGGGATGCCGGCCAGGTTGGCGGGGATCGTGGCGATGTCGTTGTTGTACATCGCCACCGGGTCGTCCAGCTTCTCCCCCAGCGCGAAGGCCGTGACCGGGGAGGTCGGCGAGATCAGCACGTCCACCTGTTCGAACGCCGCCGCGAAGTCGCGCTGGATCAGGGTGCGGACCTTCTGCGCCGAGCCGTAGTAGGCGTCGTAGTAGCCCGCCGAGAGCGCGTAGGTACCCAGGATGATGCGGCGCTTGACCTCGTCACCGAAGCCGGCCGCACGGGTGGCGCCCATGACCTGCTCGATGGTGCCGCCGCCGTCCGGGACCACCCGGTTGCCGTACCGCACGCCGTCGAACTTGGCGAGGTTGGAGGAGACCTCCGAGGGCATGATCAGGTAGTAGGCGCCCAGCGCGTAGCCGAGGTGCGGGCAGGAGACCTCGCTGACCTCGGCCCCGGCCTCCTTCAGCACCTGCACCGACTCCTGAAAGCGTGCCAGCACGCCCTCCTGGAAGCCCTCGCCCTCCAGCTCGGCGATGATGCCGATGCGCAGACCGTTCAGCTCGCCGTTGCGGGCGGCCTCCAGCAGCCCCTCCAAGGGCTCGGGCAGCGAGGTGGAGTCCTTGGGGTCATGGCCGCCGATGAGCTCCTGCAGGGCCGCGGCGTCCGCCACAGTGCGGGTCACGGGGCCCACCTGGTCCAGGGAGGAGGCCATGGCGATGACGCCGTAGCGGGACACGGCGCCGTAGGTCGGCTTGGCGCCCACGGTGCCGGTGACCGCGCCGGGCTGGCGGATGGAGCCGCCGGTGTCCGTGCCCAGGGCCAGCGGCGCCATGAAGGCCGCCACGGCCGCGGCGGAGCCGCCGCCGGAGCCGCCGGGAGTCCGGTCCAGGTCCCAGGGGTTGCGGGTGTCCCCGAAGGCCGAGTGCTCGGTGGAGGAGCCCATGGCGAACTCGTCCAGGTTGGTCTTGCCCAGGATCGGCAGCCGGGCCGCACGGATCCGCTCCACCACGGTGGCGTCGTAGGGGCTCATCCAGCCCTCAAGCATCTTCGAGGCGGCGGTGGTGGGCTGCCCCACGGTGACGATGAGGTCCTTCACCGCGATCGGCACGCCTGCCAGCGGGTGCAGGGCCTCCGCCTCCGGGCCACCGGCGGCGCGGACGGCATCCACCTCGGCGGCGACGGCGAGCGCCTCCTCCGTGTTGACGTGCAGGAAGGCGTGGACACCGCGGCTGCCCTCCGGGACGGAGCCGTCGGCTGCACCGTCCACGGCGGCGATGCGGTCCAGATGCGCCTGGGTCAGCTCAACCGAGGTGACCTCACCGGCACGGAGCCGTTCGGCCATCTGCAGGGCGGTCAGCCGGATCAGTGCGTTGTGCTGCTCAGCCACGTCCGATCACTCCCCGTCCAGAATCGCGGGGACCTTGAACTGGCCGTCCTCGGCGTCCGGTGCCATGGCCAGCGCCTGTTCCTGCGTCAGCATGCCGGTGGGCACGTCCTCGCGGAACACGTTCTTCAGCGGGATCGGGTGGGACGTGGGCGGCACGTCCTGGCCGGCGACTTCGCTGACGGAGGCGATGGCATCCATGATGACGTCGAGTTCCCCGGCCATGGTGGCCAGTTCGTTCTCGTCCATCCGGATGTGGGCCAGTCGCGCCAGGTGCGCGACGTCCTCACGGGTGATGGCGGACATGAATCTCCTGCGGTTGAGGCGGGATGGATGGTTCGGTCACCCAGTCTAGTGCGGCGGCCGGTGCCCACCGGATCAGGACGGGCTCAGACCGTACGCCGGTAGACCCAGTACAGCTGGTCGTCCCCGTCCGTGGGCGCCTGGCCGATGTCCGAGAGGCGCCAGTCCCGCTCGGGGAGCCGCACGAAGCCCTCGGACTCGTAGAGCCGGTGTGCCCCGGTCATGGTCTCCATGGTGGTGAGCACCACGGCGCCGATCCCCTGAAGCTGCTCGGCGCGATCGATCGCGGCGCGCACCAGGGCGCGGGCCACCCCACGGCGCTGGACGCCCGGGTCCACGGCGAGCATCCGGAACTCCAGCTCACCCTCGCGCGCGGTCTCGGACATCGGCATCCCCGGCAGCGTCAACACCACGGAACCGGCGACGACGGCCCCCTCCCGGGTGCCCACCTCACCCACCAGCACCCTGGCGTGGCGAGCCCGGGTGGCGACGTCGGCCAGGTGCTCGAGGTATTCGTCCGCCGGGTCGATGTGGCCGCCGTCCACATAGGAGGTCACCGTGAGGTGGGCGATGGCCGCGTGGTCCGCCTCCCGCGCATCTCGGACGGTGACGCCCTCCACGCGGGAGGACGGCTCAGGCCAGTCTGGGAGGTCGTGGGGATCGTTGTGCGGCACGGCAGAGATCCTACGCCGTCCCGGGAAACCCACCCCCGGTTTCCGCCTCGGGTAACTTGGACAGCACACCAACGATTCTGACCGCTCGGGCCCCTCGGCGCCGCGGCGAGGACACTGCGAGAGCGAGCATCATGACCGGCAAGGCCTACTCCGTGACCTCCGACAACACCGGCCTGGGCCTCGGCTACCGGCTGCGCTGGCGACTGGCCTACATGGTCACCTTCGTCACCGGCTCTGCCAGCCGGCAGGGCTCCCTGGATCCTAGCGCCCAGTTGCGCCGGGAACGGGCCCAGCGCCTCCTGAAGGGCTACGAGGCGCAGGGCACCGAGCCCCCGGCCGCACTGCCCCGGATCGCCCGAGGGTCCTGACGACACGTGGTACCTGAGGGCCCGGGTCAGCCGCCGGGTCAGGTCCCCGGCCTCAGCCGCGTCGGGTCCGCAGGAACGTCCTGAAGTCCACCGGAGCCGTCCCGGTCACCTGCTCGATGTCCCCGCTGACCACGTCCAGCTCTCCCGCGGCGATGGCCGTGTAGGTGGAGACCCAGGCGTCGGCCTGCCAGGGCGGCGGGTTCCAGGCCTTCCGGGACTCGTAGGCCTCTTCCACGGTCTCGTCCTGGAAACGCACCGGGCGCCCCTCGACCTCGGTGATGGTCCGGGCGACGTCCTCGAAGGTCAGGGCCTCGGGGCCGGTCAACCGGTAGGCGCGCCCCTGATGCGGCGTGGGGTCACGCAGGATGTGGGCGGCCGTGCGGGCGATGTCCCGGTGGGCCACGAAGGCACACCGCCCCATCCCGGCCGGCCCGCGGATGACGCCGTCCGGACCGGCCACGCCACGGGCCATCGCCATGTAGAAGCTGTCCTGCAGGAAGGTGTATCCCATTCCCGAGGCCGCCAGGTCCACTTCCGTGTCCGCATGCGTCCGGGCCAAGGTGAAGGTGGCCTCCGGGCTGGCCCCGAGGAAGGAGGTGTAGACCACGTGCCGTACCCCGGCATTCGCGGCTGCCGCCACGAATTCCTCGTGCTCGGCCTCCCGGTCCTCGGACTCGGAAGCGGAGACCATGAACACGATCTCGACGCCGGCCAGCGCCTCGGTGACCGCGTCGGCCTCCGCATAGGGGGCCCGGTGGACGGTGGCGTTCGGAAGCTGGGGGGCCCGGCCCGGCTCTCGGACCAGCAGGCGCAGCGGCAGATTCGCCTCGGCGAGCAGGCGCGCGACCCGCCCGCCGAGTTGGCCGGTGGCCCCGGTGACGGCGATGGGCGCGGTGGAAGGGGCAGGCGCGGTGGAGGGGGTGGTCATGGACTCACCTTAGGACCCACAACACGGGCCGTCCCGGTCTGCCCGCCCCTTCTCCGGATCCCCCGTCTAGACGGAGACCGGCGTGCAACAGGCGTCCCCGCGCCAGGCCTCGAGGCCCTCCCGGATGGCGAAGGCGGCGATGAGCAGAGCAGCCACCGGGTCGGCCCAGGCCCACCCGAGGAGGCTGTTCAGCAGCAGGCCGATCAGCAGCACGGCGGAGAGATAGGAACAGATCAGGGTCTGCCGGGAATCGGCCACCACGGAGGCGGAGACGAGCTCCCGGCCGATGCGGCGCTCGATCCAGGACAGGACCGGCATGACGGCCAGGCTGACGGCGGCGAGTGTGATGCCGACCGGGGAGTGGTCCGGCTCCGCCGCGCCGAGCAGGACGCGAACGGCGTCGAAGGACACGAACGCCGCCAATCCGAAGAAGGAGACCGCGATCAACCGGAGGGCGACCCGCTCACGGCGGTGCGGATCCGGGGCGGCGAACTGCCAGGCCACGGCGGCCGCGGAGAGCACCTCGACCATGGAATCGAGGCCGAAGCCGACCAGCGCGGAGGAAGAGGCCGCGTGCCCGGCTGTCAGGGCGATGACGGCCTCGATGACGTTGTAGCTGATGGTGGCGGCCACGATCCACCGGACGCGGGCGGTGCAGCACGTTCCGCCGTTCCTCGGCGATCGGGCGTGGAGCCTGCGGGGGCACGCTCATCGGCAGGCGCAGCCCTGTGGGGAACAGCAGTCCGGGTCGACGTGCACCACCAGCTCCAACAGGTCCCCCAGGGCGGATCCGATGCGCGGACTGCTCAGGGTGTACCAGGTGCTGCGCCCCTCAGCCGCGCCCTGCACCAGACCGCAGCCGCGCAGGCAGGCCAGCTGGTTGGACATGGACTGCCGGGACACCCCGAGCTGCTCGGCCAGGTCCGAGGGTCGGGCCGCACCGTCGCGCAGGGCGAGCAGGATCCGCGTGCGGGTGCCGTCGGACAGTGCGTGGCCCAGTTGGGCCAGCGCCGTGGAATGGGCGGAGGTCACCGAGGTCATGCCTGAATAGTACACATTTTGCTGAACTGACGACCGCCCTCCGGGGCATCAGCATCCGGCGCCGGGCCATGGTGACCGGTCAACCGATGTCGAGTAGCCCGCGCAGTTCGCGGAACGCTTCCGGGACCACCGTGTAATGGGCCCACTTGCCGCGTTGCTCCCGAGTCAGCAGGCCGGCATCGACCAGCTTCTTCATGTGGTGACTGACGGTGGACTGACTGATGCCCATCTCTCCGGTGAGGTCACAGGCGCAAACGGAGTCGCAGCCCTGGGCGACCACATGGGACAGGAGACGTAGGCGCACCGGCTCCGCCAGCGCCTTGAACATGCCGGCGGTCCGTTCGGCATCGCCCGCGGAGATCGGCCCTTCCGACAGCGGGCAGCATTCGACGGCGACCCCGGATCGACGGCGGCGCTCGGTGTCATCGAGGAGGGGCAGCGTAGTGGTGGCCATGCGCCCCATCTTACATTGACGTTCATCGATATGTCCCGCTAGTGTTCACTTCGACATCGATCGATATGAAAGCGGGTCGTCCGTGAGTTCTCCCAGCCCCACCACCCTCGCGCCTGTCCACCACGGCCGCCCCGTGGCGCGGGAGATGTCCTTCCTCGACCGCTGGCTCCCCGCCTGGATTCTGCTGGCCATGGCCGCCGGTCTGGCGCTGGGCCGGTTCATCCCCGGGCTGGACACCGCCCTGGAGGCGGTGAAGATCGGGGAGGTGTCCCTGCCGATCGCGATCGGGCTGCTGGTGATGATGTACCCGGTGCTGGCCAAGGTCCGCTACGACGAGACCCACCGGATCGCCGGGGACAAGTGGCTGATGATCACGTCCCTGGTGCTGAACTGGGTCGTCGGTCCGGCGCTGATGTTCGCCCTGGCCTGGCTGCTGCTGCCGGACCTGCCCGAGTACCGCACTGGGCTGATCATCGTCGGCCTGGCCCGGTGCATCGCCATGGTGTTCATCTGGAACGATCTGGCCTGCGGCGACCGGGAGGCCGCCGCCGTGCTGGTGGCCGTCAACTCCGTCTTCCAGGTCATCGCCTTCGGCGCCCTGGGCTGGTTCTACCTCCAGGTGCTCCCCTCCTGGCTCGGCCTGCCCACCACGTCCGCCGACTTCTCGGTGTGGGCGATCGTGCTCAGTGTCCTGGTGTTCCTGGGGGTCCCCCTGCTGGCCGGGTTCCTGACCCGTCACTTCGGGGAGAAGGCCAAGGGCCGCACCTGGTACGAGCAGGCGTTCCTGCCCAAGATCGGGCCGTGGGCCCTGTACGGGCTGTTGTTCACCATCGTGCTGCTCTTCGCCCTGCAGGGCGAGGCCATCACTTCCAACCCCTGGGACGTGGCCCGGATCGCGCTGCCGCTGCTGGCCTACTTCGTGCTGATGTTCGGCATCGCACTGTTGGCCTCCAAGGCCGTGGGCCTGAACTACGCCAAGTCCACCACCGTGGCCTTCACCGCCGCCGGCAACAACTTCGAGCTCGCCATCGCCGTGGCCATCGGCACCTTCGGCGTCACCTCCGGCCAGGCCCTGGCCGGCGTGGTCGGCCCGCTCATCGAGGTCCCGGTGCTCGTCGGCCTCATCTACGTCTGCCTCTGGGCCGGCCGCCGGCTCTTCCCCGGGGACCCGACCGTCCCGGACCCGCGCGCCTCCGCCGTCGACTCCTGATCCGCCCCGGCCTTGTCCACTACAGATCGGCTCCCCGTGAACGCTGAACACCACCCCAGAGCCTCCGTCCTCTTCATCTGCTCGAAGAACGGCGGCAAGTCCCAGATGGCCGCGGCCCTGATGGAACACCATGCCGCCGGTGCCGTCGAGGTCCACTCGGCAGGCACCCACCCCGGCTCGCAGCTCAATCCGCTGTCTGCCGAGGTCATCGCCGAGGTCGGCGCGGACATGTCCGGCGGTCACCCCCGGCCACTCGACCCGGAACTGTTGCGCCGGGTGGACCGGGTGATCCTCCTCGGCGAGCAGGCCCAGGTCGAGTCCGTCGAGGGCATGACCGGCACCATCGACACCTGGCACACCGACGAGTCCTCCACCCGCGGGATCGAGGGCATCGAGCGGATGCGCCTGGTCCGGGATGACATCGACGCCCGCGTCCGGGGGCTGCTCTCCGAACTGTCCCCGGACACCATCGACGCCCAGAAGCCCTCGGTGCTGTTCGTCTGCGTCCACAATGCCGGCCGCTCCCAGATGGCCGCCGCATACCTGGCCCACCTGGCCGGGGGCCGCATCGAGGTCCGCTCGGCCGGCTCCGAACCTGCCGACACCGTCAACCCAGCAGCCGTGGCGGCCATGGCCGAGGAGGGCATCGACATCAGCGCCAACCGGCCCAAGGTGCTCTCCGACCAGGCCGTGAAGGACTCCGACGTGGTCATCACCATGGGCTGCGGCGATGCCTGCCCGTTCTTCCCGGGCAAGCGCTACGAGGACTGGAAACTCGATGACCCCGCCGGCCAGGGGCTGGACGCCGTCCGACCCATCCGCGACGACATCAAGGCCCGCATCGAGCAGCTCATCTCCGAGTTGCTGCCCGCCCACGACCGAGGAGACGACCGTGCCTGAGACCACCACCCCGGGCAACGCCACCCCGGAAACCGTCCTGGCCGGGCTGCCGGTCGTCGTCATCGGTGCCGGCCCGGTGGGGCTGGCCGCCGCCGCCCATCTGGTGGAGCGCAGCCTGGTGCCGCTCGTCCTCGAGGAGGGGCCCGACGTCGGTGCCTCGGTGCGCGCCTGGGGCCACACCCGCCTGTTCTCCCCGTGGGAGTACAACATCGACACGGCCGCCCGACGGCTGCTCGAGGCCGCCGGATGGGCCTCCCCGGACCCGCAGGACCTGCCGACCGGCGCCGAGCTGACGGAGCGGTACCTCGAGCCCCTGTCCGCCACCGAGGCCCTGACCGGCCGGATCCGCACCGGCACCCGCGTGGTCGCCGTGTCCCGGTCCGGACTGGACAAGACCCGCACCGCCGGTCGCGAGCAGACCCCGTTCCTGGTCCGCATCCGTCGGGCGGACGGCACTGTAGAGGACCAGCTGGCCCGTGCCGTGATCGATGCGTCCGGCACCTGGTGCACCCCCAATCCCCTGGGCAGGGCCGGGCTGGAAGCACCCGGTGAGGCTGTGGCCCGGGCCGCCGGATACATCACCGATCCACTCCCGGACGTCACCGGCCGGGAGCGCCAGCGATTTGCCGGCCGGCACGTGTTGGTGGTCGGCGCCGGTCACTCCGCGGCCAACACCCTGCTGGACCTGGCATCCCTCGCCGAGGACGCCCCGGGCACCAGGATCTCCTGGGCCATCCGCTCGGCCGACGTCGCGAAGGTCTACGGTGGCGAGGACCGCGACGAGCTGGCCGCCCGCGGGACCCTGGGCACGCGACTGCGCCGGCTCGTGGATTCCGGGGCCATCGCGGTGCACCCTTCCTTCACCATCACCGGCCTCACCACCCGATCCGGCCATGTGGAGGTCCACGCACGCATCCCGTCCCGGGATCAGGTCCTGACGGTGGACCTCGTGGTCCCGGCCACCGGGTTCCGCCCGGACCTCGGGCCACTCTCCGAGCTGCGCCTGGACCTGGACCCGGCCGTGGAGGCACCCCGGCAGCTGGGTCCGCTGATCGATCCGGAGTTCCACTCCTGCGGCTCCGTGGAACCGCACGGCGAGCGCGTACTGGCGCACCCCGAACCCGGCTTCTACATCGTGGGGATGAAGAGCTACGGCCGGGCCCCGACGTTCCTCATGGCTACCGGCTACGAGCAGGTCAGGTCCATTGCGGCAGCTCTGTCCGGGGACCGCGCGGCGGCGGACGACGTCCAGCTGGATCTGCCGGAGACCGGTGTGTGCTCCACCGACCTGGGCGGTTCCTGCGATGCCCCGGCAGACTCGTCGGAACCGGCAGACGCCTGCTGCTCCGCGCCCCAGCCCGTGACTCTGCTGACGGTCCCGCCCGTCGGTCAGTCCGCCCTCCTACCCGCCAGCCAGTCCACCTGTTGTTGAGTCCCATCCCGCCGAGTTAAGGACCAGCCATGAACCTGTGCCTCACAGACGTCATGGACACCAACGTCCTGCGACGAGCGGCTGAACCGCTCGGAACGAAACCTTGGCGCCTGGCGCCCGCAACGATTGGTCCCCCCAGGCCACACTGAGCCCACCCAACAGGCTCCAGAGCGGCAACTTCGGCCTCCATACCGGCAACTTCGCGGAGGCCAGGGGCCAATCGTTCACCGGGCTTGGAACAGCGCACCGCTCACACCACCGGCCTAGCCCGCCCGATCGCGGCCTTCGCCCGGTCGTAGGACTCGGCGTCCTTGGCCACGAAGTGCCCGTCTGAGGTGACCACCGTCGGCACGGTCTCGTTGCCATGGTGGTACTGCCGGACGCTGGCGGCGGCCTCGGGGTCGGTCCAGATGTTGACCCAGTAGGGCACGGACCGGCCGCCGGAGCCGAGCTCACGGATGAGTCGGGCGCAGAACTGGCAGCCGGGGCGCCAGTACACCACCACTCCCCCGGCGGCCAGGTGCGCGTCCACCCCGGAGACGGGGCGGGACTGCACCTGGGTGGTGGAGACGAAGCGCAGGGCGAAGAACAGCAGGATGGCCGCGGCCACGTAGTTCAGCGGACCCCGGCCGATCAGTCCCCAGTAGGCGAACAGCGCCCCGAGCGCCAGCATCACGGCGGGCAGGAACCACGGCTTGGCGAACAGCTGGCGCATGGCCTCAGTCTCCCACGTCTCCGTCACCCACGGCGTGGGCCGGGTCCGGCCTCGGCAGGTCGTACTCCCCGTCCGCCCACGTCGGGTCCAGCACCCCGGCCACCGTCCAGTCGGGATGGGCCGTGCCGTCGCCGGAGGCGGGCCGACGCACGGCCACCCCGGCCTCCTCGGCGATGAGGACACCGGCGGACCAGTCATGCTCCTGGATCCCGAACTCGGCATAGGCGTCCAGCGTGCCGTCGGCCACCAGACACAGGTCCAGGGCGGCCGAGCCGATCCGCCGCAGGTCCCCGAAGTGGGGCAACAGTTCGGCCAGGGCCCGCAGCTGGAAGTCCCGGCGCTGGCCCGCATACCCGAAGCCGGAGGCGAGCAACCGTCCCGACCGCCCGGGGATCGGCCCGTTCAGCCGCACGGGCTCCCCGTCCACGCCGGGCCCGTCCAGCGTGGAGAACGCCCCACTGCCGGCGGCCGCGTACCAGGTCCGGCCCAGGGCGGGCGCGACGACGGCCCCCGCCAACCAGCGCACCTCGCCCGGGCCGTCGGCGCCGGGCGTGGAGTCAGACGCCGCCGGGTCGGCCGGACCCTGGACAGCCACCGAGGTGCAGAACTGCGGCACGCCCCGGATGAAGTTGGTGGTGCCGTCCAGCGGGTCGATCGACCAGCGGAAGCCCGAGGGGTCTGCCGGCTCCGTGTGCCCGTACTCCTCGCCCGAGATCGCGTCGTTCGGGCGGTAGGCCGTGATCACCTCGCGCACCGCCTGCTCGGCCCGGCGGTCGTAGTCCGTCACCCAATCCGAGCCCGAGGACTTGGTCTGCGCCCCGAGCGCGTCCTGCGTGGCCGGCGTCGGGCCCAGGGTCCTCTCGGCCAGCACCGCGGCACCGGCGCGGGCTGCGGCCCGGGCCACGGCGAGCAGTCCCTGGCTCATGATGGTTCCTCCTCGGATTCCGGCTCCGGCTTCGGCGGCCCCTCGGCCAGCAGGGTCCGGAAGCCCTCCTCGTCCAACACGGTCACGCCGAGGGACTCCGCCTTGTCCAGCTTGGTCCCGGCGTTCTCCCCCGCCACCAGGTAGTCGGTCTTCTTCGAGACCGAGCCGGAGGCCTTGCCGCCGCGGACGATGATGGCCTCCTTGGCGGAGTCCCGGCTGAAGTCCTCGAGGGACCCGGTCACCACGATCGTCAGCCCCTCCAGGGTGCGTGGGGTGTTCGCGTCCTGCTCGTCCTCCATCACCACACCGGCCGCGTGCCAGCGCTCGACGATCTCGCGGTGCCAGGGTTCGGCGAACCAGTCGATCACGGCCTCGGCGATGATCGGCCCCACGCCGTCCACATCGGCCAGCCGCTGCTGGGCGGCGGCGCGGGCCTCGTTCATCGAGCCGTCGGCCTGTTCGCCGCCGTCCGCCGTACCCGTGGCTTCGGCGGCCAGTGCCTGCAAGGCCTGCAGGGAGCCGAACGCAGTGGCCAGGGAGCGGGCCGCCGTCGGACCCACGTGGCGGATGGACAGGGCCACCAGCACGCGCCAGAGCGGCTGGGTCTTCGCCTTGTGCAGCTCCTGGAAGAGCCGTCGGGTGTTGGCGGTGGGCTCGGAGGGCTTCTTGGCGGTGCCCTGCGTCCAGAAGTAGGGCTTGAGCTCCCAGGTGCCCGAGGGCACCAACTTGCCGGTCTCCGGGTCCTTGGCGCGCTTCTCGCGCCAGACCATGACCTCGGCCAGCCTCGCCTGGACCTCGGACAGCTCTGCGGGGTCGAAGGGGGCCTTGAGGTCCTCGGCGGTCTTCGTCCCGGTGTCCGAGAGCTCGAAGAGCTGCGCGTCCTCGGTGATGATGCCGGGGCCCTCGGGGCGGACCCGCTGGCCGTTCTCGGCGGGGTCCGGGCCCGGGCCGTTGGTCAGCCAGAGGGCGGCCTCCTCGCCGAGGGCCTCGATGTCGAAGGCCCCCCGGGAGGCGGCGTGCTCGATCCGGCCGGTGAGCTGGGCCGGGCAGGACCGGGCGTTGGGGCAGCGCAGGTCCACGTCCCCCTCCTTGGCGGGCGCCAGGGGGGTGCCGCAGGAGGGGCAATCGGTGGGCATGATGAAGGGCCGGACCTGGTTCTCACCGATCGGCCCGTCGTCCGCGGACCCTGCGACCTCGGTCTTGCCCTCCCGCAGGGGCATCACGGGGCCGACGATCTCCGGGATGACGTCCCCGGCCTTGCGCAGCACCACGGTGTCCCCGATCAGCACGCCCTTGGCCTGCACCACGTCCTGGTTGTGCAGGGTGGCCATGGAGACGGTGGACCCGGCCACCAGGACGGGCTCCATCACGGCATAGGGGGTGACGCGGCCGGTGCGGCCCACGTTGACCCTGATGTCCAGCAGCCGGGTGTGGACCTCCTCCGGCGGGTACTTGTAGGCCGCCGACCAGCGGGGCACGCGCGAGGTGTGGCCCAGGGCCCGCTGCAGGGCGAAGGAGTCAACCTTGATGACGATGCCGTCGATCTCGTGGACCAGCCCGTGCCGTTGGGCGCCGTTGTCCTCGATGAACTGCAGGATGCCGTCCGTGCCCTCGAGGGAGTCCACGATCCGCGTGTACGGGCTCGTGGGCAGTCCCCAGGAGGCCAGCAGCTCATAGGTGGCGTGCTGGGATTCGGCCTCGAGGCCGGTGTGGGCGCCGATGCCGTGCACGAACATGCTCAGCGGGCGCTTGGCCGTCTCGGCGGGGTCCTTCTGGCGCAGCGACCCGGCCGCCGAGTTGCGGGGGTTCGCGAAGGGGGCCAGGCCCTCGGCCACCCGCTGTTCGTTGAAGGTGCGGAAGTCGGCGCTGGGCATGAAGATCTCCCCGCGGACCTCCATCTCGGCCGGCCAGCCGGAACCGGCCAGCTGCTGCGGGATGTCCTGGATGGTCATCACATTGTGGGTGACGTCCTCCCCCGTGGTGCCGTCCCCGCGGGTGGCGGCCCGGACGAGGACGCCGTCCCGGTAGAGCAGGTTCACGGCCAGGCCGTCGATCTTGACCTCGACGAGCCAGCGGACCCCCTTCTCGGCCGAGCCGGGCGCGATGGCCTCGATCGAGGCGGAGGTCTTCTCGTGCCAGGCGCGCAACTCCTCGATGGAGAACAGGTCGTCCAGGGAGTACATCCGGGCCAGATGGGTGACTGGGGCGAACGCGGTGGAGACCTCACCGCCGACCTCCTGGGTGGGCGAGTCATTGGACACGATCTCCGGGTGCAACGCCTCGAGGTCCTCCAGGCGGCGGTACAGGGAGTCGTACTCAGCGTCCGAGACCTCCGGGGCGTCATTCTGGTAGTACGCCGTGCGGTGCTTGCGGACCTCGTCCACGAGGTGCTCGTACTGCTCCCGCAACGCCTCCGGCGGGATGTCCTTGGACTCCGGCTGGACGGCGGAATCGACGTTCGGATCGACGCCCGGATCCTCAGTGTTGGTCTGCTCGGTGCTCACCGGCCCAGCCTAGCCGCGCGCGGCGGCTCCGGTCCCGAGGACGGCGCCCCCGGCGTCCAGGGCCTGGACGGCGGTGTAGGCGGCGTCCGCGGCCTCCGCGGGCACCGGGATGGCGGTCTCGAAGCCGTCGCGGTCCACCGTGGCCTGCTCGGTGGCACTGGCCTCGTCTGCGCCTGCCATCAGCCGCCACCGGGCCACCTCGGTGGCCCCGTTCCAGGAGACGAAGGCGACCGGGCCGCCGTCGTTCTCCTCCGCCCCGTCCTGGACCACCACGTCCGGGTCCGTGGCCGGACGGCCCTCCCAGGGGAACTGGTAGGCGCGGTAGCTGCCCCCACCGCCCTCGAAGTCCTCCCCCATGCACTCATCGCCGTGGCAGACGTCGTAGATCAGCTCGCCCCCGGGGGTGTGCTGGGAGTAGTGGGGGCGGGCGCCCCAGCCCAGGATCACGTTGCCGTTGGGCAGCTCCTGCATATTGGCCATGGAGCCGGCCACCCGATCGGCCGGCGGGAGGTACTCGGTGGCGACCTCGGCGGTCATCGCCTGCTCGTCCAGGCGCAGGCGCAGCCCCCGGGAGGACTCGTCGTCATCGCCGCCGTGGGCGTGGTTGTCGAACAGGGTCAGGGTGCCGTCCGGCGCCCGGTGGGCATCGTGCTGCCAGCTGAAGGTGGCCCCCTCCCCCATCTCGAAGTCACTGGCCGAGCCGCCCAGGGTCCAGTCCACCGCCCCGGTGCTGCGGTCCAGGCGGTACACCGCGTTGGTGTGCCGGGCGGAGACCAGCAGCGAGCCGTCATCGTCCTCCGTGATGGAGTTGATGTGGAAGTAGTCGAAGGGATGCTCCTCGCTGCCGAGCACGGGCGACTCATCCTCCTCGGCTTCCTGCTCCAGCTCCGCCTGCTCGTCCTCGAAGTCCAGCAGGGTCTGGCTCAGGGGCACGTGCTCCTGGGCGCTCCACTCGAAGAGGACCTCCCCGGAGTCGATGTCCACCTCCTGGATGACGGCGTCCTGGATGTAACCGTCCTCCGGGCCTCCCAGCTCACGCAGATCGGCCGGGGTGGGCTCATAGGCGGCGAGCAGCATGGTGCCGTCGCCGGTGATGGTGCTGTCGTGGAAATCCGCGTGGCCCGGGTCCAGGGAGCCACCGGTGGTGACCCGGGCGATCTCCTCGTAGGACCGGTCCAGGATGAGGAACTCGCCGTCACCCATGCCACCGTCACTGGTGCCCTCATATACGGTGAGGACCGGTTCGCCGCGATACTGCTGGACCCGCAGGTCAAAGGGGTTGTCCCCGGGGTCGTCATCCTCGGCGGGACGCATCCACACCAGGTCACCGGCGGCGTCGAGGATGATGGAGCCGTCCGAGGGGGTCTCCGAGCCGTAGTTCGGGCTGATGAAGCTCAACTCATCCGTGTCACCGTACTCGTCCGACCAGGCGGGGCCGTGGGTGACCTGCACGGCAGGCGGCTTCAGGTCCGGTCGGCTGACGAACTGCTGGTGCGGGATCGGACGCGTGCCGTCCTCCTCGGCCGCGCTGCAGGCCGAGGAGGTCAGGATCAAACCTCCCGAGACGGCTGCCACCAGCACCCGAAGGGCTCCCCTGCGTGGATTCTGATGGTCACCCATGGCTCAGGCCTCTCCCGCTGTTGTTCCGGCGTCAGTGTATCCCCCGGCCTCGTCCCGGAGCCGGGGCAGGTCCTTCAGCGCCGTCCAGCGCCGTCCGGATTCGATGACGCCCTCCCGTTTCCACCGGCTCATCACCCGGGAGACCGATTCCGGGGTCGAGCGGGCCAGCCCGGCTAGGTCCGCACGGGTCAGCGGGACCTCGAGCATCATCCCCTCGGCCCCGCGGTCCTCCCCGAGCTTGTCCGCCAGGCGCAGCAGGGCGGTCGCGACCCGCTGGGAGACCAGGTCGCCGGTCTGTCCGCTGATGTCGGACTGCGCCCGGGCCAGCCGCGCCGCGACGTCGTCCAGGACCGCCAGACCGACCAGCGGGTATTCGGCCAGCACCTCGCGGAAGTCGCGTTGGTCGATCCGCAGCGTGCACGAGCCGACCAGCGCGGAGGCGGTCTGCCGGTGGTGCGGTTCCCCGAGGGTGGTCATCCCGCCGAACAGCTCGCCGGGGACCATGATGTCGGAGACGGTCTCGGTGCCGGCGGCGGTGGACTGGGAGAGTCTCACGCGGCCTTCGGCCACCACGTAGAGCGCACCCGCCGGCTCGCCGGCCTGGTACAGGAGGTCCCCGGCGGCCCAGGAGTCCGTCCGCATCCGCCGGTCGATTCCGTCCAGCTCGGTCTCGGTCAGGCCGCGGAAGTAGGGGGCCCGGGACAGTACCTTCAGACGCACCGGCCGCGGGCAGTGATGGGGCGGAGTGATCTCCCGCAGCGGGATGGTGCGGCGACCCTGAGTCGCCGGTCCCCGTGCGGACCCCCGCGCCGTCTCGACGCCCTGGAATGCCATCGTGCCCTCCTGTCAACCCTTTCCGGCAGGTTACCCTGCGGACAACTGACGCGCGTCATGTCGCTTCCACGGACCGCTGCCTAGCTTGGGACTATGACCCCGGGAGGGACCCGGGGCACAGAAGCATCAGGGAGCACACCGTGACCACCGCGAACACCACCACCCACACCCTCCTGCGCGCCGAGGGCTTCTCCTGCCCCTCCTGCGTGAACAAGATCGAGAAGCAGGTCGGGCGGCTGAAAGGCGTGGAGGGCGTGAAGGTCCACTTCGCCTCCGCCCGCATCGAAGTCGACCACGACGAGTCCGTCACCTCCGTCGAGGACGTCGTGGCCGCCGTCGCCAAGGCAGGTTACAAGGCCACCCCGTCCGCGTTCTGACCACCCGCCTGCCTCACCCCCTTCACCCCCTTCACCCCCTTCACCCCCTTCACCCCCTTCACCCCCTTCACCCCCTTCACCCGAAAGGTCGCATCACCGTGAACAGGTTCCAGACATGGGTCCATGGAAACTGGGCCGTCCCCATCGTCTCCGGCGTCCTCATCCTCCTCTCCTTCGGCGTGCAGCACCTCGCCGGGGGCGCCGGGAACCCGATCCTCACCCCACAGTGGTGGATCGACGCCGGCGAGCATGCCCACGCCGTCTCCCACGGCTTCACCCTGGCGGACGCCTTCATGCTCGCCGGCGCGGTCGTGGCCGGTTACGGCATCGTCGTCAAGGCCATCAACGCCCTGATTACCAAGGTCATCGGCATCGACCTGCTGGTCTCGGTCGCCGCCATCGGAGCCGTCCTCATCGGCAACTTCTGGGAGGCCGCCGCCGTCACCTTCCTCTTCTCGGTGGGCCACGCCCTGGAGGCCGCCACCATGAACAAGACGCGTTCGGCACTGGCCGAACTGGTTGCCGTCGCTCCGGACCGTGCCGTCGTGATGCGGGACGGCGAGCAGGCGGAGGTTCCGGCACACCTGGTCCGGATGGGCGAGATCGTCCTGGTGAAGAACGGCGCCAAGGTGCCCGTGGACGGTCAGGTCGTGGCCGGCACCGGCGCGATCGACGAGGCCTCCATCACCGGCGAGTCCATTCCGGTGGAGAAGTCCACCTCGGACCAGGTCTTCGCCGGCACCGTCTCCCGCGGCGGCTTCCTGCAGGTGCTGGCCACCGGGATCGGCGCGGACACCACCCTGGCCCGGATCATCCACCGCGTGGAGGAGGCCCAGGATGCCAAAGCCAAGACCCAGGCCTTCATCGACCGGTTCTCCACCTGGTACACACCCGCCGTCATGGTCCTGGCCCTGGTGGCCGGGCTCATCAGCGGCAATGTGGTGCTGGCCCTGACCCTGTTGGTCATCGGCTGTCCCGGCGCCCTGGTGATCTCCATCCCGGTCGCCATCGTGGCCGGCATCGGCCGTGCCGCCCGCAACGGCATCCTCATCAAGGGTGGGGAGTACCTGGAGACCTCCGCGAAGATCTCCGCCGTGGCCGTGGACAAGACCGGAACCCTCACCGAGGGCGCCCCGCAGCTGACCGATGTCGTGGTCCTGGATCCTGCGCTGGACCGCACCGAGGTGCTGCGCTGGGCGGCCGCAGCCGAGGCCGGGTCCGAGCACCCGCTCGCCCGTCCCATCCTGGACACCGCCCGCGAGGAGGGCGTGGGTCCGCAGGGCATCCCCGGCACCGTCACCCCGGTGCCCGGCAAGGGGATCGTCTCCGACGTCGGCGGGCAGCGGGTACTGATCGGCAACCTACCGCTGCTGGACCAGTACGGCGTGAGGGACGACGTCGGCGCCGGGCCGGCCGCTCAGGAGCTCGCTGCCGCGGGCCGGACCCCCATGATCGTCGCCGTCGACGGTCAGGTCATCGGCGTGATCGCCGTCGCGGACCGGATCCGCGAGGACGCTCCGGCCATGGTCGCCCGGTTGCACGATGCCGGCGTCAAGAAGGTCGTCATGCTCACGGGCGATACCCGCCTGGTGGCGGAGTCCATCGGAGCGATGACGGGGATCGACGAAATCCACGCCTCGCTGCTGCCGGAGGACAAGCTGGAGGCGGTGGCTCAGCTGCAGCGGGAGGGTCACACCGTGGCCATGGTCGGTGACGGCGTGAACGACGCCCCGGCGCTGGCGACGGCGGACATCGGCGTGGCCATGGGTGCCGCTGGTTCGGCCGTCGCGGTGGAGACCGCTGACATCGCGCTGATGGGCGACAACCTGATGAAGCTGCCCGAGTCGATCAGCCTGGCCAAGCGCACGGTGAACGTGATGAAGCAGAACATCGTCATCGCCCTGGCGACCGTGGTGGTCCTGCTGGCCGGAGTCTTCGCCGGTGGCGTGACCATGTCCGTCGGCATGCTGGTCCACGAGGGATCCGTGCTGGTGGTGATCCTCAACGCCATGCGCCTGATGCGCAACGACCAGAACTCCACGGCCATGTCCAAGGAGCTGCGGAAGCCGAAGCGCCAGCAGACGCCGGAGGAAGCGGGCACGACAGCCGTCGACGCCTGAGCACCGGATACCGACAGACGCGCTGCAAGCGCTACCAGAACTATCAGCACGACGTAAAGGAAGAAACCATGACTGAGAACCACTTCACCCTCGAAGGCAACGTTGAGCACTTCACCATCGCGGACATCGCCCGGGAGAATCCCGACTTCCGCAAGGTGTTGTGGACGGGTGAGCATGCCCAGATCGTGGTGATGACCATCCCAGCAGGCGGCGAGATCGGGGACGAAGTCCACCCGGACACGGACCAGATCCTGACCTTCGTCTCCGGCAGCGGCGAGGCCGACCTGAACGGCGAGTCCCACCCGATCGAGGCCGGCGACCAGTGCGCCGTCCCCGCCGGGGCCCAGCACAACTTCCGCAACACGGGCGAGGAGCCGCTGGTCCTCTACACCATCTACTCGCCGCCGGAGCACGCCGCGGACGCCCAGTACGCGACCAAGGAGGAGGCGGACGCGGCAGAGGCCTCCGGCGAGGACGCCCCGCCGCAAGGCTGAACCCGGCCCTGAGCCAACCACGGATGATGTGACAAGGAATGCAGGAGGAGCAGATGTCGAAGGTATTGGTCTTCGCAGCCTATGGCGGAGCGGAGAACCAGGAGGTGGTCGAGCGCGAGGTGCCGCAGCCGGGCCCCGGCGAACTGGTGATCGAGGTCAGGGCCGCCGGCGTGAACCCGGCGGACATCATGATGCGCTCCGGCGGCTTCGGTACCCGGCGGAGCCTGCCCTCCCCGATGGGGCTGGAGGCCTCCGGCGTGGTCAGCGCCGTGGGCGAGGGCGTGGACGCCTTCGCCGTCGGTGATTCCGTGCTCGGGCACCCCACCGCAGGTGAGGGCACTTTCGCGGAGCACGCCGTGCTGGATGCCGCCAAGACCGTGGCCAAACCGGAGGAGATCTCCTTCGCGGATGCGGCGGCCATCCCGGTCGCCGGGTCCACCGCCTATGACGTCACCCACCAGATCGAACTCGAGGCCGGTCAGACGTTGCTGATCCTGGGAGCCGGCGGCGGCGTGGGACTGATGGCGGCCCAGATCGGGAAGGTCCACCAGTTCACGGTGATCGGGGTGGCCAGTGCGTCAAAGCGGGAGCTGGTGGAATCCACCGGGGCCACGTTCGTCGAGTCCGGTGACGGCGTTGCAGATCGGGTGCGTGCCGTAGCCCCGGACGGTGTGGACCTGGTGGTCGACCTGGTCGGAGGGCAGCCGCTGCGAGACATCGCCGCGGTGGCCAAGGTCCCGGAGAGGGTCATCTCCACCGTGGATCCGGACCTCGTCGGGGAACTGGGCGGAGCCGCCGTCGTGCGGACGGCCGAGGCACTGGCCAAGATCACCGACGTCATCTCCTACGGCCTCGTCACCCCCAACGTGGGCCGGCGCTTCAGTCTGGCGGACGCCCAGGACGCGCTGGCCATCGTCGAGAACGGCCACACGGCCGGCAAACTGGTGATCGTCCCCTGACGCCTGGCCCCCCGAGCGCCAGGGCCATCTGGGGCCGGAGGACATCCCCTGAGACCCTCAGTCCTCGTCGCCGAGGGACTGGTCCAGCAGCGGCAGGTCGTCCGGGGTGATCAGGTGGGAGGTCACGGCGTGTTCCACGAGGCGGGCGCGGCGGTTGGTGGCCAGCTTGCCGCCGCCGCCGCGCAGCCCGGCCACGCCCACCCGATCCAGCTTGTCGCAGACGTTGTCCAGCTTGCGGTTGAACCGGGTCAGCGGCCAGCCCAGACGCTTGGCGGCGTTGGCGGAGGAGGGCACCGTGGAGAACCCGGTGCCGCCGCGGCGCAGGATCGGCTCGGCCAGAGCCACGATGATGGCCTTCTGGGACGGGGTGAAGACCACGGGGCCGATGGTCGTGTCCCCCACCGCCTCACTGCCGTTGGACTGCTGCAGGAAGGACGGGCTCTTCAGGTGCACGGCGAACTCGTAGGTGGTGGGTCCCGCGGTGAATACCACGTTGAGCTGGCCGAAGACCAGGGGGATCCGGGACCCCGGCGAGACCCAGGCCTGCATGCCGCCGGAGGAGTCCGCCACGGTGGCCGAGATCATGGTCCCCACGTTAGCCAGCCACCACAGGCCGCCGATGCGCTGGATCTCCATGAAGCGGCGGTGCAGGTAGGGATTGTCGTCGATCTCGAGGTCGCCCTCCCGCCCGATGGTGAAGACCGCCTCCGGAGAGACCTCGTACCATTCGCCCACGAAGTCGATCGAGAGCTCGCCGGCCCCCTCCCCGGCCGGCAACCCACCGTCAACCGACTGGGCCGACCCGTCCGGCTGCTCCTGGTCCTCCACGCTCATGACCACTCCCCCTGATAAACCGTCACAGTCCCATGATGCCCGTCAAACCTGTACAGCAGCCGCATTGAGACAGGACCTATTCGAGACACCCCACGGTCGGATCCGACTGCTTGCCGTTGGACCGGATCACCACCACCTCGATGCAGGTCCGGTCCCCGTCCAGGACCGGCGTGCTGGCCGTGGCCTCGTCTGCGGTGGTGATCCGCCCCTTGCCGGTGGCGGTGGTGGTCCGCCACATGTACGTGTCGCCGTCCTTCGGCTCCGGGTTCTCCCACGTGAAGACGGCTTCCCCGCCCTCCTCGCTGGCGGTCACGCCCTCCGCGGCGGCCACGGGGTCCTCGGGCTCCGGCACCGGCAGTCCCGGGGACTCGCTGATGAACGTGGGATCCGGGTCCTCGCGCGGCTGGACCGCGAGGTTGTTGGCCAGCCACACGGCCCCCACGATGCCCAGCACGAGCACCACGAGGGAGGCGACGATGCCGATCCTGTTCTCCGAGATCCAGGCCGAGGCGGGTGAGGACCCGGTCTTCTCCTCCACCCGGTGCGCGGTGGTGCCGTCCGGCTCCCACTCGCCGCCGGCGTCGGGGTAGGTCCTGGCGGGGCGCTGCGGCGCCCGGGACCCGGCCCAGCCGTCGCCGACCCGGCCACCCATGATGGTGGGGTCGTCATCCGGCGAGACCCCGGCCGGAGTCCGGCCCGGGGCAGCGCCCGGGGTGCCGCCGGGGCCGGGCCGCATGACCGTGGCCCCCTCGATGTCCTCGGGGCTCCGTGGCGGCGCGGAGGGCGGGGGCATCGGCGGGAAGTGGCGGGAGGTGTTGGTGGAGCCGCGGTCCGGGTCGATCGAGACGATCTGCCGGACGCGGGTGGCGTCCCCGCCCTCCTCGTCCTCCTCGTCCTCGGCCTCCAGCGAGCCGGACTCGTCCATCACCTCGAAGGGGGTGACGGACAGTCCCAACTCGGTCTGGACCCGTTGCAGGGCCAGCGCGAAGGAGTGGGCGGAGGGGAAGCGGGAGCCGGGGTTCTTGGCCAGGGCCGTGGACAGCACCAGCTCCAGGGAGGCCGGCATGTCCGCCCGGTTCAGGGGCGGCAGCGGAGCCTTGGCGATCCGGGAGATCAACTCCTTCTGGGAGTTGTCCGCCCCCGGGCGCACGAACGGGGACCGCCCGGCCAGCAGCGTGTACAGGGTGGCCCCGAGGGACCACACATCCATGGCGAAGCCGTCCGGGCTGCCACCGGCGAAGGCCTCCGGCGCGGACCACGGGATGGACATGCCGGCGTCGTCATCCAGCATGTCCGTGGTCCCGGAGATGCCGAAGTCCGTCAGCGCAGGGCGGTTGTAGTCGGTGGTGAGGATGTTGGCCGGCTTGATGTCCCGGTGCACGATCCCCGCGCGGTGGGCGCTCTCCACGGCGGAGGACACCTGGATCCCCAGTGCCAGCACCTCGTCCACGCCCAGCCGGGACCGGCGGTAGCGCACGTCCAGGGAGGGACGCGAACAATACTCCATGGCCAGGTAGGAGTGGCCGTCCTCCGTGATGTCCGCCTCGTAGATCGTGACGATGTACGGGTGCGAGGACAGCTGGGCCATCAGGTTGGCCTCGGACTCGAAGGACTTGCGCGCCCGCTCGGTCTTCAGCCCGGAGAGCAGGACCTTGATAGCCACCTTGCGCCGGGGCCGGTCCTGCTCGTAGAGGTAGACATCCGAGAAGCCGCCGGAGCCGAGCAGGCTGACGTACCGGAAACCGCCGATGTGCGGGGGCGGTGCCGGTGGGCGCTTTGCGCTCACAGCAGCCCCTCGAAGCGCAGCGAGACGCCGTCGCCCAGGTCAGCGATGTCCCCGTCCAGGACCATGAGCGACTCCCCCTGGCCTAGCCGCCGCGGCGGCTGCCCCTCGCGGATCAGCACCGTGCCGTTCGTGGCCTTGAGGTCCCGCAGCTGCACGTGCCAGCCCTCCAGCACCACCTCGCAGTGGGAGCGCGAGATGTCCCCGTTGGGGCTGCGGACCTGCACCATCCGGGGCATGGTTCCGGAGCCGACCCGGTGGGCCTGCGGCTGGCGGCCGACCACGGCCGGGCGGTCCAGTTCGACGACCTCACCGGTGGACATCCGGATGCGGCCCAGCGACGGGCGGCGCACCTGCTGGGCCTCACCGCTGAGCGACTGCCCGCAGATCCCGCAGGTCGCGCTCGTCGGCGGGTTGGCGTGGCCGTCGGAGCACTGGCGTGCCAGCACCACGGGGCCGGTGCTCGGCGGCGGCGCCGGTGCCGGGGTGGGGGCGCCGGGCGACAGGTCCGCCGGGTCCAGGTCTGACTTCATGACGGTCTCGCCGTCGTGGTCTTCCGCGGCGGGGGTCGGCATCCCGGCCACGGCCTGGCCCGACGTCGGCCCGGCCGGTGGCGTTGCCGGCGCCGGTCCGGGCGCGGTGCCGGTGGCCTTCCGCGTGAGCACGGTGTCCGCGTCATCGGCGTCCGCAGCGTCCTCCGTGCCTTCTGTGTCCAGGGGGTCGGCGCCGTGCTCGTCCTCGAAGGACGGTGCCGGGGCCACGGTCATGTTCAGGTCGGCGGGCATCTCGACCATCTCCTCGGCGGCCGCCTCCGGAGGCGGCGGGGGCACCGCCTTGCGGGCCGCGGCCAGCCACGGCACCGAGTCGATCAGTTCCTGGGGTCCCGGCACGGAGGCGGCAGGCCCGGCCGGCTGCTCTGGGGCGGTTTCCTGCTCGGGCGGGGGGCCCGGCGGGGCACTGGACGGGGAGTTCGCGATGGTCTGGTCGTCGACATCGTCCTCGTCCTCGGCTCCCTCTTCCTCGCCCCCCTCGTCCTCGGTAGTGCTCTCCGCCGCGGTCGTGGAGTCGGGACGGGGCTCGGGCACCATGGTGGCGTCCTGGTCCGTGACATCGACCGCGACGGGTTCCGGTGACTCGTCCAGCTCTGGTTCTGGCTCCGGTTCCGGTGACTCGGTTTCAGGCTCCGGGTCGATTTCAGGCTCAGGCTCTGGCTTCGGTACGGCCTCTGGCTCTGGCTCCATCTCAAGCTCGGGCGCTGGCTCCGGTATGGGCTCGGGCTCGGGCTCGGGCTCTGATCCCGGTACAGCCACTGGTCCTGATGCAGGCGCGGTCTGCGGCGCAGCCGACTCGGGCACCTCCGACTCGCCCCCGTGGTCGGGGTGGTCCCCTCCGAGATCGGCGTGCAGGGACCCCAACCGGACGGCGCCGGACTCCAGGGGCAGGTTCTCGACGTCCGAGACGGCGTCATCCACGAGCACCTCGAAGGCGCTGATGTCCCGGAACACCCGCTCGTTCCAGGTGGCCACTCCCGTGCCGTACAGCTCGGCCTCGCCCCCACCGGTGGTGGTCATCCGCAGGGACACCTCGCCGCGCAGGATGGCGTGCACCGACGCCCCCTCGCGGAAGGACACGATGGCGAAGGACGGCAGTCCCGTCAGGTCCAGCCGGCCGGAGAGCACCGTGGCGAGCAGCTGCTCCACGCCGGGGGTCCCGGACAGCAGATCCCAGGCCACGGCGGCCGTCTCCTCACTGGCGTCCGCGGGCAGCGCCACGAGGCAGCGCCCGCGCATCAGGCCCAGCCACCCTCCAGCGCTGTAGCGCACCCGCACCGTCTGGCTCATCGACCGTCTCCCCTTCCATCGGACCCGGTGGGTCCGTCCGCGGCTGAACCGGCATCCGGATCCATGCCGAACACGCGACCGCCGTTGACCAGCCGTCCGCCACTGCCGCCGTCGATCCGGGGGCGCGTGGTCTGGTGCTCATCCTCATCGTCCGGTCGCGGCGAGGTGGTGACCCGTTCCCCCTCGGCGTCGGTGTCCTCCACATCCACCACGATCACGGTGATGTTGTCCCGGCCGCCTCCGTCCAGGGCCATCCGGATCAGCGCGTCCACGGCGTCCTGCGGTGAGTGCCGATCGGCCAGTTGCCGGCGGATGTCCTCATCGGAGACCTCGGAGGTGAGGCCGTCCGAGCAGATCATGAGCCGGTCACCGTCATGCACGGACAGCATCCAGAAGTCGGCCTCAGAGGCCTCCCCGGTGCCCAGCGCCCGGGTGATGACATGACGGCGGGGGTGGTGGCGGGCCTCCTCGGCACTCAGGTACCCCTCGTCCACCATCTCCTGGACCTCGGAGTGGTCCACGCTGATCTGGGCGAACTCCCCCTCGGAGAGCCGATACGTGCGCGAGTCCCCCACGTTGAAGACCATCCAGTAGAGGCCCTGCAGTTCCCGGACGATCGCGACGCCGGCCAGCGTGGTGCCCGCCCGGGACCCGCCAACCCGGCGGATGGCATCATCCGCGGTCACCATGAGTTGCTGCAGCTCGTCCGCCGTGAGGTCGTTGCGGACCTCCTTGACCCCGGTGGCCAGGGTCTCCACACAGATCCTGCTGGCGACCTCGCCCGCCTCGTGTCCGCCCATCCCGTCCGCCACGGCGAAGAGGTTGCCCGTGACCACCAATGAGTCCTCGTTCAACTGCCGGCGCAGGCCACGGTGTGAGCCGAAGCCGTAATTCAGCCGGAACGGGCGCTGGGGTGCATCCTCGGTCGTCTCCAAGGTCATGCAGCCGACACCGTGAAGGAGCGGTCACCGAAGTGCACGGTGGCGCCCACCGGAGCCAGCACGGGCTGTCCGGGCTCGAGCCGTTGACGCTCGCCGCCTCGCGGGGTGACCCCGGAGCCGTTGGTGGAGTTGCGGTCCGTCACCCAGACACCGGTCGAGTCCACGATCAGGTGCAGGTGGGTCTTGGACACGGAACGGCCCATGTCCGCGAACGGGATCAGCAGGTCAACGCTCTCGCCGGCAGCCGAGGCGGGGTTGCGGCCCACCAGCGCCGAGCCGGCCAGCACGTGCTGCTGGCCGTCGTCGAACCGCAGCTTCACCGCGGACGGCGTCTCGGAGACCTGGCTGCGCAACTGGGTGGAGCCCATCTCCTGGTCGGGGTCGGTGGGCCCGGCCGCGCCGCCGACCACCACGACCTGGCTCTCCTGGTACCCGGAGGAGGACTGCCCGGCACCGGACGTCGCCGGGACCGACGGCGTGGCCGGGGCGCTCGGCGTGGCGCTGGGGGCCGGCGCTGCCGGTGCGTGAGCCGCGGGCTGGAGGGCCGGTGGCGCCGGTGGCGCCGGTGCGTGCCCGGGCGGGGCGGCCTGCGGCGGCTGGGCCGGCTGCTGCAGCCCAGCTGCGGGGACTCCGGATCCGGGCACGGAGGTGATGGGCCCGGCGGCGACCGCCGGGTTGAAGGCGGGCCAGCGTGAGGCCGGTGGCACCGAGACGCCGGTCTCCGGGTGGCCGGGGTCCCCGGGCTGCAGGGCGCCGGGGGCGAAGGTGGTCGGGCCGAAGAGCCCGCCGGTGGTCAGCGGGTTGCGGCCGGCGTTGACATCCACCACGAGGGTGCGGGCCACCTTGTCATGCCAGCCCTGGCGCTGGTGGTTCGTGTCCCAGAGGTTGGACAGCAGCATGAGCACGGGCCCCACGACCGGGACGAGCCCGCTGACGGAGATGATGACCCACCGCAGGAAGATGGGTCCCCAGCCGGCACCGGTGCCCTCCTCCGAGGTGACCCGCAGCCCCAGGACCAGGTTGCCGGGCGTCTTGCCGGCGGAGGCCTGCCAGCCCCACAGCCACACCGTGTACGCCAGGACCACCACGGAGGTCACCAGCATGGCCATGGTGTAGGTGGCCAGGGCCTGTTGCTGGGCCGCTCCGGCAGAGTTCAGCACGGCAGGGAACGTGGCACCGGCGACGATGCCCACGGCGGCTGCCGGCAGGATCTGGTCGATCAGCCAGGCCGCCAACCGCTTGCCGGCCGGCGCGTTGACCAGGTTGAGGGTTTTCTGCACGGGGTACCTTATTCCTGTTCCTTGCTTGCTTGCTGGTCCACTGTACGGACAGACCGGGGACGCTCGCCACGCCGGAGGGCCCGGGTCTGGCGCTCGGCGGTCCGGCTGCCCCGGCGGCGTTCGGCCTGACGGTCCCGGGCTGCCTGACGCCGCAGCCTCTTCGCCTGGCGGCGCCGCCGGCGGCTGGCCCGGGCCTCATGCACCAGGGAGCGCGGCGAGTACTTGGCCCGGAAACGGGCCCAGCCTCCCACCGAGTCCCGCATGCCGGTCAGGTTCTCGTCCACGCGCGCCCAGTAGTCGGCCACCTGTGCCTCGCTCGGTTCCCCGGGGCCGAAGACGGCCTGGTCCGCGCGGCGGGCCAACAGCGTGGTGCCCGCGGCCGCCGTCGGGAAGCTCCCGGCCAGCAGGCCGGCGTGTTCGCGCCGGGTGCCCGAACCCTGGGGCTCGGAGCCCAGGTCCGTGGCCAGGGAGAGCACCTCGGACCACCCGCCCGAGACCTGTTCGGCGGGGGTGTCCGCGGACCGGCGCCGCTTGCGCCGGCGGGTCTTGAGGATCGCGATGATGATCAGCGGGATCAGCAGGATGATCAGCGGGATCAACGAGTAGGCCACGATCATCACGAGCTGGCCCCACTGGTCCCACCAGGAACGCTCCTCCTGCTCGGCGTCCTGGGGCTCTGGTGCCGTGTCCGGGGGCAGGTCGGCCTGCTCCTGGGGCGGGGGCGGGGGCTGGAGCACCTGCGGCTTCGGGGTGGACTGGGGCTCCTGCTGCGGCGGGGTGGGGACGTTGTCCTTGTCCGGGGTGGGGTCCAGGGCGATCCAGCCGATGTTCTCGAAGTTGACCTCGACCCAGGCGTGGACGTCCTTGCCCTTGATCTGGACCGGGCCCCCGTCGGCCGGGTGGTTCTCCGGGTAGAAGCCCATCACCACGCGCGCCGGGATGTCCAGGGACCGGGCCATCAGGGACATGGCCACGGCATACTGCTCGTCATCCCCGATCCACTGTTCGGCGTCCAACAGCTGGGTGATCCGGCCGGCGTAGTGACCGGAGAGCGAGGTGACCTCCCCCTCGCGGCCGTTCGAGAACGCGCCGGACTCGTGCAGGGTGGAGGCCAGGCCGCTGGCGATGGCGAAGGGCTGGTCCTGGTTGCCCGTCAGCTCCGCGGCCTTCTCCGGCACGATCTGTGGCACGCCGGTCAGCTCCGGCATGACGAGCTCCCCGAAGTCCTGTCCCTCGAGCGCCTCCGGGGCCACCTGTACCGGGAAGACGACGTCCGCGGAGTAGGAGTCCCCCTGCTGCAGCGGGATGGTGGACAGGGCGGTCTCATTGCCGTCGTTGTAGTACAGGGACTGGGAGAGCTGGTCCGCCCGCGGTCCCTGGAGCTCGGCGCCGTTGAGCTTGCCGCCGCCGGGCAGCCACACCCCGTTGTAGGCCTCGATCGAGATGTCCAGGGTGCCGGAGGACCGGTTCGGGATCTCGGTGTCCGAGGTGCCGGTGAGCTTGGAGGCGTCACCGACGGGCGAGAAGTTGCCGCCGGACTGCGGGTTCACGTTGTAGACCATGCCGTCGTAGGCGTCCAGGGCGGCCAGCCGGACCCGCTGGCCCTCCGGCAGTCCGTCCACCGTGAACAGCACCTCCTCGTGCTGGTCCTTGACGTACTGGCGGAACTTCATCAGCGGACTCGGGTAGTCGAAGAGCTCGATCGGAGGGTCCACCACGTCCCGCAGCACCTTGCGGTCCTGGCCTTGCAGCAGCAGCGGCGAGGCCGCGGCCGTGAGCAGGCCGGCCACGGCCAGCACGGCGGCCCCCATGCCGACCCGACGCCACAGCATCCTGCGCGCTGTGGCCGGGTTGGACACGGTCGTCGTATCGGCACTGTCCCGGGAGGCGCCCGCCTGGGTCCCCTGCACCCGCATCCGGTGGTGCCGCCAGGCCAGCCAGGCCACGGAGGCCATCACCAGCACCATTCCACGCACCAGGGCCATGGGCGCGTCCTTGGTTCCGAACATGATCCCGACGGCGGCCAGGGCCAGGACCGGGATGATGGTCCAGTAGGGCAGGCGGACCCGCCACGCCAACAGCCCGGCCACCAGGGCCGTGAGCATCCCGGCCAGGTACGGGGCCACGAGCATGCCGCCGTTGATGCCCACGGGGGCGGCCACCGTGAGGATGTCCTTCCACGCCGTGACGGGCCCGGTGAGCAGGACCATCAGGGCGTCCAGGCTCGGCAGGAACCCGGCGGCGGCCTCCACGGGAGCCGCCAGCGCGAAACCGAACACCAGGTAGGTGAGGACCGCCGCGCCGGCGGTCCTCCAGACGTTCCAGCGCAGGTGCGCGCTGGCCAGGGCGAGGCCCAGCCCGAGCACGATGCCGCCGAAGCCGGCCACCACGTAACGCCAGCCGCCCGCGAAGGTGTCATGGAAGCCGAGCACGCCGAGACCGAGCAGGAGCACCAGCACGGCGGCGTCGACGCCGATCTGGGTCCAGGTGAATCCGTGCCGCAGACCCCGCGGGCGGGGCTGCCTGGGCGGGCGGGGCCGCGTGGGCCGCTGGCCGGCCGCCGCGCGGGCATCGGTGCGCCGGGTGGGCTTGCCGCGGGCCATCATGCTGCCGCCTTCCGCAGGGCCAGGCCGAGGTCCTGGAGGTCACCGATCGAGATGACGGTCAGGTCGCCGATGTTGGCGCGCTGGGTCTCCAGGCCGTGGGCGCAACGGATGGCGAAGGCCCGCACGCCCGGGGGCACGTGGTTGGTGGCCTTGCGCAGCTCACCGGCGTTCGGCTGATCGCCGGTGATGAGGAAGAACACTGAGGCGTTGGGGACGTGGTCCGCCGTCTCGCGGGACACGTCCACGCTGGTCTTTCGCAGCGGCCTGCCCTCGATCCGGGTCATGTCATCGAGCATGTTCCGCCCCGTCTCGGTGTGCACCGGCCCCGCGTGGGTCCGGATGGACAGGTTGCGCTGCTCCTTGAAGGCCTCCAGCCCGATGGAGGCGGCCACGGAGATCGCCAGCTCGAAGTCGTTCTCGGTGGAGTACTCGGAGGTGTTCGTGGACAGGGCGATCGCCAGGTGGGCGCGCCGGGTCTCCTCGAACTGACGCACCATGAGCTTGTTGGTGCGGGCCACCGTCTTCCAGTGGATGTGGCGGCGGTCGTCCCCCGGGACGTAGTCACGCAGGGCGTGGAAGGAGACGTCCGCGCTGGAGAGGTCCTTGGTGGGCAGACCCTCGAGGTCGCGGATGAAGCCGGCCGAGGACCCCTGGAGGGCCACCGTGCGCGGGTGGACGAACAGCTCCTCCGGCTCGGTCCACTTCAGCTGGCGGCGCAGCAGGGCCAGCGGGTCCTGGCGCACGGAGCGCACCGGGCCCACCGTGATGACGGCGCGGCGGTTGGTCGGGATGGTGAAGAGGTCCTCGTGGACCGCCCCGGAACGCATGCGCGGCAACTGGAAGACGGCGGTGGCGCGCCCGACGGGGAGCTCCATGGCGGCCGGCATCAGCGCCTTGTCCGCCGTGTTGGTCACCTCGATGGCGCCCACGGCGCGGTCCCCCACGGCCACCCGGGAGCGGGCCAGGTCCAACACCACCCGGTAGGAGGACCGGCCGAGGATGAACCCGATGGCCAGCAGCAGCAGGAAGACGCCGACCAGTCCGGCGATGAGCGCCTCGGCCCACCCGAACACGAGCCCGACGATCCAGGCCCCCACGGTGATGGACAGCACGAGCCACCCCAGGGGGGAGACCACGTCCAGGACCGGCTGGACGGACCGGCCCCACCAGGAGGTCGCGGCCTCACGGGCCGGCTCCGTGGTGACGGCCGTCGACTCCCGCAGTCGGCGCCAGCGGTGCTGCAGCTGCTCGGAGGTCTGTTGCGCCCTCTGCCCGGCGACGGCGGCGGTGCGGGCCCCGCGCCGGCGGGTCGGCCGCGGTGCCTGTTGGGACCGTTGCGACCGTTGCGACCGTTGCGAACGGCGCGTTGGGGGTGATGACTCAGTGCTCATGCGGTGCGGTGAACCCTCAGGCGCCGGTGGCGGAGGAGCCGCCACGATAGACGGTGTCCTCGTTCGCCTCGTCAGCGGCGGACGGGCCGGTGCCGGACTGCGCGGCCCCGGCCATGGCGGCGGCGGGCGCCTCCGCTCGGTGCTGCGGGGCACCCACGGTGGCCAGGACGCGGGAGAGCACGGCCTGCGGCGTGGCACCGGCGAACTCGGCCTCCGGGTCCAGGACCAGCCGGTGGGTCCACACGTGCGGGGCCAGGTCCTTGACGTCGTCCGGCAGGACGTAGTTCCGCCCCTCCGAGGCGGCCCGCACCTTGGCGGCCCGCACCATGGCCATGGCACCGCGCACGGAGACGCCCAGGCGGGTCTCGTCCGCGATACGCGTCTCCTCGGTCAGCTCGGCGATGTAGTTCAGCACGGCGCCGTCCACGTGCACCGTGGTGGCCAGCTCCGTCATGTCCCGGATGGCCTGGGTGGTGATGATCGGGGAAAGCCCGCCGGAGCGGTCCTTCTGGGCGGCGCCGGAGAGCAGCTCCACCGTGGAGGCGCGGTCCGGGTAGCCGATCGAGGTCTTGATGAGGAAGCGGTCCAGCTGCGCCTCGGGCAGCTTGTAGGTGCCGGCCTGCTCGATGGGGTTCTGGGTGGCGATGACCATGAAGGGCCGCTCGTTCGTGTAGGTGATGCCGTCCACCGTCACGCGGGCCTCCTCCATCACCTCCAGCAGGGCCGACTGGGTCTTCGGCGAGGCGCGGTTGATCTCATCCGCCAGCACGATGTTCGCGAAGATCGGTCCACGGTGGAACTCGAACTCCTGCGACTTCTGGTCGTAGATGGTCACGCCCGTGACGTCCGAGGGCAGCAGGTCCGGGGTGAACTGGATCCGCGAATGGGTGCCCTTGACCGTGGCGGCCAGCGAGCGGGCGAGCATGGTCTTGCCGGTACCGGGCGCATCCTCGAGCAGGACGTGGCCGTCGGTGAGCATGGCCGTGAGGACCAGGGAGATGACGTCTTCCTTGCCCAGGATGGCCTGGCCGATGTTGTCCGAGATCTTCTCGAACGTCCCGGCGAACCACTCGGCCTGTTCGGTGGTCATGGTCATGGGTGTTGCTCGCTTTCGTGGTGCTTCGTTCAGTGCTGAGTGGTGGTCGGGGGGGCGGATGGCGCGCCGGTTCCTACCAGGGGTTGATCCGGTTGGAGTCGGTGCTGCCGACCTTCGCCCAGACCTGGGATCCGTTGGACATGGCGCCGTGCCAGCAGTTGATCATCTTGCGGGCGCTGCCGCTGGACGGCACGGAGATGGAGTGCGTGCTGTTGTTGAACCGGTGCGCGCCGCCGTTGCTGGTCCAGCACTGCACCTCGTGGGTGCCCGCCGGGAAGTCCTGGACGGACACGTCGAACTTCCGGCAGTCGATGTTGCAGCCGGAGACGCTGACCGGGTCGCCGGCACGCAGGGTGGCACTCGGGTTCGGCGGAGGCGGCGGGGCCGCGTCCGAGACATCCGAGGCAGACCACTGGCCGGACTGCTGTGCCGAGGAGCTCAGGGTGGTCTGCACCTTGACCACCACGGTGGACCTCGTCGAGAACCCGACGTTCTTGGTGTAGGAGCCCCTGGCAGCATCGACCTTCTGCCCGTCCACCGTGACGGTCATGGTCAGCCCCCGTCCGTTCTCGTAGTCCCTGACGTTGGGGTTCCAGGAGAACGAGACCTTCTTCTCGCCCCCGCTGGCCTTGACGTTGGACGCGTTCCTGATCGGTCCGTACGCGCTGTTCTGATTGGAGGCACTCGAGGGATCGCCGGCGCCGGCGGCGTTGAGCGCCCGCACCTTGACCGTCACGTTCTTGCCGTTGCTTCCCACGTTGATGGTGCTGCCCGGTCCGTTGAAGCGCTGCCAGTTGCCACCGCTGACCTGATACTGATACCCGGTGATCGGCGAGCCGTTGGCGGAGCCGGCCGTGAAGTCGACCTTGATCTGGTGGTTCGAGCCGGTGGCGCTGATCGACGGCGTCGAGGGGGCCTTCGGCCGCCCGTAGGGGGTGACGGCGGTGGAGCGCGGCGAGGCCTCGGAGGTGCCCACGCGGTTGGTGGCCTCCACCGAGAACGTATAGGAGGCGGTGGTCTTCAGGCCGGTGACCTGCTGCGAGGTGCCGCTGGTGTCGATCGACTTGAGCAAGGAGCCGCCCTCGTACACGTTGAGCGTGTATCCGCTGATCGTGGCGCCGTTGGCGTTCGGGGCCTTCCAGCTGACATTGGCCACGCCGCCGTTGACCGCGGACTCCGCGCGGGACGCCGAGGGCGCCAGCGGCTGCATCGGCAGACCGGCCGGGGTGATCGAGGACGACCAGCCGGAGAACTCGCTGGGCCGGTCGGCGTCGTTCACCGCCTGGATCCTGAACTGGTAGGCGGTGCCGTTGGTCAGCCCCTCCCACGTGGTGGAGGTGCCGGACACGGACTTCTGGGAGATGCCGTTGGCCGGTGCCGGGGAGATCTCCACGGTGTAGGAGGTGATGGGCGAGCCGCGGTTGACCGGGGCCGTCCACGTCAGGTCGATCTTCTTGTCTCCGTCCGTGCCCTTCGGCGGGGCCGGGCGCTCTGGCTCCACGTCCGGGCGGGCCGGGGCGGAGGCCACGGAGGGATCGGACTCGCCGACCTCGTTGGTGGCCGTGACGGTGAAGGTGTACTCCTGGTTGTTGGTCAGGCCGGAGATGGTGCACGTGGTGGCGGCGCACTCCTGGTTCACGCCGTCCGCGGTCACGGTGTACCCGGTGATGGCGGCGCCGTTGTTGGCCGGGGCGTCCCAGGTGAGCACCACCTCGGAGTCACCCACCGAGTCCACGCGCGGGACGCCGGGGGCCTCGGGCGCACCCTTGACGTTCAGGGTGATGGTGCCCTGGACCTGACGGTCCGGGTCCTCGGTCATGTCCTGCACGGAGTACTGCACGGTCATCTGCCCGACAAGGTCCTCGCTGGGGGTGACCACCACGGAGTCACCGGAGACCACCGCGGTTCCCGAGCCACCGGAGACGTCGGTGCTGACCAGCCTCAGATCACCCTCCCCCTCGAAGGGGTTGACGTCATTGGCCAGCACGGGCACGGTCTCGGCCCGGCCCTGGTGGGCGTCCGGGACGGTGTCCGGGTTGGCCACGGCCAGGGGGCGGTCCGAGGCGTTGACGGTGAGGGTCACCTGGGCCGGAACCGGATCGGACTTGCCGTCCGTCACCGTGACCTGGACGGTGCCGCGGGTCCCCTTCGGGGTCTGGGCATCGGCGGAGGCGGTGAGGACAGATCCCTCGAGGTTCACGTCCACGCCGTCGATCGAGGACTCCCCCACCGCGAAGGTGAGGTTCTCGGCGTCGTCCGGGTCCGGGTCAGAGGCGGCCTGGGCCAGGTCGAGGCGGGCGGGGTCGCCGCCGGCGGCGACCTCCATGGTGTTGGACTGGAACACCGGTGGCTTGTTCTCGTCCGGGCGCGGCAGCACCCGGACGGGCTGGGTCAGCACGGCCTTCAGGCCCTCGGCGTCATCCGGCCCGGAGCCGTCCGTGACCTCGAAGGTCACCGAGGCGGCACCGGAGAAGTCGGCCGGAGCCGTGAAGACCAGCTCCGTGGCGGAGCGGACCAGCCCGCCCTCGGACTGCGGCGAGGAGGACACCTTGGACTCCTCGGTCAGCCGGGGCGACGTCCCGTCCCGGACCACCACGAGGTCGTTCAGGTTCAGCGGCAGCTCATCCCCGGCCGTCACCTCGATCGGCGCATCGGAGCGCAGGGTCGGGCGGGCCTCCCCGGCGCCGGGGACGATCACGAAGGCGTAGGACGATAGGTCGTCGGCGTCCGTGAGCCGGTAGGTGATCACCTGCGGATTGGACTGCACGGGCACCACCAGCTGGTTCTCCTCGGTGAGCGTGACGCCCTCCGGGCTGTCCGGCAGGTCGACCGCCAGGTCGTCCGGGGTGCCGTCCGGGTCCTCATCGTTCTTGAGGATGTCCACCGTGACCTCGTCCTGGTCCACGGTCTCCTGGAAGGACACGCGGTCGTCGCGGGCGATGGGGGCACGCAGCGGGGCATCTGGATCGGACTCGACCGTCAGGGTGCCGGTGTCCTGGCCGCCGCGGCCGTCGGTGATCGTGTAGCGCACGGAGGTGAAGCCGGCCTCGGCCGGGGAGGTCAGCAGGATGCGGCCGTCCACCAGGGCGGCGTCCGAGCCCTCGCTGGCCTCCAGGGTGTCCACGAACCTGAGCTCGTCCCCGTCCGCGTCCGTGTCATTGGACAGCACGTCCACGGCCACCGGGCGGTCCGGGCGGACCCGGATGGAGTCGTTGACCGCCACGGGCGGGGTGTTCTCCTGGGCCACCGGGGCTATCCCGACCATCACGGTCCCGGTCGCGCGCGCCCCGAGCCGGTCCTCCACCACGTAGGTGAACACATCGGTGCCGGTGGCGCCGGCCGTGGCCGTGTACTCGATCGAGTTGGCGGTGACCTTGGCCGAGCCCTTGGTGGGCGGGCTCTCCAGCTGCACCAGGGACACGGAGTCGCCGTCCGGATCGATCCCGTCCAGCGGGATCGGCATGGCCACGGTCTCGCCGGAGAACACCCGGCCCTGAACGGTCTGCGGGGTCGGCGGGGAGTTGTTCTCCAGGTCCAGCTCATTGACGTGGAACGTCACCCGGGCGGAGGCCTGCTGCCCGTCCGGCCCGGACACGGTGTAGACGGCGGAGACCGTCTGGGCCTCCTGGCCGGCCCGGAAGCGGATCTTGTTGTCCGAGACGGACACCAGTCCGTCGGCGGCGTCCACGCCCTCGGCCAGCTCCGGCTCGAGGGTCAGCTCTGCGTCGTTGGGGTGTACGTCGTTCTCGAGGACGGGCACGGTCACCACATCACCGGCCCGCACCACGGCGGTGTCCGGGTTGGGCCGCGGCGGCTGCATCGTCTCGGGGGCCGGGATGGGGATGACGGTGACCTCGCCCTGGGAGGCTGCGGTCCCGTTCGTCACCGTGTAGGTGAAGGTGACCGGTTCGGTCATGCCCTGCTGGTCGGTGATGCGCAGCACCGCATTGCGCTCCACGGACACGTTGAACGGGGCGTCGTCCGGGACGTCGACCTGCTGGGCCACCAGCACGCCGCCCTCGGGGTCGGTGTCGTTGCCGAGGATGTTGACGAGCACCTCGCCGTTGGCGGGCAGCAGGGCCACATCACGCACGGCCACCGGCGCACCGGCGTTCTGGTCGGGGTCCTTGACGTCCACCCGGATCAGTCCGGGGGCCGAGGAGGGCCCGTTGGTGGCCACGTACTTCAGGTAGAAGGTCTTCTCCTGGTCCGAGCGGAAGGACACGGTGCCCGTGTCCGAGTTCATCTCGGCCTCGGCCCCGGAGACGGGGTCCACGTGGGCCAGCCGCAGTTCGCCACCGGTCGGGTCGAAGTCGTTCTCCAGCGGTGAGAAGGTGGCCTCCTCCCCCACATTGACGGTCACGTGGTCCGTGGCGGTGATCGGCGGGGCCGCGCCCTTCGGCAGCACCTCCACCACCACGCGGCCGGTCTCGGACTCACGGCGGTCGGAGACGGTGATCTCCAGCTCCTTGGTGCCGTCCGACTTGCCCACGTCCTCGAAGGTCAGCACGCCGTCCGGGCGCACCCGGACCACGTCCCCGTCCTCGGAGACGGCGCCCATCAGCTGCAGGTCGTCCCCGTCCGGGTCCTGCCAGTCCGTGAGGATGTTCTGCGAGACCTCGGTGCCGGCCTGTACCCGCAGGGTGGTCACGCGCTTCTGCTCCGGCTTGGAGTTCTCGTCCTCCGGGACAACCCGCACGGTGGCCTTCGCCTGGTCCGTGCCACCGCGGCCGTCGTCCGCGGTGTAGGTGAAGTTCGAGGAGCCGCTGGCGTCCTCGGGGACCACCATCTGGAAGCCCGTGCCGTCGTAGATCTGCTGTAGGGTGCCCGTCTTGGGCTGGTCCCCGGAGAGTTCCGCGGTCAGCAGGTCCCCGTCCGGGTCCACGTCGTTGAACAGCACCGGCAGGGCGGTGGTGCGCCCGGCGCGGACGCCGAAGGAGTCGTCCTGCGCCACCGGCTTCTGGTTCTCCTCCTGACGGTCGGGGAGTTCGATCGAGTCGGTGATCTCGTCCGACTCCTCCTCCTCCTGCTCACCCTCCCCCTTCGGCGGCTCCAGGTCGGACCAGTTGTTGACGATCTTCATGCCGTCCGCCACCAGCCAGGTGTTGCCCTGGGTCATGTCGTTGAGGACCACCACGTCCCGGTTGACCCGGAAGACCATCTCGGCCTCGGCCGGCATCTCCGGGATGCGCTCGGTGGTGTCCCGGGAGTCGTCGTCACAGTCGCGGTGGTAGATCCCGCTGCCCTGCCACGCGGCGTGGGTGCAGGTGCCCACGCGCACCGGCTGGATCGGGCTGCCGGTCTCCTCCACGGGGGTGTACAGCGCCTCGCCGCCGCCCAGGGGCACGGTCGCGGTCTTGTTCGCCAGGGCGACGACGGTCCCGGCGGCGTCCGGGCCCGGTGCCTGGAGCTTGCCCTCCTGGGGGTCGACGACGGCCGAGGAGTTGCCCTCGGAGGTCACCAGGGTGCCGGAGGCGGCGTCGAAGACGACGCCGGTCTCCCCCACCGCCGAGATCTGCGGCTCCGCCAGTCCGGAGAGCCCGTCGACCTCGGTGGAGGAGATCTCCCGGAACCCGGCAGGATCGGTCTCCGCGCCGCCGTCGTCCTCCTCGGTGTTGTCCGGGTCCGCCGCGCCCTCGGGCGCCGTCTCGCCGTCCCCGACCGACTCGGTCTGGCCGGCCTGCTCGCGCAGCTCCTCGTCCGTCAGCGGACGGAAGCCCTTGATCAGGTCGGCGTCCAGGTCCGCCACCCACACCGTGTCATCCCGGCCCACGGCGGAGATCACCCGGCCCTCGGCCTCGTACAGCGGGTCGGCGGTCTCCGAGGACATGGCCCCGAGGTTCTCGGTGGTGGCGGCGTAGACGCGCCCTTGTTCGGCGTCCGAGACGGCCACGATCCGCTCCCCGAAGGAGAAGGAGGAGTTCGCCGGCAGCATCGTCTCATCGGAGAGCACGAAGGCGGCGGGGTCGATCGCGGTGGCCGCGCCCATCTCCAGGTCCCGCAGGTAGACCCGGTCCGCGTGCTGCGCCAGGTCGTACTCGGTCATGGTGGTGGCCACGCCACCATCCAGGGTCTGCGACTGGTAGTTGAGGTGGGCTACCTTGTTCTCCTCCTGGTTGACCACCCAGACGCCGCCGTCGTTGAGGTCCACGTCAGCGGTCTGGAAGCCCGGGTAGAGGATGGCGCCGGTGACAGCCACCGCAGAGACGCCGATGAGCGCCGTGGCCTTGAGGGCGCCCTGCCGCCCCGCGCCGAATCCAGTCCCCACGTTGTTCCCCCGTCAGCGAATGTGCCGGGCTGCTGCGCGTGTGCGGCGCAGGAGCCACTCGGGGGAGTCTACCGGTTCCGCTCATGGCACAAACCCGGTTTGGCCCCCTTCCGATGGGGAGAACTCCCCATGCGGGCCGGTTGCGGACACCGGGCCGGTCAGGGCCGGATCAGTCGACGACGAGCCCGTTTCCGGTGCCGGCCATCAGGATGGACGGGCGGATCTCGCCGAAGCCGCGGACCATCTGCGGCGGCTGCGGGACCAGCACGAACCGCTCGTCGCCCTCCAGGGCCATGGCCGTCATGGCGTCCACCAGCACGGTTCCCGGGTCCGCGAGCGAGGTCAGCCGGGAGGCCAGGTTCACCGTGGGCCCGTAGATGTCCCCCAGCCGGGAGAGCACCCGGCCCCAGACCACGGAGACGCGGGAGGAGGGCAGCACCTGGTCCTCAGACATGGCCCGGGCCAGCGCCAGACCGATCTGGGCGCCCGCCTCCGGGGTCTCGGCGTTGAACATGACCTCGTCCCCGATGGTCTTGACCAGGCGGCCACCGCCGATCGAGATGATCTCCGCGCACTTGGACTCGAAGCGCTGCACCATCTGGGCCAGGGTGCGCTCGTTCATGCGCCGGGACAGGGAGGTGTAGGAGACCATGTCCGCGAAGCCCACGGCGCGGGCCAGCGGGAGCGGGGCGTCGTCCTCGGAACCGTCCCGCCCCACGGCGCTGGCCGCCAGCCCGGCCTCCACCCGGACGGTCAGCCGCTGCAGGGCCGAGTTCAGCTGGCGCCGGTAGGAGTAGGCCATCACCTCCTCGAGGGGTTCGATGATCTCCGGCAGCATGCGCACCACCTCGCGGCGGGCCTGCGGGTCCGTCATCCCCTCGCTGATCTTGTTCTCCACCAGGGCCTCGATCTGCCACACCACCATGCGGTCCGTCATCTGGCCGATGGAACGGGTCAGGGAGATGGCGGTCTCCTCGTTGAGGATGCCTCGGCGGACCAGGTCGATCATGGTGCCGATGGCGTCCGTGTCCAGCTGGGTGAACGCGCGGGCCTCGTCCTTGACGTTGGGGAAGCCCAGGGCCCGCCACAGCTTGCGGGCGGAGACCAGGGAGACGCCGAGCTCGCTGGCCATGTCCCGCCGGGTCATGGTGCGGGAGCCGCCGAGCAGCTCCTTCTCGAGGGTGGAGATCGCCTGGGTCCAGGAGCTGGCGTCGTCCGCGTCCTGCAGGGCGAGGGCGGCCGTGGCCGTCGAGTCCGGCGGCGGCGTCCGGCGGGCCTGAGGGGTCTGGTCTATGGGCGGCACCGCCTCCATCTGCGCGGTGCGCGGGATCGGGCCGGCGGCCGGGCCGGCAGAAGAGTCGGAGAGGCCCTCGAGGAGCTCGCCGAGGTCGCTGTCTGCGGCGTCCAGGTCGAGGGGTCCGGGCAGCTCGTCCCAGTCGTCGACCGGTACCGGGTTGTCAGCGTTCTCAGCGTTCTCAGCCACGGTGAGCACGTCCCCTTCCACCCAGGATGCCGCGTGTGTTCGCCCCGGAGGGCGCGGGAGCCGGTGCCGGCCGATGCCCGGGTGGCATCGCCGGCGCCTGCGCCGGAGCCTGCATCGGTGCGTGCATCGGCGCCTGCGGGGCACCGCCTTGGAGGGCGATCTCCCGGCGCAGCGCGCCGACCTCGAGCAGGATCAGCTCCCGGAAGCGGACCGCCTCGGGCATGTTCGCCAGCACCCAGGAGCCCCCGGAGCCGTGGTCCACCATCAGGTCACCGGACTGGGACATCCGTTGACCCCGGCGTTGGCGCATCCGGACATCGTAGACGGAGAGCAGGTGCAGGGCACGCTCCCGGGAGGCTCCGATGCCGGTCCGTTGGATGATCCGGCGGGTGGTGAGCAGGGTGCGGCGGTTGAGCCAGCGCCAGGCGGGGCGCAGGCAGCCGAAGAACAGGGCGGCGGCGGCCAGGATCCAGACGATACCCACGAGCCAGCCACGGGCCTCCACCAGCATTCCGGGCAGGTCCGGCCGGGCCAGCAGTCCCTGCACGTAGCTGGTGGCCAGCGCGATCAGCATCAGGCGCAGGATGGGACCGGTCAGGGCGCGCGGGTGTGAGCGGGTGCGCACGCGCACCTGTTCACCGGGTGCCAGCTTCAGCCCCACCTCGTCACCACCCTCTCGTCCTCAGCGCGTTCTCACCGCGTTCTCAGCGGCGCAGGTGCACCACGTCGGCCGCGGACACCTCCAGCAACGCACCCCTGCGGGTGGTGCCCGGCACCGCCGTGTCCATCTTCCCACGGTCGGCCGGTTCCACGAGCAGGGTGCCGCCGGATCCCAGGCCACGGGCGGTTCCCGCCAGGGTGGAGCCGTCCGGCAGGTGCAGGGTCACCGCGGTGCCCAGGGTCGCCACCTGACGCACGACGTCGGCCGCGGCCGGGTGCGTCCCGTCCACCTCCCCGGGGTGGGCACGGACGGCGCGGCTGAAGGCGTCCAGGCTCGCTGACAGCGCCCTCAGCACGGCCTCGAGCAGGTCCGAGGCCGTGCTGAGGGCTCCCTCGGGCACCCACTCGGCGACCGACGTGGCTGTGGGGACGGGAGGGCCGCCGGGGCCGAAGTCCAGGTTGAGTCCCATCCCCAGCACGATCCCGGACTGGTCCGGCAGGACGGAGGCGAGCATGCCGCAGAGCTTGCGTCCGTCCTCGGCCAGCAGGTCGTTCGGCCACTTCACCTGTGCCGGGACCCCGCGGTCCTGCAGTTCGCCGCAGGCGGCGGCGGCGGCCACGAGGGTCACCCAGGTGTAGTGCTCCAGGTCCAGGTCCGGCCGCAGCACCACGGAGACCGCCAGGGCGGTCCCGGGTGGGGTGGTCCAGCCGCGGCCCCGCCGGCCGTGGCCGGAGCGCTGGTCCAGGGTGGCCGCGGCGGACAGGTGGGGCCAGTTCTCCGGCTGGGCCGCTGCCGCCGTCAGGACGTGGTCCTGCGTGGAGCCGGTGTGGTCCAGCCAGGTGATCGTCGGCGAGGGGGTCGGTGTGGGTATCGGGTCGGGGATCGGGGTGAGGGCCATAGCTCAGGTATAGCGCGTGGATCTGACGGTCCGGTCAACGCCACCGGATGTCTCGGCCGGAGGGCGTGTGGACCATTCGCGTGTCAGCCCGGGCCAGATTTGTGTGGTTCCTACAACCGTCAGGGTCCCACTCAAGATTAGACTGAGGCCTTGACCTTGGTCATCAGCGGGTTCCACCCGGCGTGTGCCCCGGAACCGTCCGACCGGACTTGTATGAAAGCGCCAAGGGTGCCCCGCACCGGCGACCACCCCGACATCCACCCCGACGGAGGACCTGTGACCGAACCGGATCTGACCACCACGGCAGGCAAGCTGCAGGACCTGGCCCGGCGCCGGGCCGAGGCCGCACTGCCGTCCGGCCAGGATGCGGTGGACAGGCAGCACGCCCGGGGCAAGCACACGGCCCGCGAGCGCGTGGAGATGCTGCTGGATCCGGGCTCCTTCCTGGAGTTCGACGCCCTGGCCGTGCACCGCACCACGGCGTTCGGCATGGGGAGCAAGAAGCCGGTCGGGGACGGGCTGGTCTCCGGCCACGGCACCATCGACGGCCGGCTGGTGGCCGTCTACGCCCAGGACTTCACCGTCTACGGCGGCTCCCTGAGCCAGGTCAACGGCGAGAAGATCGTCAAGGTCCAGGAGTTCGCCGCCCGCAACGGCTGCCCGGTGATCGGCATCAACGACGGCGGCGGGGCTCGCATCCAGGAGGGTGTGGCCTCCCTGGCCATGTTCGCGGACATCTTCCGCAACAACGTGCTCTCCTCCGGCGTGATCCCGCAGATCACCCTCATCATGGGTCCCTCGGCCGGCGGTGCCGCCTACTCCCCCGCCCTGACGGACTTCATCATCATGGTGGACAAGACCTCCCACATGTTCATCACCGGCCCGGACGTGATCAAGACGGTCACCGGGGAGGACGTGGACATGGAGACCCTGGGCGGTGCCACCTCCCACAACACGGTGACCGGCACCGCCTCCTACCTGGCGGCGAACGAGGAGGACGCCCTCGAGTACGTGCGAGAGTTGCTGGAGTTCCTGCCCTCCAACAACCTGGCCGAAGGGCCCCTGGAGCCGTTCGAGGAGGAGCTGGACGTCACCGCGGAGGACCTCGAGCTGGACACGCTCATCCCGGACTCGGCGAACCATCCCTATGACATGCGCACCGTGATCGAGCACGTGGTGGACGAGGCCCACTTCCTGCAGGTCCAGGAGCTCTACGCGCCGAACGTGATCTGCGGCCTGGGCCGGGTGGAGGGGCGCTCGGTGGGGATCGTGGCGAACCAGCCGATGCAGTTCGCCGGCACCCTGGACATCAACGCCTCGGAGAAGGCGGCCCGCTTCGTCCGCTTCTGCGATGCCTTCAACATCCCCATCATCACCCTGGTGGACGTGCCCGGCTTCCTGCCCGGCACGGACCAGGAGTTCTCCGGGATCATCCGCCGCGGCGCCAAGCTGATCTACGCCTACGCCGAGGCCACCGTGCCGAAGCTGACCGTCATCACCCGCAAGGCCTACGGCGGCGCCTACATCGTGATGGGCTCCAAGAAGCTCGGGGCCGATCTGAACCTCGCCTGGCCCACGGCCCAGATCGGCGTGATGGGCGCCCAGGGCGCCGTCAACATCCTCTACCGCCGTGACCTCAAGGACGTGGAGGCGTCCGGCGGGGATGTGGAGGCCAAGCGCGCCGAGATCGTCCGGGACTACGAGGCCGAGCTGCTCAACCCGTACCAGGCGGCCGACCGCGGCTACGTGGACGCCGTGATCACCCCCGCCGAGACCCGGACGCAGATCGTGCGCGGCCTGCGGGCCACGTTCCACAAGCGCGAGTCCCGTCCCGCCAAGAAGCACGGGAACATCCCGCTGTGACCGTCGGACCGTCAGGGAACCGGACAGTGAACCAGACATCAATGAATCAGGAGGAGAGCATGCAGAACGACCATCCCGAGCTCGTGGTCAAGGGCACCCTCGACGCGGAAGAGACGGCCGCCCTGACCGCTGTGCTGCAGGCCGTGGCCGTGCAGGCCGAGCAGCACCGCCGTGAGGACGTTGGCCGGCGAGGCCCGGACCGCACACTGGACCGCCGCCGCCGGCTGGGACTGTGGGCCCGCCCGGGCTCCGACTCCTGGAAGCACGCCGCCGGGCAGCGCTGACCTCCGCTTTGAGTGCAGAAGTTTCGGCGCATCCCAGCGGAGGTCGATCGCTGCCAGCCGGGGCCGGACCTTGCTGAACGGAGCATGGGACGCCGGCGGAATACGGGGAGGAACGGTCTATTGCCCCCAACGCTCCGCCAGTTCCGGATAGGGCCCCTGCACCGAACACTTCACCGGGCGGGTCTTACGGGGCACGGTGCCACGAGCACTCTCGTTCGCTGAGGCCAGCCACGGGTTCGTCCGGGAGAGGTTCCACTTGCGGCACAGCCGCCGCAGCAGGTTCAAGCACCGCGCCCCGCCCCAGTCGTGATTTCCCAAACGGGCACGGTTGAGTAGGCAGCGCATGCAATCTGGCGGTGTTTGCTTCCGGTCGCGCGCATAAGGAGTCGTCGGTCGCTACGTAGGGGGACTTTCTCGTAGGCTGGTGGTCGTGTCTGTCGTTGATCTGTCCGCCAGTACTCAGAACTATCTGAAGGCCGTTTGGAACCTGCAGGAGTGGTCGGATGGCCCCGTGACCGCTTCCACGATTGCGCAGAAAACCGGGTTGAAGCTGTCCACGGTGTCGGGGGCTCTGCCCAAGCTCGTGGAGCAGGGCCTGGTGGAACACGCTCGGTATGGCAGCAGCGTCACGCTCACGACGGTGGGCCGCGGGTATGCGGTCGCTATGGTGCGTCGGCACCGGCTGATCGAGACGTTCCTGGTCGAGGTGCTCGGCTACGGCTGGGATGAGGTCCATGACGAGGCAGAGGTACTTGAGCATGCGGTCTCCGATTTCATGATCGGGCGCATCGATGAGCTCCTGGCGCACCCAGTCCGGGACCCGCACGGTGATCCCATCCCCTCGCCCTCGGGAGCCGTGGAACGGGTCCCCTCGGTGGAGAACCTCTCCGCGTCGAGGCCCGGTGCGCGGCTGGTGGTCGAGCGGATTTCCGATGATGATCCGCAGTTGCTGCGCTTCTTCGCCGAACGCTGCCTGGTGGTGGGCGCCGAACTCGTCATCTCCGCCGGGCCGCCCTACTCGGATTCGCTGCAGGTGCAGGTGGGCGAGGCCGCCCCGCTCGTGCTCGGCCGCGCTGCCACGGACGCGGTCTGGGTCTCCCCGGTGGGCCCAGCGGCCGCGTGACCGGCCGGGTCTTGACCGGTCGGTTTCAGCCGATCAGCGCCTGCTCCGGTGTGGTCGGCCGGGTCCCGGTGGTGCGCTGGAGGGAGGACCGACGCCTCCGAGCCCTGGCCGCTCGAGTGGCGGCGAGGACCAGCAGGAACACAACTCCGTAGAACACGGACATGCCGGCGCTGGTGGCCGCGTTGGCCGCATACGCCGCCCAGAACCCCCCGACGGCGCCGGCTCCGGCGATTCCCACGGTCAGGCCGATCATCACTGGCAGTCGATCGGTGAGCAGGTAGGCGGTGGCCGGCGGCGCCACGATCAGGGCGATCACGAGGATGGCACCGGCTCCGTTGAATGCCGCCGTGACCGTGATGGAGACGAGGAACATGAACCCGGTGTTCAGCGCTCCGGAGCGGATGCCGAGGGTCCGGGCGAACTGCGGGTCGAAGGTCGTGAGTTTCAGCTGCCGATAGAACGCGGCGAGGAAAGCCACGTTGACCAGCAGCACGGCGAGCATCACGTACAGGTAGACAGGCCCCAGGTCGAGATTGGGCGATCGGCCCGGTGCTTCGATCGTCAGCTGCTGGAATGACGCCAGATTCAGGTCTCCCACCAGCACGGCGTGGGTGTCGAGGTGGATGTTGGCGAAGTCCGCGGTCACCATGATCACTCCGATGCTGAATAGGGCCGGGAACACCAACCCCTGCGGGGAGTCTCCGGCCAAGAGCCCGGTGCGGGTCAGGTACTCGTTGCCCAGGACAACCACGAGGCCGGCCAGGGCTGCCCCGAGGATCAGCCACGGTGAGCCCAGGTCCTGGGTGATGGCGTAGCCGATGACGATGCCGGGCAGCACGGCGTGCCCGATTCCGTCGACCAGCATGGAGTTCTTCCGCAGCACGACGAACACGCCGGGCAGCGCGCAAGCCATCGCCATGGTTACGGCCACCAGTGTGGCTCCCAGCAGGAAGCTCATGACTGTCCCGCCCCCGGCAACGTGGTGCTACCCTGCGGTTCGATGTGTGCTTCCCGTTCGGCGACCAGCTGGCGCAGTAGTATCCGTCGGTGGCGGGTGCGGCCTCGTGCTCGGGTGATGAGGCTGCGTCCAGGGGCGAGCAGCAGCGAGAGCACGAGGAAGGCGAAGAGGGTCAGTACGATCAGCGGCCCGGTGGGCACGCCGCCTACCGCAATGGAGAGGTAGGCTCCCAGGCCGCTGCCGAGGCCCCCGATGATCCCGGAGAGCACCACCATGGCCGGCAGGGTGCGGGTCCATTGCCGTGCGGCGGACGGTGGGGTCACCACGAACGCGACCATCAGCACCAGGCCCACGGCTTTCACGCCGATGACGATGGCAATCACGATGGTGATGAACATCAAGGCGTCGATCGCCCGGGCATGGAAACCCAGCACGGTGGAGTGGTCCGGGTCGAAGGTGCGTAAGGTGATTTCCTTCCAGAACACCACCATCAGCACCAGGGCGGCGGTGCCTACGGAGATGCTGGCGATCAGGTCGGCCTTGGTGATCACGGAGGCGTTGCCGAACAGGTAGTCCTGGATGCCGCCCTTGCCCGGGTAAGCGCCGTTGCTGATGATCCGCATCAGCAGCATCCCCGCGCCGAAGAAGAGGGACAGGGTGATGGCCATGGCGGCGTCGATGCTCAGTTTCGTCGCCCGGGTGACGTACTGGGCCAGACCCACCGCCAGGGTGCCGGCCACGACCGCTCCGAGCATCAGTACGGCCATGTTGCGTCCGTCGACCTCCAGCACCACGACAGCGAGCAGGAAGGCCCCCAGGGTGCCGGGCAGTGCGGAGTGTGAGATGACGTCGCTGATCAGGGACTGCTTGCGCAGGTAGGCGAAGCTGCCGAGCGCTCCGGCCACCAGGCCGATCACCGCGGTGCCGAAGAACGCCATCCGGAAGGTGTGGTCGTCGAAGAACGCGCCCGGCCCCATCAACGCGCCGAGGACGTCGCTCACGGGGCGACCTCGACACGAGGGCCCCGGGAGTTGTCGGGCTCGAAGAATCCCTGTTCGGTGTCACCGACCCGGTACGCATGCCGGAGATGCTCGCTGGTGAACGCCTCATCCACGGGCCCGCAGGAGACGACGGTCTGGTTCAGCAGGGTCACGTGGGTACAGAAGTCCTGCACCGTGGCCAGGTCGTGATGCACGATCACGACGGTCTTGCCGGCCTGCCGCAGCCGGTGCAGCACGGAGACGATGGCCCGCTGGCTCTTCGCATCGATCCCCTGGAAGGGCTCGTCCATGAAGAACAGGTCGGGCTCCTGGGCCAAGGCCCGCGCCAGGAAGACCCGCTGGCGCTGGCCGCCCGAGAGCTCACCGATCTGCCGACGGGCGAGGTCGGTGATCCCGGTCTGGGCCATCGCTGTTGCGGCAGTCTCCTTCTCCGCGCGGCCCGGCCGGCGCAACCAGCCCAGACGCCCATAGGTGCCCATCAGCACCACGTCTCGGACCGTGGTCGGGAAGTCCCAATCCACCGAGGTGAACTGCGGCATGTACCCGACTCGCTGGCGGACCCGGCTCAGGGACTGGCCGAAGAACTCACTGGTTCCGGTCAGCGGTGTGACCAGGCCGAGCATGGCTTTGATCAGGGTGGATTTGCCGGCGCCGTTGGGGCCCACGATACCCATCACCGCGCCGGCCGACACCGAGAAGTCGACGTTGCGCAGCACCGGCTCGGTGTGGTAGGCGACGCTGAGGCCGCTGGTCTGGCAGGCGATCACTGCCCCTCCTCCTGCCCCTGGCCCAAAGCGTCGGCGACGGAGCGGGCGTTGTGCTCGTAGACCTCCAGGTAGGTGTCGACGTCCGCCTGGGCTCCGCGGGTGTCGGCATACAGCTCCTCGTCGGAGATCTTCACCTCCCAGCCGCGAGCTTCCACGGCCTCGCGCAGGGAGGTGATGGCCTGCGGGTTGGCCTGGTTGTCCTGGAAGATCACCGGCACCTCGTTCTCCACGATCAGGTCCGCGAGGTCACTGAGTTCCTGCGGGGAGAGCTGGGCCTCGGTGGAGATGTAGTCGGTGGCGTGGACCTCGATGCCGTAGGCCTGCACGAAGTAGGCGAAGGCATCGTGGCCGGTGATCAGCACCCGGTCTTCCTCGTCGATGGTGCCCAGCAGGTCCTCGGCCTCGGCGTGGACGCGCTGGATCTGGCCGATGTAGTCGTCCGCGTTGGCCTGGTAGGTGTCCGCATTGTCCGGGTCAATCCGCGCCAGATGGTCCGCCGCGTGACCTACCGCCAGCCTCCAGGCCTCGGGGCTGTTCCAGATGTGGGGGTCGTGCAGTGCGTTGCCCTCGGCATCGGTGTCCTCCCAGCCCAGCAGCAGGTCCTCCGGGATCTGATCGCCGACGGCCAGCTGGGCCTCGCCGAGGCTCTCCAGTTGATCGATCATCTGCGCCTCCAAGTGGAGGCCGTTCCATAGCACCACGTCGGCGCTCTGTAGGGCCTGGATGTCTTGTGTGGAGGGCTGGTAGGTGTGCGGATCCCCGCCCGGGCCCACCATGGTGGTCACCTCCGCTTCCGGGGCGATGTTCGCCACCGCGTCCGCGAGGTACCCGGTGGTGGCATACACACTCAGCGGTTCCTTGGACGCGCCGGCGGTGGAAGATCCGCCGACAGAGCAGGCTGACAGAAGCAACGCGCCCGCCAGGACGGTGCCCACCCCAGCGAGACGGCCACAGCGCCCTGAACGAGACGGACGGGGTCGGGAGTTGTCAGGCAATCGGTAGTTGGGCATGCAAGAGACAATATGTTCGGTGTATACAACAACGCAAATGGGTGCGCAGGGGTGAGCCGGAATATGCTCTCAGCAGAGGCCCGTCCAACGGCAGGTGTCCTCGTGGACACGAATTGATGACGCCTTACCAATCAATCGACTCTTGGATCGAATGTGACTTAATCCGCTAAATGGCGGGGTTCTTTAGAAGCTCCGTGGCGGCATGTTGCGGCGGACGATCGTCGTTGGGGCTCGCGTTCCGCAAGGGGATCCCCCTACGGGTCGCTTCTGAGGTCACCTGGTCGATCAGTGAAGACTGCTTCTGACATGAGTGCCGTCCGCTTCTGAACCTGACAGTCGGCCAGCACACTTGCCACCTCGTCCTCGTGCCCCACCGCCTCCTCGTGCCGCTCCCACGTCTCGTCGTCCTCAGACAGCCGCGGGTCGAGCCAGACAAGCACAAGCACATCACGTGGCGCGACGTCTGAGCCAGCGGCGTCCCCCGTGGCGTTGAGAAGGGCATCCGGCCGCGCCACGCATCGTTTCGCTGGACGATGACTCTCCGGCATACTCGTGTCATGGCCTTCCCGGGCTGGCGTGAGCCGACGCGACTGCTGGAAGAGTCCGCGGGTCCGCCAACCGACGAGCAGCTGGGCCTGGCGCTGAAGGTCGGGTATAGGTTTACCGACGAGTCACGCGTCGTGCTTGCGGCGGCTATCGAAGCTTGGCTTCGCCCGACGATCTGGCAAGAGCAGCTTTACCCGGCGACCGAACGGCAGCAGGCGGTCCTGCGGGAGTTGGGTCATACCGGCGAGGTGGCAGAACTCTCGCGTCCAGTGGCTTCGGCTTGGATCGAGCACCACCTCGCCGCGCGGACGGCTGTTGCGCTCAGGAAACTGCGCCTGAGAAGCGGAGATATTGTCGACCATGAGCAGAGGCACGTTGACCCCGCCACCGGAGAAGTTCACGTCTGGTCCGAGGCGCAAACCGTTTCGAGCATCGGTCGGAACGGCCTAGTCTACTTCCGCGGCGGCAACGGACGATGCGGCTGGCCCTCGAAGATTCGGCGCAGCGATGCCCCTCCATCTGAGTGAGCCGGCACCACAAACCTGAGATGTGTGGCACCGACCCCTCTGCGGCACGCCAGCCCGTGGAAAACGAAGGGCCACTGGCGTCACCGGATGTCGTTCCCCCACTGGATCATGCTTGCTTGAGTGCCAAACCTCGCTCTACCTGCCGGGCTTTAGCCTGAATCCACCGACCCGGCTACGTCCCCCACGCAGCACAATGATTGGTGAATCACGGTTAAGACGCCGACTCGAAGCGTTTTACTGACGAATCCGTTCACTGGTCCGATCGCAATATTAATAGGCCTCGATGAAGCGATATTCGCATTCCCACTAACGTCGATTTGTCCATCGACCAATAGATCCACGAAGGCATCCATTTTCGCACAAATTGAAGCACGGGCTGGCTATCCCCTCAACGGTCGGAATGTGCTTATAGTTCGTTCCACACGAGAAACGCAGGGGAAGGAACCATGAGACCTCAAAGGCGCACCGCTCGAGACCCACACGTGCCTGAATCGAAAAAGAAATCTAGGAAGTTGGTTCAGATCGTAGCCACCTCCCTGGCAATCGCGGTTGCCGTGGTATCTGAAATACTGGTTGGTTGGATCCAACCCTTCGCGGATAACGTTTCTGATTTCTTCAGAGATGGTGACCCTGTCCTGACGAGTGTCGTTTCGATTGATGCAGAGGTTCCTGGTGAAGATCTCCTGCTCGTAGGTGGCGTCACTAACGCAGATCTAGACCGACTGGAGACTTTACGTGGGGAGCAACGTGAGCAGTGGTTCCGAGAGCGAGATGCCATCACAGCAGGACCAAAAGAGGTAAAGATTCAGGTTAAAGGCAATAGACGGGATCAGGTCCGGATCGTCGGAATCCATCCGTCGCCGGAATGCTCTTACCCCGCAGACAGCGCCTACTTAATCAACATGGATGGGCGCGGAGGAATTCCGCCTTCCATCGGAGTGGTATTAAGCCTTGACGAACCATTCGATGAGCCAGTCACCCAAGATCCAGAGCATCCGCTGAAGTACGTACCTTTCTTCCGCGACCGGACCATTACCCTCGAAGACAAAGAAACGGAGTACTTAGTCATCACAATTCTCCCAAGCTATGGGGGCGGACTGTGCCAGACGGCGATCAACCTCGAAGTTCTCGTGAACGGCAAAACGACTACCCAGACAATCGGCGACGACGATAACCCGATTTACGTCTTATCAACTCAGAGCACCCGAGACCCTTCGCCGTTCCAGATGTACGAGGGAATGTGCTGGCGTCCTGTTCCATACACCCCTAGCGACATGGCAGTTTACGGACGGTGCGCGGATCCGTCTAACGTGAAGGAGAATTGGTGAACCGGTCCTCACTCCTCTACGGCTCGCTGAATGCCTCGCAACCTATTCCAGCTCACGCCGGCAGCAGTGCGTTCGAAGGTTCACATGCACGGTCTCCGATGGAATGCCCGTCATACTGACTCAGCAGGAGGGATGCCGCCCATCGCCGTATCCCTCACTAACCGAAGGTTCAATGCCCGCCACTCAACCTTGTAGCCCCATGTCCGGTAACCCATCCCCGACCGGACGTGTCTTGTTGAATGGGGGAATGGATATTCGCCCCTGCACCGACGAGGACCTGAGCGTGTTGTGCTTGCACTGGAGGACGCCCGGTGGCGTCCACGAGGCACACCATGCCCGTCAGCAGGCCGGCCAGGCCACCTACCTGGTCGCGTGGCAGGATCAGGAGCCGCTGGGCTCCGGCGTGGTGCAGTGGGGCGGGTGCATCGGGTCGAATGCCCGAACCGCGTACCCACAGGCGGTGGAGATCAATCACCTGCAGGTCCGTGACCAATACCGTGGACAGGGCGTGGGCAGCGACCTCATTGCCGCCGCTGAGGCCCTCGCATGGCAAGCTGGCCGTTTCCAGATAGCGGTAGGCGTCGCCGACGACAACCAGGGCGCGGAACGCCTGTACCGCCGCCTGGGCTACCGCCTCACCGGCGTCGTCGATGTCAGCGAGTACGACTGGATCACCGCCGAGGGAGCAGTCCAGCATGAGACCGAGCGCGATCTCCTGCTGGTCAAGGACCTCGCCCCCACCATCGGCATTCTTTGAAGGCCAGCACCGGGGCCGCCTGAACCCGGACGAGTGGACCGGATGAGGATCAGGTGAGCCCACCGTTCGTCACACCGCTGGATTGTCCCGTGAGGGGGAACGACTCACCGGTCCGACGATGGACCAAGAAGCAGTTTGCCAGCACCGCCCCAGCGGGGGATCCCTTATGGCCACGGTGAGTGGGTAGGCCGCAGGACGAACACAGCGTGGGGTTGGACGCTCACATTGAGTGTAATTCTCGGCGACACGACACGGCTTTGAAGTGCGTAGGTCGCAGCGGATGCGGATGGCGGACTCGCTGCTGATGCCGTAGTCGTACCCGAGGGGCTCCATAGTCGCTGTATGGATTCTGAGCCGGCTACTCCGGCGTAGAGCTCCAATGTTCCCGAATGACTGTCAGAGTGGCCCTGAGATGTGGGTGACCGACATCGGATCCAGTCCGAGATGGGACTGTTCATTTGTGTCGTCACAGTCGGCCATCGCGTCGTTGTCTAGGAAAAGGACGCAGACAGTGACATCGCGGTCCTTGGTGGAACGCCACAGGATGCCGTCGACCGGGAGATCGTAACGCAGGTGTTCAGCGATGATTTGGGTCGGGATGTAGTCGAGGTTCTGGGTATCGCTCGGGTCAGCGACCTTGGTGACGTCGGTGATGAAATCGTGCATGAAGGTCCGGGCACCACGCAGGTGACGAGCGCGGTCGTCGAACAGCGACGGGACCGGGGGCCAATCGCGTAGGTCGATGAAGGTTAGGTCAGTCAGCTGGGTGAACTGGCCGACGGTCGCGTCGTGGTCCGCTTCTGCGTACCCAGCGACCTCGGCTCTGGCTCCATGCAAGGTGGAGGCACCGTAGAATGCGCCGATGCCCGTCGGCGTCATGCGGTTGTCGCGGGCATGTTCGCTTGGAGGAGTTCCGATCTCTTTGGCTGTCTTGTGGGCCTCGTCAGCGGGATGAACGCGTGCGCGCCACCAGGTGGAGCCGGCAGGACTGACTATTGTCAGGCCAGAGTGTTGAACTGATCGCACGACTGCTGCGGGAACGGCGTGGAGAGGGATGTCGCCGGCTCCGAGCGTGGGATCTGCCTCCGGGGTGAGGAACGTGAATCGGCGCCGAGTCTTCACGTATTGGCAGAACGCCGACCATCCCCACTGGAGTGCTTGGCTTTCAGTTGATTCGTACGGATGGAGCTGGCACCAAACAGTGTTGTTGATGGCTCCTGCGATGTCGTCGATGAGCTTGCCGTTCTCGGCGACCTCATGTTCCCGCAGGAGATCGTCGGTGTCGTAGGTCGGGACCTGGTAGCCGCCTTCGCGTCCGTCCCAGCCAGCTTCCTCTGCTGGATCGTCGTACTCGGCCCGCAGGCCTCCGACGACGAGTTCTATTACCCGCTCGAGTTCGGCCAGTGATTCAGGTGCCTGCGGCACCTCCTGACAGTACTCGCAGGCGGCAGCTGCCTCGTCTTCGGCGTCGGCCCACGATTCGCCCTCTTCGCGGATGACCGCGGAAAGTGTGGGCTCGGTGATGCACTTTGAGCAGACCCTGCCGGACTGGTCGGAGTATCCGCGGGCGTCAACCTCTTCCATGTACCGCTTCGTCAGACCCATGAACATATGAAACCCGACGCACGTTGTTCAGGCAAAGCCAGATCCAGACGTGAGAACGGTCGATCCAGGTCGGAGGGACGACCTGCTTCAGCATGCGCGAAAACTGGTCTCCATCGCCCGAGGGGGAACGCACCGTCAACGGAACCTCAGCCGGCCGGTGGACGATCCCTCAGCGGCACATGTGGCCGCATCGCGGCAAGAACGAGGCGGGGATCAAGGAAGTAGGTCCCAGTATTGGCGTCTGGCGGGCATGGCATGGATCACCATCTGTTCGCCACTTTCGAAGGCCAGCACAACGGTCTCAAGCAATCGAGCGCGGGTATCGAAGCCAAGCCGTAACTCACGATGCGGCCAGTCGTCTTCTTCAAGGGGTTCGATCCACTGGCACCAGTCGGCAGCCTGGATCGCGTCCTCGGGAAGCACTCCGTGCTTAAGGGCGCTGGCGTGAACCTTCACACTGCGAAGTCAGTCAGGGCGCGGCGGATCGCCTCCGAGCGTGACAGGTGCTCTCGCTCGGCTACTTCATCCAGTGCCGCAATCTCCTCCGCGGTGAGGCGCACGGCAACGACCTGCATCGGCTCAGCGCCGCGACCGGGGCGACCGCGTCCGCGGCGCTTCAATTCCTCGACGTCGTAACCAGCTTCGGCCTCGTCTGCCCACTTCTGGATCTGCTCGTCACTGACCATGATCAAATCGTATAACGAAAATCGGCTGTGCAGTAGAGGAAGCACTCCGACCCCTGGCATGAGCGGGCGCCGAGCCACTAGATCCGTTTTGGGTGGGGATCCCCGTGCGGACAGCGACGGCTTCTCACCCATCTGGCGCCCAGCGTCGTTGAAGGCGGTTCGGCAGGCGGGCTGTCCGTTCATGCCGATGGTCCTTGAAGTAAGCTACTTCTGTCGACTATAGTCGACACATGGCCGAGGTCTTCACCACTGACGACTTCGACCGGTGGTTGCGCAAGCTAAAGGACCGACAGGGCCGGCTGCGGATCCTGTCCAGGATCGACCGCCTAGCCCACGGTAACCCCGGTGACGTCAAGGCTGTCGGCCAGGGCGTCCTGGAACTTCGGCTTACCTATGGGCCGGGCTACCGGGTCTACTACGCACAACGCGGCAACCGCTTGGTGCTCCTGCTCTGCGGAGGCGACAAGTCGACACAACAGAGCGACATTGCCAAGGCGCACCAACTCGCCTCAGAGTGGCAAGCGACGGAGGACGACAATGACCACTGAGCAGTACACCCGCTTTGACCCCGCCGACTACCTCGACGACATCGACGACGTCGCGGCCTACCTGCAGATCGCTCTGGAGGAGTCTGCCGAGGATCCCGCCGCCGTACCCCGCGCTCTGGGAGCGATCGCCCGCTCAGGCAACATGAGTGAACTGGCCCGCCGTGTCGGGATGAGCCGCGACGGGCTCTACAAGGCACTCTCCGACCAGGGCAACCCCACCTGGTCAACCGTGCTCAAGGTCTCCGACGCCCTCGGCCTCAAGCTCATTTTCCGCGCCGTCGCATAGACGCTCAACTCTGCCGCTGAGGGTTGACCGGTAAGGGGTCCCGTCGTGGGACGGCCCAGCTGTGTGCACCAGCAAGAGATCAGCGGACACGTTCCATGGTGAGGCTGAGGTCCTTGACCAGCAGGTGATCGTGCTCGGTCTCATGTCGGACTGACCCTTCGGCGGTGATCCAGTCATACTCACTGACATCGATCACCCCGGTGGAGCGGTAACCCAGACGCCGGTACAAGCGTTCGGCATCCGGATTGTCCTCAGCGACGCCCATCGCCATCTGGTGTCGGCCGGTCTGCGCTGCGAGGGCCTCAGCGGCGGCGATCAGAGCGCTACCCACTCCTTGTCCGCGACAGTGGTCACGGACAAGGAGGTGATTGAGTTCCACCGCATCGGGATACGCGGTCCGCGCGTTAGACCCGATGCAGCCACCCCACTGCAGTACTCCGGAGCCCAGTGGCTCCTGGCCCTGCCACGCGACCAGGTAGGTGACCTCACCGGCCAGATGGCGGGCATGGTGCCTCTCGTGGACGCCGCCGGGCGTCTTCCAGCGTGAGCACAACAAACGCAGGTCCGCGTCGGTGCAGGGGCGAATATCCATTCCCCCATTCAACAAGACTCGCCCCCGGCAATGCCGCACGACTGCCATCGGCATCGACGGACATCGTTATGCTTGCCCGGATCCGCTTTCGGTTGGCGACCCATCGGGTGTGAGCAAGCCGAGGCCGATGTAGGACAGCGTCCCCAGGATCAGGCCCGCGCCAATCCAGATCGCCCAGAGTCCCCCTTTGCGGCCTAGGGTTCGACTGAGGAGCCCAAAGGCCAGTACCAGCGGACCGATGAGCCAGCCGAGGTAACCGAACATGGCAAGACCCAGTCCGACGGGGACGGCCAGCACGGCTGCAAAGGCCATGGCCACCGTGTGCCGGTCTGGTGCATATGATCTGTCCGCTGGCGGTTGCGTCATCTCTGGTCGTACTCCAGATCTATGGGCGCCTCAGGCTCTCCGGTCCCTCTACCGTAGGGCGCGGCACCAGATGGTGATAGCCCGCAGGGTCACTCCTCTGCGGTAGGTCAGTGCACGCTTGTCGTACTGGGTTGCCAGTGCCTTCCTCTGCTTGGACACGTCGAAAGACCGATCCACCACGTTGTGCCATTGGTGTGCGTCGATGATGTAGTAGTCGACTGGGGCCCTCCGGCAGTTCACCGACGGGTCCGGTTCCCGATGCACCATCCCCACCCGAAACGGACTTAGTGGCTCGGCGCCCGCTCATGCCAAGGACCGGAGTGCTGCAGCTAATGCACAGCCTATTTTCGTCATACGATTTGTTCATGGTCAGTGGCGAGCAGATCCAGAAGTGGGCAGACGAGGCCAAAGCCGGTTATGACGTCAAGGACTTGAAGCGCCGCGGGCGCGGTCGCCCCGGTCGCGCGGCTGAACCAAGGCAGGTCGTTGCCGTACGCCTCACCGCTGAGGAGATTGCGGCGCTGGATGAAGGGGCCGAGCGGGAGCACCTGTCACGCTCGGAGGCGATCCGCCGCGCTCTGACCGACTTCGTAGGGTGAAGGCCCACTCCAACGCGCTCAATGCCCGAGGAAGTGGTCCGGGCAGCGGATCGGTGCCAGTGGATCGAACCCTCGAGGAGAATGACGACTCTGACCGACGAGAACCCGAAGGCCACCGTGATTCCGACGTCAACGTCGGCTGGGCCATCCAGCCAGTTGGTGAGGTCGCGCCCCACTGTGAGCTACTGTGCTCTGAGGTCGGCAGGTGGGTGACCGGCCCGGATAGGAGAAGGGTGTCCCCATGACCGACTACCGGTGGACGCGACTGAGCGTCGCGGACGTGACGTCATGGGCGGTGCTCGTCAACCATCTCGCCGACGTCGACGGCACCGAGGAGTACCTGGCTGCCGAGGATCTGCGCGAGGAGCTGGAGTCCACGTCGCTCAATCCCGCTGAGGACTCCTGGGCGGTGTGGGATGGCGAGCAGCTCGTCGCCTTCGGTCTGGCCCACTGCAGCTCCACCCTCAGCCATGAGGGTCTGGTCCGTACCTTCGTCGAGGGAGGGGTGCACGCCGACCACCGCGGCCGGGGGTTGGGTACCGAACTGATGGACCGGCTCGAGGCGCGGGCCCGGGATCGTGCCTCGACCATGCATCCCCAGCAGCCTGGCTACCTGAGCGCGGGCGGGCAGACCGAGGGATCCTCGGCGCGCGCGCTGCTGATCGAACGCGGATACGCGGTCGCGCGGCACTTCAACGCCCTCACCCGTGACCTGACGGGGGCGCCGGAGCCGCCGACCGTGGAAGGTGTGGCCCTACGCAGCCCCGTGCCGGCGGACGAAACGCCCGTGCGCTCCTCACACAACCTCGCCTTCCGCGATCATTGGGGATCCGCCCCGACCTCTGAGGAGACCTGGCACGAACGGTGGACCTCCCGCTCCAACCGCGACGACGTCTCCACCATCGCCGTCGATGAACGGTCCGGGGAGGTGCTCGCGTACGTGCTCTGCGGACAGTGGATCGACCGTGAGCTCTACGTCAATCTCGTCGGCACCGTCCCGACCGCCCGTGGCCGGGGTCTGGCCGCGGCCTGCCTCGCCAGGACCATCGGCCTGGCCCTCGAGACGGGCTCCTACGACCTCGTCGACCTGGACGTGGACTCCTCGAGCCCGACCGGCGCGACCCGGCTCTACGAGCGCCTCGGCTTCCGCCCCAAGCGGACCACCGCCGCCATGCGCCGCGATCTCCCCTCGACCATGGCTTCCCCCTGCCCCGAGTAGTGTGCTGTCATGACCGACTCCGCACGTCAGACCCGCCATCCCAGTGCCATCGACGCGCTGGCCGACCGCTATTTCGCCGACACCCTCGCCCTCCACCCGGAGGAGGCCACCGCGCTGGGCCACCCGGGCCGGGAGACCGAGTACTCGGACTACTCCCCCGCCGGCACGGCCGAGGACGACCAGCTCAACCAGCGGCTGCTCGCGGACCTCGAGAAGCTCGAGCCCGCCGACGAGGTGGACCGCGTCACCATGGCCGCCCTGCGCGAGCGCATCGGACTGGAACGGCGACTGCACGCCACCGGCCGCACCGAGCTGAACAACCTGGCCTCCCCGGCGCAGGAGATCCGCGGCATCCTGGACCTGATGCCCACGGAGACCGAACAGGACTGGGCGCACATCGCCGGCCGCCTGACCAACCTCCCGGACGCCCTGGCCGGCTACGCCGCCTCCCTGCGCGCCTCGCGGGACGAGGGCCACGTCGCGGCCCGCCGCCAGATCGACGTCGTGATCGAGCAGTCCCAGGCACACTCCGAGCCCGGCGGATTCTTCCCGGAACTCCTCGAGCGCGCGGAGGCAGCCGGCGTCGTGCCCCCGACGTTGATGACGCAGCTCCAGGCCGCCGCGCGCGGCGCGGGCGAGGCCTACCGGGCCCTCGCGTCCTTCCTGCGCGAGGACCTGCGGGACATCGCCCCGGAGCGCGACGCCGTGGGCAAGGACCTGTACTCGCTCTACTCGCAGGAGTTCCTGGGCGCCACGGTGGACCTCGAGGAGACCTACGCCTGGGGCCAGGAGGAGCTCGCCCGGATCATCGCCGCGCAGCGCGAGGACGCGGAGCGGATCAAGCCCGGCGCGAGCATCGAGCAGGCCCGCGAGGTGCTCAACACGGACCCCGCCCGCCGGCTGCAGGGCACCGACGCCCTGCGCGAGTGGATGCAGCAGGTCACCGACGAGGCCCTGGAGTCCATGACGCGCTACTTCGAGATCCCGGCGCCCATGGACCGGGTCCAGTGCATGATCGCCCCCACGCAGGAGGGCGGGGTGTACTACACCGGGCCCTCGGAGGACTTCTCCCGGCCCGGGCGCATGTGGTGGTCCGTGCCGCCGGGCGAGGACTCCTTCACCACCTGGGAGCAGAAGACCACCGTCTACCACGAGGGAGTGCCGGGCCATCACCTGCAGATCGGCACCGCCATGCTGGCGCAGGACGAGCTGAACAGCTGGCGCCGAAACGCCCTGTGGACCTCCGGCCACGGCGAGGGCTGGGCGCTGTACGCCGAGCAGCTGATGGAGGAGTTCGGCTACCTGACCGATCCGGGCGACCACCTGGGCATGCTGGACGCCCAGCGGATGCGCGCGGCCCGCGTGGTGTTCGACATCGGCGTGCACTGCGGCTTCGAGGCCCCGGAGTCCGAGGGCGGCGGGGTGTGGACCCCGGAGCAGGGCTTCACGTTCCTGAACAAGCACCTCAACGACACCCCGGGCCAGGTGCGCTTCGAGTTCATCCGCTACCTCGGCTGGCCCGGTCAGGCGCCGTCCTACAAGGTCGGTCAGCGCATCTGGGAGCAGATCCGCACCGAGCACGCCTCGCGCGCCGCGGCCGCCGGGCGCGAGTTCGACCTCAAGGCCTTCCACACCCGCGCCCTGCGTCTGGGCTCGATGGGTCTGGACACCCTGCGGTCGGCGCTCGCGTGAGCGCCGCACCGCGCCTCGTGCTGGCCTCGGCCTCCCCGGCGAGGGCGCGGATCCTCCAGGCGGCCGGCATCCCGTTCACGGTGCTCGTCTCCGATGTGGATGAGGACGCCATCGCCGCCGCCAATCCCCTGGCCGGGCCCGCCGAGACGGCGGAGCTGCTCGCCCGGGCGAAGGCCGAGGACGTGGCCGTCCACGCGGACGCCGCCGGGGCCCTGGTGGTGGGGTGTGACTCGGTGTTCGAGCTGGACGGCGTGGCCTACGGCAAGCCGTGGGAGCCCGAGGTGGCCCTCGAGCGGTGGCGGATGCAGTCCGGGCGGACGGGCCGGCTCCACACCGGTCACTGGGTGGTGGACACCCGCGGCGGTCCGGCGATCTCCCGGCCCGCCGTCGGCGCCCTGGCCAGCGCCTCGGTGACCTTCGCGGAGGTGGACGAGGCCGACGTCGCCGCCTATGTGGCCACCGGGGAGCCGCTGCAGTGCGCCGGGGCCTTCACGATCGACGGCCGCGGGGCGGCCTTCGTCACCGCGGTAGACGGGGACCCCAACGCTGTGATCGGGCTTTCCGTGTCCACGCTGAGAGAGCTGCTCGCGGACCTGGAGGTCTCCCTGACCTCGCTGTGGGAGACCTGAAGCCGGGCGGACGGCGCGCCCGGACCACCCCGCGCTGATACCGTGGACACCATGTCAGCAGCTTCCGCGGCCTCCTGTGCCGCAGTGACCAGGGTGCCCCGCTAGCGGCGGGGCCTCCTGACAGACTCTCTTCGAGACGCCCAGCCGCTTCGTCGTCAGACCCGGGCGGCCTCTTCTGTGCTGCCCGGGAACCTCTCGTCTGCAACGGAGTCCCTGGTGTTCCCAACCCTTCATTCCCTTCGTCCCTCGCGCGGCGGCGATCCGTCCCCGGCGCGCGCCTGGCTGGTGCTCTGCGCCATGTCGATGCTGCAGTTCTTCATCGCGGTCGACGTGACCGTGGTCAACATCGCGCTGCCCTCGATCGGCGCCGAGTTCGGTGCCGACGCCCATTCCCTGACCTGGGTGGTGGTGGGCTACACCATCACCGGCGGCGGCCTGCTGATGCTGGGCGGCCGCCTGGGCGACCTGCTCGGACGGCGCCGCACGCTGCTGGCTGGCACCGCCGTCTTCGGCGCCGCGTCCCTGCTGGCCGGCCTGGCCCCGTCCTTCACGGTGCTGGTCCTCGCGCGCCTGCTGCAGGGTGCCGGCGAGGCGATCGCCCTGCCCGCGGCGATGGCCACCATCGTGCTGATGTTCCCCGAGGGGCCCCGACGGTCACGGGCACTGAGCGTGTGGGCCGCGGTCGCCAGCTGCGGGCTCGTGCTCGGATTCGTGCTGTCCGGGATCATCACCGCCCACCTGGGGTGGCGGTGGATCTTCTTGATCTCGGTGCCCTTCATCCTGATCGTGCTGCTGACCGGCGTCCTCCTGGTGGAGCGTGACCGGCCGGTGCGCCGCCGCTCCGCCCCGCTGGATGTCCCCGGCGCCCTGCTGCTGACCGCCTGTCCCCTGTTGTTCACCCTCGGGGTGGTCGAGGCGGGCGAGCCGTCCACGCCGGCGTGGATCGCGCCGGCGGCCCTGGCCGGGGCCGTGCTGGCGGGTCTGGGCTTCGTGCGGGTGGAATCGCGCTCACGCCACCCGCTGCTGCCGTTGGAATTCTTCGCGCACCGCGCCCGGGTGGGGGCGAACCTGACCACCATGCTGCTCAGTGGCGCACTGTCCACCTCCTTCCTGCTGTTCACGTTCTATCTGCAGGACCGGTTGGGTATCGGGCCGCTGGGCGCCGGGGTGACGATGCTGCCGCTGGCGGTCGCCCTGATCGCCTGCTCCATGCTCGTCCCCCGGTTGCTGGGCCGGTGGGGTGCCCGGACGTGCGTGCTGGCGGGGCTGGCATTCACCGCGGCCGCCATGGGCGTGATCGCGCTGGTGGCCGCCCTGGGCGCCGGCGCCGTGGCGATGGTCCCGGCGATGCTGCTGATCGCAGCTGGCATGGGCTTCGGTCTGGTGGGCCTGCAGTACATCGCGGTCAGCGGCGTGACGGACGACGACGCCGGGACGGCCTCGGGCGTGCAGCGCGCGGCCGACCAGCTCGGCGGCTCCACCGGGGTGGCCGTCTGCGTGGGCATCGGCTTCGCACCCACCCTGCACACCGGTGACCCGTTCCTGGTCGCGACCGTCCTGGCCGGCGTCGGGCTCCTGGTGGGGGTCCTGGTGGCCTGGCGCCTGCCCGCACCGGCCGCCGCCCTACTGCGGGACGGGTGAGGGAGCCGACTGGGGCGAGGGCAGGCGGCGGCAGGCGGCGGCAGGCGACGGCAAGCGGCAGATATTGTGGACTTCCTACAACCCCAGACCCGCGGCGCGGGGAAAAGGCCCCGGATCCTGTAGGAAACCCACGGTCCCGTCTAGGCTCGGCGAGTGGGATCGTCCCCGGCCGCCTCGCGGTCAGGCGTCTCCCCACCGCAGACCGACTGCACCGAAGCTTGTGAAGGAGCCCCAGCCTGATGTCCCTGCCGACGCCGAACGCCGCGACCGCACCCCGACCGTTCTCTCGGGTACTCGTGGCCAACCGCGGGGAGATTGCCGTCCGCGTCATCCGCGCGGCCCATGACGAGGGGCTCAGCGCCGTGGCCGTCTACGCCGAGCCGGACCGCGAGTCGCTGCACGTGCGCATGGCCGATGACGCCATCGCCCTGGGCGGGGCCTCCGCCGCGGACTCCTACCTCATGGTGGACAAGATCCTGGCGGCCGCGCAGACCTCCGGGGCGGACGCCGTGCATCCCGGTTACGGCTTCCTGTCCGAGAATGCCGACTTCGCCCGCGCCGTCCAGGCCGCCGGACTGGTCTGGATCGGCCCGCCGCCCGCGGCGATCGAGCAGCTCGGGGACAAGGTCTCCGCCCGGCACCTGGCCCAGCAGGTGGGCGCACCCCTGGTCCCGGGGACCGCCGATCCGGTGGCCTCCGCGGACGAGGTCCTGGCCTTCGCGGACACTCACGGCCTGCCCCTGGCCATCAAGGCCGCGCACGGCGGCGGCGGCCGCGGCATCAAGGTGGTCCGGACCCGCGAGGAGATCCCGGAGCTGTACGAGTCCGCGGTGCGTGAGGCCACGGCGGCCTTCGGCCGGGGCGAGTGCTTCGTGGAGCGCTTCCTGGACGCCCCGCGGCACGTGGAGACCCAGTGCCTGGCGGATGCGTCCGGGACCGTGGTGGTGGTCTCCACCCGGGACTGCTCCCTGCAACGGCGCAACCAGAAGCTCGTGGAGGAGGCCCCGGCCCCCTTCCTCACGGCCGAGCAGCAGCAGCGGCTCTATGAGTCCTCCAAGGCCATCCTGCGCCAGGCCGGCTATGTGGGCGCCGGGACGTGTGAGTTCCTGGTGGGCGCGGACGGCACGATCTCCTTCCTGGAGGTCAACACCCGCCTGCAGGTGGAGCACCCCGTCTCCGAGGAGGTCACAGGCCTGGACCTGGTCCGCGAGCAGTTCCGGATCGCCCGGGGCGAGGAACTGGGCTACGAGGACCCGGAGGTCCGCGGCCACAGCTTCGAGTTCCGCATCAACGGCGAGGACCCCGGGAAGAACTTCATGCCCTCCCCCGGCACCCTGACCCGCTTCCGCCTGCCCTCGGGCCCGGGCGTCCGGGTGGACGTGGGTGTGGAGGAGGGCGAGACCATCACCGGCGCCTTTGACTCCATGGTCGCCAAGCTGATCGTCACCGGCGCCACGCGTCAGCAGGCCCTGGAACGTTCCCGGCGCGCCCTGGCCGAGATGCAGGTGGCCGGCATGCCCACCGTGCTGCCGTTCCACCGGGTGGTGGTGGCCGATCCGGCCTTCGCGCCGGCGGACGGCAGTCCGTTCACGGTGCACACCCGCTGGATCGAGACCGGGTTCGAGAACACGATCGCCCCGTTCACGGGCACGCCTGACTCGGCGGGAGCCGCGGAGGACGAGCTCGGCGACCGCCGCTCCGTGACCGTGGAGGTCAACGGCAAGCGCGTGGAGGTGACCCTGCCCGCCATCCTGGGCGCCATCTCCACCGTGGCCACTGGGGCCAAGTCCGGCGGCCGCAGGCGCAAGTCGCGCGGCTCGGCCGGTTCCCGCGGGGCCACCGCCACCGGGGCGAGCGGGGAGACCCTCACCTCGCCGATGCAGGGCACCATCGTCAAGGTCGCCGTGGAGGTCGGGGACGCCGTGGCCGAGGGGGATCTGATCGTGGTGCTGGAGGCCATGAAGATGGAGCAGCCGCTGACCGCCCACCGCTCCGGGACCGTGACCGAGCTGCTGGCGGAGACCGGAGCCACCGTGACGGCGGGTGCCGCGGTCGCGGTCATCGCCGACTGACCACCTTCTCGGGGCAGAGCCCACCTCTCCCCCGCGCCGCACCACCGCACCACCGCACCGGAGGAGAACCCGTGCCGAGACTCATCCGCCGCCTGCCCCGGCCCTCCGAGCTGCTTCCCCTGATGCGCCTCCGTCCGCCCACGCTTGACCGGCGCGCGGCGCGACTGGCCTCGGCCGCCGACCTCTGGGACCTACGCCGGATCGCCCAGCGGCGGACCCCCCGGGCGGCGTTCGACTACGTGGACGGCGCCGCGGGATCGGAACTGACGGTCCGCCGCACGCGGGAGGCCTTCGAAGCCACCGAGCTGCTGCCGAGGATCCTCCACTCCACGCCGGCGGCAGACCTGTCCACCACGATCGCCGGCGGCCCGTCGGCGCTGCCGTTCGGGATCGCACCCACCGGGTTCACGCGCTTCATGCAGGCGGAGGGCGAGGACGGCGGTGCCTCGGCGGCCGCGGCAGCCGGGATCCCGTTCAGCCTCTCCACCATGGGCACCCGCTCCCTCGAGGAGGTCGCCGGGGTCTCCGGGGCGGGGCGCCGCTGGTTCCAGCTGTACCTGTGGAAGGACCGGGACCGGTCCCTGGACCTGCTGCGCCGGGCCGAGGCCGCCGGCTTCGACACCCTGCTCGTCACGGTGGACACCCCCGTGGCGGGACAGCGGCTGCGGGATGTGCGCAACGGCATGACCATCCCGCCGCAGCTGAGCCTGCGCACCGTGCTGGACGCCTCGTACCGCCCCGAGTGGTGGTTCAACTTCCTGACCACGGACCCGTTGACCTTCGCCTCCCTGAGCGACACGGCCGCCGACCTGCCGACCATCATCAACGGCATGTTCGACCCCAGCCTGTCCATCGCGGATCTCGAGTGGATCCGCTCCGTCTGGCCCGGACGGCTCTTCGTCAAGGGCGTCCTCACCGCCGAGGACACCCGCCGCGCCCTGGACGCAGGGGCGGACGGCCTCGTGGTGTCCAACCACGGTGGCCGCCAGCTGGACCGCGCCCCCGTCTCCCTCCGCGCCCTCGGCGAGGTGCGCGCGGAGGCCGGGGCCGGCGTCGAGGTCATCCTGGACTCCGGCATCATGTCCGGGGCGGACATCGTCTCCGCACTGGCCCTCGGGGCGGATTTCGTGCTGATCGGCCGCGCCTACCTGTACGGACTCATGGCCGGCGGCGAGCAGGGCGTGGCCCGTGCCATCGAGCTGCTGGCGCGGGAAGTCGAGTCGGCGATGATGCTGATGGGCTGCGCCACGGTCGCCGATCTCAAGGCCTCCGGCCAGGTCAGGGCGTCGTGGCTGGACGAGGCGAGGTCGGAGCGAAGGACCGGCCGAGACCCGCGCGACGCAACGCGCGGCGCCCGGATCTCACCCTGAGCCTCGACCCACTGTCGAGACCCGTCCACTATATGGACATCATTCTTGCCTAGTGGACGTCACCACTACGCTGGATGGGCCGCCGAACCCGTCAGCGGCAACAGTCACCATGATCCTTGCCGAGGAGCACCCATGTCCACAGACCTGTCTTCCGGGGGCCCGTTGCCGGGCCCACAGGCCGACGCCACCGGGAAGGACGACGGCACCGCCGAGCTGGGTGTCCCCCGCTCCCGCGTGGTGCTCGCCTCCCTGATGGGAACCACGATCGAGTTCTACGACTTCTACGTCTACGCCACCGCGGCGGTCTCGGTCTTCCCGCTGATCTTCTTCGCGGCCGGTGACGAGGGCGCCGCCCTGCTGGCCTCGATGGCCACCTTCGGCGCGGCCTTCGTGGCCCGCCCGATCGGCTCGATCGTCTTCGGCCACTTCGGGGACCGGATCGGCCGCAAGGCCACCCTGATCGGCTCCCTGCTGACGATGGGCATCGCCACGTTCATCATCGGCCTGCTGCCGACCTACTTCCAGATCGGCCTGTGGGCTCCCGCCCTGCTGACGATCATGCGCTTCTGCCAGGGCCTGGGCCTGGGCGGCGAGTGGTCCGGCGCGGCCCTGCTGGCCACCGAGACCGCCAAGGAGGGCAAGCGCGCCTGGGCGGCCATGTGGCCCCAGCTCGGCGCCCCCATCGGCTTCCTGCTGGCCAACGGCCTGTTCCTCATCCTGACCGTGGCCTTCAACCACGACTCCACCAACCCGGAGATGGACGGGCCCTTCCTCACCTGGGTCTGGCGCCTGCCCTTCCTGCTGTCCATCGTCATGGTGGCCGTGGGCCTCTACGTCCGCCTGAAGCTGCAGGAGACCCCCGTCTTCCAGCGCGCCGTGGACAACGACGAGCGCGTCAAGGCTCCCCTGGGCGAGGTCTTCCGCAAGAACTGGCGCGAGCTCATCCTGGGGACCTTCATCATGCTGGCCACCTATGTGCTCTTCTACCTGATGACCACGTGGATCCTCTCCTACTCCATCAGCTCCTCCGAGGCCAGCGGCCTGGGCGTGCCCTACGCCGACTTCCTGGTGCTGCAGCTGATCGGCATCCTGTTCTTCGCCGCCTTCGTGCCCGTCTCCGGCCTGTTGGCGGACCGGTTCGGCCGCAAGCCCACCCTGATCGTCATCTCGGCCCTGCTGGTGCTCTTCGGCCTGACCTTCGGCTGGTGGCTCTCCGCCGACTCGATCGGCCAGGGCGAGGGACTGAACACCGCGCAGATGATGCTGTTCCTGATCGTCGGCATGACCCTGATGGGCCTGACCTTCGGCCCCATGTCCGCCGTGCTGCCGGAGCTGTTCCCCACCAACACGCGCTACACCGGCTCGGGCATCGCCTACAACGTGTCCTCGATCCTCGGCGCGGCCCTGACCCCCTTCGTGGCGCAGTGGCTGGTGCTGAACTTCTCGGTGGCCCACGTGGGCTACTACCTGTCCTTCGCCTCCGTGCTCACCCTGATCTCCCTGATCATCGCGCCGGAGACGAAGACCAAGTCCCTGGACACGGTGCGCGGCCTGGACGCCTGAGCCCGCACACCCCACGCCCGACGCCGGCCCGGCACCTCCCGCAAGGAATCCTGCGGAAGGTGCCGGGCCGGCGTCGTTCCCCTGCGTTGTGAGGGCGATCCCACCGGTGGGATCGCCCTCAAAACGAGGGGGGCCAGGGGGCAGGGTCTACAGGTACACGTGGAGGCGGCGGGCCGCCTCGGAGATCGAGCCGGAGATCGAGGGGTACACCGTGTAGGTGCTGGCCAGGTCGTCCACGTGCAGCTTGTGGCTGACGGCCAGGGCGATCGGGTAGATCAGCTCGGAGGCGCGCGGGGCCACCACCACGCCGCCGATCACGGTGCCGGAGCCCTTGCGGGCGAAGATCTTCACGAAGCCGTGCGTGACGTTCTGCATCTTGGCCCGGGCGTTGGTGGCCAGGTCCAGCTTGAGGATGTCCGCCTGGTACTTGCCGGAGGCCACCTGGGCCTCCGTCACGCCCACCGTGGCGATCTCGGGCGAGGTGAAGATGTTGGAGGACACGAGGTGCGGCTGGAACGGCTTGACCGCGTCCCCCATCAGGTGGGCCACGGCGACGCGCCCCTGCATGGCGGCCACGGAGGCCAGGGCGAAGACGCCGGTGCAGTCGCCCGCGGCGTAGATGCCCGGCGCGGAGGTGCGGGAGACCCCGTCCACCGCGATGTGGCCGGAGTCGGTCAGCTTCACCCCGGCCGCCTCCAGGCCCAGGTCGGCGGTGTTCGGGATGCCGCCGACGGCCAGCAGGCAGTGGCTGCCCTCGAGGACCCGGCCCCCGGAGAGCTGGACGCGCACGCCGTTCTCCGTCCGTTCCACGGACTCGGCGCGGGTCTTGGACACCAGGTTCACGCCGTCCTCGGCGAAGGCGTCCTCCAGCACCGCGGCGGCGTCCGGGTCCCCACCCGGCAGCACCCGGTCCCGCGAGGACACGAGGGAGACCTTGGCGCCGAGCTGGTTGTAGGCGGAGGCGAACTCCGCACCCGTCACCCCGGAGCCCACCACGATCAGGTGTTCGGGGACCTCGGTCAGCGAGTAGACCTGCGTCCAGTTGAAGATCCGCTCCCCGTCCGGCATGGCGGTGGGCAGCTCGCGGGGGCTGGCACCGGTGGCGAGGAGGATGTTCTCGGACTCGATGGTCTCGGTGCCGTCCTCGGTGACGGCCTCCACGGTGGTGGGCCCGGCCAGCCGGCCGTGGCCGATGACCACGCGGACCCCCGCCCGCTCCAGGGCGCGGCGGATGTCCCGGGACTGCTCCGAGGCCAGGTCCAGCAGCCTGCGGTTGACCACCGGCATGTCCGCGACGGCGGCGCGGTCCCCCAGGTCCACGCCCAGCCCGGCGGCCCGCCCGGCCCGCCGCATGGAGTCGGCGGTGGCGATGAGGGTCTTGGACGGGACCACGTCCGTCAGCACGGCGGAACCGCCCATGCCCTTGGACTCGACGATGGTCACCTGGGCTCCGAGCTTCGCGGCCACCATGGCCGCCTCATAGCCGCCGGGGCCGCCGCCGATGATGGTGAGGGAGGGACGGGGACGCGAGTGCAGGGGGGTGGAAGTCACGCCACCCATTCTGGCACGGGGCCCCTGCGGGCCGGAGGCGCCGCGGCCACCGTGCGCCAGCGTTCCCGACCCCTCTAAGCTGAGGGACGTGACTGACACGACTGACTCCTCCGCCACCCCGTCCCCGCAGGACCCGCCCCTGACCGGCGGCCATCCCGGCTTCGCCGAGGCCCGTCAGGCCGCCGCGGCGCTGGCCGAGGCCACGGGCGTGGCCCGGCACCGCATCGCCGTGGTGCTGGGCTCCGGCTGGGGCGGAGCCGCCGAGCTGATCGGCGAGACCACCCACACGGTGTCCACCGCCGAGCTGCCCGGCTTCGCCGCCCCATCGGTTCCCGGACACAACCCGACGGTGCGCTCGGTGCGGCTGAAGGACACGGCCGACGGCGGCCCCGGCGGCCAGGCGCTCGTCTTCGGCTCGCGGACGCACTACTACGAGCACCGCGACGCCGGCGCCGTGGCCCACACCGTGCGCACGGCGGCCGCCGCGGGGGCCGAGATCGTGGTGCTGACCAACGGCTGTGGCTCCCTGGTGCCCGAGTGGGGGCCGGGCACCCCGGTCCTGGTGGCCGACCACCTCAACCTCACCGGCGCCACCCCGCTGGTCGGTGCCGAGTTCGTGGACCTGACGGACCTTTACTCCCCGCGCATCCGGGCGATCGCCCGCGAGGTGGACGCGTCCCTGCCCGAGGGCGTCTACGTGCAGTTCCCCGGCCCCCAGTACGAGACCCCGGCCGAGGTCCGCTACGCCAAGGCCATCGGCGGGGACCTGGTGGGCATGTCCACCGCCCTGGACGCGATCGCCGCCCGGCACGCCGGCCTCGAGGTCTTCGGCATGTCCCTGGTGACCAACGCCGCCGCCGGATTCAGCGGCCAGCCGCTCAGCCATGACGAGGTGGTCCAGGCCGGTCGCGATGCCGGCCCCCGCATCTCCGCCCTGTTGGCCGGCATCATCGACCGCCTCTGACCGCGCCGCACCCGAAGGACTCACCGCACATGAACGACTCCCCCGCCCCGCAGCCCGCCCCCGGCCCCGCCCTCGACCCCGCGCTGGTGGCCGCCGCCGTGGAATGGGCCCGCCAGGATCCCGACGACGGCCACCGCGCGGTCCTTCAGGCCGAGATCGCCGCGGCGCAGGCCGGGGACGGCGCGGCCGCCGCGTCGCTGGCCTCCCGCTTCGCCGGCCCCCTGGCCTTCGGCACGGCCGGACTGCGCGCCGAGGAGGGCCCCGGCCCGGCGCGGATGAACCGCGCCGTGGTGCGCCGCACCGCGGCCGGGCTGGCCGCCTACCTGCTCGGACGCCTGGACAGCGCGAGCCGCCGCCCGCGTGTCGTGGTGGGATATGACGCCCGCCGCGGCTCGGCGAGCTTCGCCCAGGACTCGGCGGCCGTCTTCACGGCCGCCCGGCTGGAGACGATCCTGCTGCCCTCCGCGCTGCCCACCCCGGTGCTGGCGTTCGCGGTGCGGCACACGGACGCCGACGCCGGCGTCATGGTCACGGCCAGCCACAACCCGCCCACGGACAACGGCTACAAGGTGTACCTGGGCGGCCGGATGACGGACGAGGCCGGCCGCGGGGCTCAGATCACCACGCCGAGCGACCGCGAGATCGCCGAGTGCATCGACCACGCGGCGCCCCTGGACTCGATCCCGCTCGCGGAGGGCGGCTGGACCGTGGCGGAGCGGGGCATCGCGGCGGCCTACCGGCTGGCGGCCTGCCGGGTGTTGAACCCCGAGAAGACCGCCCACCGGCGGCTGGACGTGGTCTACACGCCGCTGCACGGGGTCGGCGGCACGGTGTTGCCGGACCTCTTCGAGGACGCCGGCTTCGACCGGCCGTACGTGGTCCCGGAGCAGGGCGAGCCGGACCCCGCCTTCCCCACCGTCGCGTTCCCCAACCCGGAGGAGCCCGGCGCCATGGACCTCGCCCTCGCGGCGGCCCGCGCCCGGGGCGCGGACCTGGTGATCGCCAACGATCCCGACGCCGACCGGCTGGCCCTGGCGGTCCCGGTGCCCTCCGCAGGGGGCGCCGAGGGCGGCTGGCGCATGCTCACCGGGGACGAGGTCGGCGTGCTGCTGGGGCGCCAGATGCTGGGCCGGTTGCGGCCGGCGGGGTCCGTGATGGCGAACTCCGTGGTGTCCTCCCGCCTGCTCTCCCGGGTGGCGGCCGAGGCGGATGTGCCGCATGAGACCACGCTGACCGGGTTCAAGTGGATCGCCCGGGTGCCGGGGCTGGGCTTCGGCTACGAGGAGGCCCTGGGCTACTGCACCGCACCGGAGACGGTGCGGGACAAGGACGGGATGACGGCGGCCCTGGTGGCGGCCGAGCTGGCCGCGGAGCTGGCCGACCAGGGCCGGACCCTGCTGGACGCCCTCGACGAGGTCGCCCTGCGGTTCGGGGTGACGGTGACGGGCCAGCTCTCCGTGCGCGTGGCGGACCTGTCCCTGCTGGAGTCGATGATGACCCGGCTGCGCCGGGAACCGCCGCAGACCCTGGCGGGACAGGGCGTGGTCGAGACCGTGGATCTGACGGGCGGCTACCGGGACCTGCCGGGCACCGATGCGCTGATGTACACCACCGCCGACGACTCCCGGGTGATCGTGCGGCCCTCCGGGACCGAGCCGAAGCTCAAGTGCTACCTGGAGGTGGTCCGTCCGGTGTCCGCCGCCGCCGAGCTGCCGGCGGTCCGGGCCGAGGCGGCCGCCGCGCTGGCCGCGCTCTCCGGGTCCATCGGCGCGGCCCTGGGTCAGCAGTCGGCCCAGTAGGCTGGAGCCATGGACACCGCCGAGCTCGCGAAGTACATCGACCACACCCTGCTCAAGCCGCAGGCCTCCCGCCAGGACATCCTCGCCGTGTGCGCCGAGGCCGCCGAGGCGCAGGTGAAGAGCGTCTGCGTCAACCCGGTGTGGGTGCCCACCGTGTCCGAGGCCCTGGCCGGCTCCGGCGTGCTGACGTGCACCGTCATCGGCTTCCCCCTCGGCGCCACCACCACGGCGGCGAAGGTCGGTGAGACGCGGGACGCCGTGGCGCACGGCGCCCACGAGGTGGACATGGTCATCAACATCGCCGCCGCCCTGGCCGGGGACCACGATGGGCTGGTACAGGACATCCGCGCCGTGGCGCAGGCGGCCCATGAGGGCGGGGCGACCCTCAAGGTCATCATCGAGACCTGCCTGCTGGACGAGACCGCCAAGGAGCTGGCGTGCAGCGCCGCCGTGGCCGCCGGCGCCGACTTCGTGAAGACCTCCACCGGCTTCTCCACCGGCGGCGCCACCGTTGAGGACGTGGCCCTGATGCGCCGCGTGGTCGGCCCCGAGGTGGGGGTCAAGGCCTCCGGCGGGATCCGCAGCCGCGAGGACGCCCTCGCCATGATCGAGGCCGGCGCCACGAGGATCGGGGCCAGCTCCGCCCTTGCTATCCTGAAGACCAGCTAGTTACCCGCACCACCAGCACCACGGGCAGCCGCCGCCGCACCGGCCGGTGCCACCGCACAAGGAGACACAGTGATTGTTAACGGCAAGCCGACGAACCACTCGGGCCAGGGACGCTTCTGGGGCAACCTGCTGATGACCGCGGTGTGCTTCGCGCTCTTCGTGGGATGCCTGTACGCCATGGGCTGGTGGGACCTGGACGCCGTCTGGATCCCGGGTGGCATCGCCATGGTCCTGGCCGTGCTGACCTACCTCATCCCCCAGGAGCTGCTCGGCCGCAGCGACTCGGTGGACCACGAGGTCATCCACGCTGAGGCCACCGACGTCCGCCGCGCGGGCCACTGATCCCGGAGGGGCCCATCCCCCACGTCAACACCCCCGCGGCACCGCCGCCCAGAACACGTCCACGCCGGAACACCGGCGTGGACGTTCTGCGTATCGTCTCCATCGTGGCCGTGGTGGCCGGCCACTCCTGGGGCCCCCGGCTGCTGGGCGGCGAGTACCTGGAGATCTGGCGGATGCCGCTGTTCTTCTTCCTCACCGGCTACTTCTGGACCCGGGGCCGGTCGGTGGGCCACGAGTTCCAGGCGCGCTGGCGGACCCTGGCGGTGCCCTACCTGATCTGGGCCGTCATCATGAGCGTGGCCGCCTGGGCCTGGACCCGGGACACCCCCGGGGAGTTCTGGCCGCTGATGGCCAACGGCTGGTACGGCGGTTCGGACCAGACCCCGCCCTGGTGGGCGTTCTGGTTCATCTCCGTCCTGTTCTTCGTGACCGTCCTGCGGCGGATCCTCGAGCGCTTCCCGGTGGGCGTGGCCTGGGGCGTGGCCGTGCTCGGCCTGGTCCTGTCCATGCTGCCGGACAGCCTGCTCGGCCGCACCCCGCTGGGCATCGGCCTGGCCCTGCCGTGCCTGTTCTTCGTGCTGGCCGGCGAGCTGTTCAAGTACTCGATCCAACCCCGCATCCGGCGGAACCGGGCCCTGATCGGAGCCGTCTGCGTGGCCGTGGGACTGCTGGCGGTGGCGCTCGGCGTGGAGCCGCTGAACATCAAGTTCTCCGGCTTCGGCGACTTCCTGCTCACCCCGGTGGTCGGGGCGCTGACCGCCGCCGGGTTCGTGCTGATCTTCGGCACCGTGGTGGACCGGCTGGTGCGGGGCGCCGCCCGCCCGGTCAACGCCCTGGTGCGGACCGGCACCGTGGTGGTGCTGTTCCACGGCTGGCTGCTGCAGACCCTGGTGGACCTCGGGATCCTGGCGGACGGCGCCAAGTTCCTCCTCACCGTGCTCATCAGCTGGGCCGTGGGCCTGGCCCTGAACGCCACGCCGCTGTCCCCCTGGTTGTCCGGGGTGCCGGCACCCCAGTGGTGGGTCCGCTGGCGTGGCCGCCATCAGGCCCGCCGGGACGAGCGCCCCGCCTCGTCCTGACCGTCAGGCGGGCGGGTCCGGCAGGAAGATCGCCCTGAGCACCTGGGCGGCCCAGTCCAGCAGCGGCAGGTCCACCAGGTCCTTGCCGCCCACCGGCGCCGTCTTGGGCCGCGGGATCATGGCGGCCTTCAGCGCCGGCTTCACGGAGGCCCCCTTGTACATCCGCTTGAGGCGCATCTCCCGGGACTCGGGCAACTCCGCGGGGCCGAACTTCACGTTCGGGCCCATCAGCATCACCTCGGTCACCCCGGCGGCGCGGGCCGCGTTGCGGAAGCGGGCCACGGCTACGAGGTTCTCGGCCGGCTCCGGCAGCTCGCCGTAGCGGTCCTTGAGCTCCTCCACCACGGCGTCCACGGAGGCGTCGTCATTGGCCTGGGCCAGGTTCCGGTAAGCCTCCAGGCGCAGCCGCTCCCCCGGCACGTAGTCGTGCGGCAGGTGGGCGTTCACGGGCAGCTCCACCTTGACTTCGGCCGGGGCCGCGTCCTGATCGCCCTTGAAGTCCGCCACGGCCTCGCCGACCATGCGCAGGTACAGGTCGAAGCCCACTCCGGCGATGTGCCCGGACTGCTCGCCGCCGAGCAGGTTGCCGGCGCCGCGGATCTCCAGGTCCTTCATGGCCAGCTGCATCCCCGAGCCGAGCTCGTTGTGCGCGGCCACGGCCTTGAGTCGTTCCAGGGCGGTCTCGTTCAACGACTTCTCCGGGTCGTACAGGAAGTAGGCGTACGCCCGGTCCCGGCCTCGGCCCACGCGCCCGCGCAACTGGTGCAGCTGGCTCAGCCCGTAGGCGTCGGCGCGGTCGATGATCAGGGTGTTCGCGTTGGCGATGTCCAGGCCGGTCTCGATGATGGTGGTGGAGACCAGCACATCGAACTTCCGCTCCCAGAAGTCCACCATGACCTGCTCGAGCCGGGCCTCGCCCATCTTGCCGTGGGCCACCACCACGCGGGCCTCCGGCACGAGCTCGCGGATCTCGGCCGCCACCTTGTCGATCGAGGAGACCCGGTTGTGCACGAAGAACACCTGGCCCTCACGCATCAGCTCGCGGCGCACCGCGGCGATGACCTGCTGGTTGGTCTTGGGGCCCACGTAGGTCAGCACCGGGTGGCGCTCCTCCGGCGCGGTGGCCAGGGTGGAGGTCTCCCGGATGCCGGTCAGGGACATCTCCAGGGTGCGCGGGATCGGGGTGGCGGACATCGAGAGCACGTCCACGTTGGTGCGCATGGTCTTCAGCGCCTCCTTGTGCTCCACGCCGAAGCGCTGCTCCTCGTCCACGATCACGAGCCCGAGGTCCTTGAACTGGATCTCCTTGGACAGCAGCCGGTGCGTGCCGATCACCACGTCCACGGAGCCGTCCGCCATCCCGTCCAGCGTGTCCTTGGACTCCTTGGGCTTCTGGAACCGGGAGAGCGGCTTGACCCGGACGGGGAAGCCCGCGAACCGTTCGGTGAAGGTCTCGGTGTGCTGGCGGGCCAGCAGCGTGGTGGGGACCAGCACGGCCACCTGCTTGCCGTCCTGCACGGCCTTGAACGCCGCCCGCACGGCCACCTCGGTCTTGCCGAAGCCGACGTCCCCGGAGATCAGCCGGTCCATGGGCACGGCCGCCTCCATGTCCTGCTTCACCTCGTTGATGGTGGTCAGCTGGTCCGGGGTCTCGATGAACGGGAAGGACTCCTCCAGCTCGCGCTGCCACGGGGTGTCCGGGGGGAAGGTGTGCCCGCGGGAGGCCATCCGCGCCGAGTAGAGGCGGATCAGCTCGCCGGCGATCTGTTTCGTCGCCTTCTTCGCCTTGGACTTGGTGGAGGCCCAGTCCGAGCCGCCCATCTTGGACAGGCTCGGCGCCTCCCCGCCCACGTAGCGGGAGATCTGGTCCAGCTGGTCCGTGGGCACGAAGAGCCGGTCCCCCGGGGCGCCGCGCTTGGACGGGGCATACTCCAGCACCAGGTATTCGCGGTAGGAGTCCGTGGCCGGGCCGCCAGTGCCGCCCGCGACGGAGCCGGCGGCGACCTTGCGGCGCTGCAGCTCCACGAACCGCGCGATGCCGTGCTGGGTGTGGACCACGTGGTCCCCCTCGGTCAGGGCCAGCGGGTCCACGGCGTTGCGCCGCTTGCGGGCGAGCGTCTTGGTGGCGCCGCGCGCCCCGGAGGCCCGGTTGCGGCCGAAGAGGTCCTGCTCGGTCAGCAGCGCCACCTTCGCGGCGGGCACGGTGAAACCGGAACCGGCGACGGCGGTCGTGATGGTCACCTGCCCGGGCTGCGGTTCGGCGCCCACGGCGTCCACCACGACGGCGGGCAGTCCGGCCTCGCCGAACAGCTCGGCCAGCCGCCGGGCCGGCCCGGCGCCGTCGGTGGCGACGACGGCCTGCCAGCCGTCACGGCACCGGCTGACCACGTGGGCGGTCATGGCGTCCACGTCCCCGGCGAAGCCCTGGGGCTCGGCCAGCGCCGTGCGCAGGGCGCTGGCCTCCGGCAGCAGTTCGACGTCCGTGCCGAGGCTGGTCAGCTGCCACCAGCCCTGGAATCGGCGCTGGGCCGCGGTGCGGGTCTCGGCGAGGGTGGCGAAGCCGCCGGCATCCGACTGTCCGGACGCGTCCGTGCCCAGGGCCGTGGAGACGTCCACGGGGGCGGCCCCACCCATGGAGGCGGTGGCCCAGGCGGCCTGCAGGAACTCCTCGTTGGTGTTCAGCAGGTCGTCTGCGCGGTGGCGGATCTTCTCCGGCTCCACCAGCACGGTCAACGAGCCCGCGGGCAGCAGGTCCACGAGCGGGACCATGCCGTCGGCCAGGATGGGGGCGAGGGACTCCATGCCCTCCACGGCGATGCCCTCGCCGATCCGCTCCAGCATGTCCACGGCGCCGGGCAACGTGGGCATCAGCTCCTTGGCGCGGCGGCGCACGGAGTCGGTGAGCAGCAGTTCGCGGCACGGCGGGGCGTACAGGGTGCCCGGGTGGCCGGAGCCGTCCTGCGAGGTGTCCTCCAGGGACCGCTGGTCCGCCACGGAGAAGTAGCGCATCTGCTCCACCTCGTCCCCGAAGAACTCGATGCGCAGCGGGTGGGACTCGGTGGGCGGGAAGACGTCCAGCAGCCCGCCGCGCACGGCGTACTCGCCCCGGCGGGAGACCATGTCCACGCGCGAGTAGGCGGCCTCGGACAGGGACTGGACCACGGCGTCGAAGTCATGGTCCTCCCCCACGGAGATCCGCACCGGCTCCAGGTCCCCGAGCCCGGCGACCAACGGCTGCAGCACGGAGCGGACCGGCGCGGTCACCACCGCCAGCGGCGGCAGCCCGTCCTCACCCGGGTGGGTGAGCCGGCGCAGGACCGCCAGCCGGGTGCCGACCGTGTCCGAGCGGGGCGAGAGGCGCTCGTGCGGCAGGGTCTCCCAGGACGGGAAGTGGGCCACGGTCCCGGGGTCCATCCAGGCGGCCAGGTCGGCGGCGAGGTCCTCGGACTCCCGGGAGGTCGCGGTGACGACCAGCAGGGTGGCCGGGCGGGAGAGACCAGCGTCTTCACCGGCGCCGGCGAGCAGAGCCACCAGGGGTGCCCGGCCGCCGTCGGGCAGGGAGATCTCCAGGTCCTCTGTGCGGTCCGCACCGGTGCGGGCGACCGAGGTGGTGGCGGCCGCGACGGCCTGGTCCTGGAGCAGGGCGCCGAACATTCCGGCCAGCGGGTGGGGACTCGTCATTCACCCCAGCATAGTTGCCCGTTATAGGCTCTTCGCGTGGTGTCCGCCGCGGGCGGAGGCCACACCCGACCGGTCGAACCACAGACGCAGCTTTGAAGGAGAACCCCACCATGGCGTTCAAGGAATCCACCACCGTCGCCCACCCGCCGGCCGACGTGTTCGCGGCCCTCGTGGACGAGGCCTTCAACCGCAAGGTCACCGAGGGACTCGGCGGCACGCTGGTCGCGTTCGAGCGCCAGGGCGAGCTGACCGGGCCCGTGTCCGTCACCATGGTGCGCTCCGTGCCCGTGAACCGGCTGCCGGAGGCGGTGCAGAAGTTCGCCGGCAAGTTCCTCGGGGACAAGCTGAGCCTGGAGCAGCACGAGACCTGGTCCGCCCCGGGCGAGGACGGCTCCCGCACCGGACAGCTGGTGGTCACCGTGGCCGCCGCCAAGACCAACGCGACCGCCGAGCAGCTGCTGCTGCCCACGGACGACGGCGCCGAGGTGCGCGTCACCGGTGCCGTGGAATGCAGGATCCCCTTGGTGGGCTCCAAGATCGCCCAGGCCGCCGAGCCGAGGGTCGGCAAGGTGCTGGGTCGTCAGGCCCGCGAGGTTGCGGCCTGGTTGGGAAAGTAGAGCCGTCTGCCCCCGGACCGGCGGACTGATCGACCGAACCGGGGGGCCGACTGATCCGATCTGGTGAGGGACATCCCTCGTGCAATATCCTGGGGCACGGCCCCGGGCATCGCGACGGCGTCGTCCCCCGTCGTTGAAAACGACCAGCCCCGCCTCAGGAGCCCCCGCCCACCGCATCGCAAGACTTCTCGGAGTCTCGCGCGCCGGGTCGCTCGCGGCGGGTCGGCACAACACCACAAAGCTGCGGGCGCCCCTCTTCTGTTCCCGCTGGCTCGGACCCTCCGAGATGTACTCGTTGCCCACCTGCACCGGCGTCTCCACCTGCATCTGCAGCTCTTCCTGACGCCTGCCCACGTCCTCTTCGGGCCATTCACCGCGCAAATTTCACCAGGAATGCCTGGTCGGTTGAGCTCCACGACGGCCCACTTGGGCGACGACCGTAGCCCAAGTGGGCAATCGCATACTCAGCGCGCCCTCCGAATCTCGTTTGAGTAGTCCTGCAGACAAGCGCGTGTCTTCAGGAAGCGATACGGGTGGTGACCACGCGTGCCCGGGATGGGGCCGGTTCCTAGAGTTTGACTCGATGTCGCGAGCCCAAAGAGTCCCGTCACTCTCCTGGGCTGCAGAGGAACACCGAAGGTGGCCCCACTGCATGCGGCTCACCCAAAAACCGCCCCCAGGCAGAGGTGGATCACGCAGGCCTCAGAGCCGGTCAACGGGTCGAAACCGCCGCGAGCAATACCACCTCGGATAGCACCAGGGGTGCTGGAATCACCGTCATCGAGGAGTCCGCCATTGAGCCCTACCGCCGTCGCCCCATCGAGACCGCAGCCCGTCTCGGTTCGGGGATCAGCAGGATCAGGTCGAGACTTCGATACCCGCTTCCTCCATCATCCCTCGGTGCGAAGGATGATGACGTTCGCGTCAGTCGGCGCACTCGGTGCCGTGCTGAACCTGTTGATCATGGCAGCCCTGCTGGGTGTCGACGCCCACTACCTTGCGGCGTCCATAGTGGCCACCGAGCTCACCATTATGAGCAATTTCCTCCTCCATGAGCGGTTCGTTTTCCACGACCGGCTCGGGGGCCGCCCGTTTATGCACCGGTTGCTGGCGAGCTTCGGATTCAACAACATCGAGACCCTCGTGAGGATCCCAGTGCTGATGGTCCTGGTTACCCACCTGCAGATTCACAGCATCGCAGCCCAGGCCGCCACGCTAGCGGCTGCCTTCATTCTCCGCTTCGCGTTCACTTCCAGTGTCATCTACCGAAATCGTCCGGAGACCGGCCTGCCCCAGGCGGCCTCCCTGACTGAGGAGCACACCGCATGACCACCGTCTCTGAAGTTATTGCCGTGAACCAGACCTCGGCTCTTCCAGAAGAACCCCATGCCAGGCAAGTGGTGCAGAAGTTCGGCTGCGACCACTGCACCGAAGAGTCATACGAAGGATCGTCGTGCAACTGACAGTGAAAGCACCCGCCGACCAGGACACCACTCCGGCCACAACGACTGCCGAGGCGGCCGGCCTGGACCTCTCCGGTCTGAACCGACCGGGGCCCCGGATCATCTCCCTCATCCCGGCGCACAATGAGGAAGAGGGGATCGTCAAGACCGTCCGCAGTCAGTTCGCTCAGTCCATCCAGCCGGCACTGATCATCGTCATGGCGGACAATTGCACGGACAACACGGTCCAGCTGGCCCGTGAGGCTGGCGCCCAGGTGGTGGAGACCATCGGCAACAAGGCCAAGAAAGCGGGAGCTCTCAATCAGGGCCTCGCGTTGGTCATGCCACTGCTCGAGGATGAGGACTACATCCTCGCGCAGGACGCGGACGGAGAGCTCAGCACCGACTTCATTAAGAATGCCTTGTGGGCTTTCGACGTCAAACCGAACCTGGGCGGCGTCTCCGGTTGCATCGTGGCCCGCACTCCGACGAACTTCATCGAGAGGGCTCAGGCCATCGAGTACGCCCGCGGAACCCGCCTCATGGGGCGGCAGGGTGGCAAGGTCCATGTCCTGTCCGGCGCCGCGGCTGTATTCCCGGTGCATGCTTTCCGTGCCATCGCCTCTGCGCGCGGGAAATCCCTGCCCGGTACGGCCGGCACCGTCTACATGGAGGATTCACTCACCGAGGACTACGAATTGACCTTGGCCATCAGGCATCTGGGCATGGATTGCACCAGCACAAGCCGTTGCCCGGTGGTCACAGACATCATGCCGACCATTCAGATGCTCGAGGTCCAGCGTCTGCGCTGGTACCGAGGCGCCATGGAATCACTTTGGCTGTACGGGTGGAACAAGATCACGCGTCTCACGTGGGGAGGTGTGGCCTTCACCTTCTTCTCCTCGTTGCTCTTCCCCATGGCCCTTCTGGCGCTGGTCCTCAGCTGGCTCTTGTGGGATGTCGCGCCGAACCCCCTCTACTGGTTCCTCCTGCCCATCTTCATGGCGGAGAACATCGTCGTGGCGGTCCGCCTAAAGGACAAACCTTCATTGCGGACTGCCATCCTCTTTGTCCCGCTGTGGATCTACGACAACGCGATGTTCGTCGTCTACTGGCGGGCTCTGTTCGATGCCGTGCGCCGAAATGCGCGCGTCTGGATCACCTGAGGGGAGGGAAGAGAAATGTACGGAGCAACTGAGAATGTCGCGGCTTCAGGCGTCGCAGCAACCGCACTCGCAGCGACTGGCCTGGATGTGTTCTGGATCATCGTCTCCGGTGTCGCATTCATCATGGCAGGCATCGTCTTGACACGGCTGAGGCCCAAGGAGGAGTTCTGAGGATCGTGGCGGCCTTGGCTATCCAGGCCGCCACCTCCCCGGAGAGAGTCACCATGCGAAATCACTTCACCCCTATTTCTCTGGCCCTGCTGGCCGCCCTGGCCCTGGCCGGATGCAGCAGTTCCACCACGGTGCACCCCACGCCGATCCCCCGAACGGAAGGCCCGGTCCAGGCCGTGGATGTTGATCACCTCCCCGAGCTGACTCCCCCGGCGACCTGCAGCGGATACGTCGCCCTGACGTTCGACGACGGACCCACTCAGACCACGAAGGACCTGCTGGACATCCTCGGCCACTACAGCGTTCCGGCGGCCTTCTTCAACCTCGGCCTCCAGGAGAAGAAGATGCCGGAACTCGTCGAACGGCAAATCAGCGAAGGCCACCAGGTGGGCAACCACACGATGACGCACCCCGAACTCCTGAACATCCCATTGGACGAGGCCTTGGATGACATCGACTCCGCGACCGTGGTCCACCGCGACCTGCTGGATCGCTCCCACACGCTGTTCCGTCCACCTTACGGAGGGACCGACGAGCAGATCCGGGAGGGCGCCGAGAACCGGGGCATGACGGAAGTCCTGTGGACTGTCGACTCCAAGGACTACGAGGCCACCTCCGCCGAACAGGTGATCGAACAGTCCCAGGGCATGACCGACGGCGGTGTGCTCCTCATGCATGACGGCAAGCCTCTGACGGTAGAGGCACTGCCCCAGATCATCGGGAACTACTACGACCAGGGAATGTGCTTCGGCCAGATCACCACGGTCGACGAAGAACTTCCCTCCAACATGGGCATCACCCATCGAGCGCGTGCCACCGAGCAGGAAGCCACACCATGAGCACCATGACCCTGACCCGCCACGAGACCACGACGGTCCCCAGTGCAGCTCGGACCCCGAAAAAGCGCCTCCGGTTCAAGATGCAATGGGTCCTCCTGGGGATCGTCGTGGTCTACGTGGCGATTCTGGCGATCCGCCTGCGCAACACGGCCTTTATTGACGAGGCGCTGTACATCAATGCAGGTCATGCGTACCTCGCCCATTGGTTCGACGGTCAGCCACTGGGCAACGCCGGGGCTTTCTTCTCCGGGCTGCCGACGCTCTACCCGGTCCTGGCTGCGCTGCTGGACACCCTAGGCGGGCTCTACCTGGTCAGGCTCTTCAGTCTCGCTTGCATCCTGGGTGCGGGCTTCCTGATGTACGGTACGGCGCGGCACCTCTGGGGTGAACGGGCCGGCCTGCTCACCGCAGCCACCTTCTTGCTTTCCGGCCCGGTGGTCTACATGGGCTGGCTCGGAACGTTCGACGCCGTCGTGGTCGCGATGCTCGCCCTGGGGCTCTGGCTGGGGTTGACCCGCACGGGAATCCCCTCCGCGGTCCTGTTGGCGGCCGTGCTCACACTGGCGGTGCTGACCAAGTACACCGCTGGGGCCTTCGTGCCCGTTGTCCTGGCCGCAGTCCTGGTTTACGGCACGAGGGGATTGTTCCGATCCATCATCGCGACGGGGGCCGTCGCGGTCTCTCTGACCACCGTGTGGATGATCTGGGGCGCGGACATTGGCCGCGACATCGCATTCACCACCACCGACCGTCAAGCCCTGTCTCCCATAGGAACGGGAGAACTACTGGGACTACTCACCGATCACCTGGGACTGCTCATCCTCCTCGCGGCCCTCGCGCTGTTCCTGATGTTCCGCGAGCGCGGGTGGCGACTGTCCGTCTTGGGCCTCGGCCTGGTGCTAGCCTCAGCGATGCTGCCTATCGGCCAGATAATCCTGGGAGAGGCTGTCTCCTTCGAGAAGCACCTCGCCTATTCCGTGCTGATGCTCTCCCTGCCCATCGGCTGGAGCCTGGCGCGCGTCTCCCGCTATCCGCTAATGGTCACGCCCGTGGTCCTCACAGTCATGATCATGGCCCTGTTCCCCCTCGTCCGCGCGGACTCCATGTACCGCTGGCCAAACGTGGCCGGCGTGGTTGAGGCGATTGATTCCGACCCGCAGCCGGGCCTGTACATCAGCTCGGCCACGGACTCGATCAGCTACCACACCCGTGCGGTCCCTGACATCTCGTGGGAGACCACCTTTGAACTGTATTACGGGGGCGAGGAAGCTATCCGGGGGGCCGTGGAGAACGAGCGATACCAGTCGGTGATCCTCCGCACATCCAGCGTCGGCAATGCCGAGCAGGACGATCTTCAGGCGGTGTTCCTGGAGGAGCTGGAGAAGAGCCCGTCATACTCCCTGGCGTTCGAACCGTTCCCGGTGTCCTCCAACAACCCGGACGACCTCTGGCTCATCTTCTCCCGACGTTGAACCACCACCGAACCATCAAGGAATGAGGCCGAGTGAAGCAGAAGAAAAGGTCCAGAAGGCTCCTCGCCATGGCGATCGTGCTCGGCACGGTGAGCATCGGCGGGATGGGTTCCGCGGTGGCGGCCCCCTGTGTCTGGGGCACGCAGTGCGTCTCTGTCACCATGCCCGCCCCCGCAGACGGGTCGGAGCTCAGCGGAGACGTGGAACTCGAGGCCACCGCCCGTGTCACGCAGGCCTCAAGGGGCTCGATCGTCAAGGTGGAATGGTGGTTGTATCACCCCGACTTCACCCGGCAGGTGCCGGAGAACGGCGAGGGCAAGATCCTTCTCGACGAGGCCCCCGCCCCGGCCAGCGGCAGTACTAGCAATGGAACGTGGCGTGGCGAGTGGACGGTCTCCCAGCGGATGACCACCCGTGACGGAGCATACGAGCTTCTCGGCACGCGGACCTACACGCTGCCAGACTCCCCCGGATACAAGATCGAGGCCCATGTCCTGGATGAGGAGTGGGTACGGACTTGGGGAGGCCCTCCCGGACGTAGCGATGCGGCAGACGTCACCATGGATTTCGGCGGCACCACTCCGACTCCTACACCAACGCCCACGCCGACCGCCACCCCCACCGCTACGCCGACACCGGTCCCGGACGGCCACGTCCGCATCGGCACGGCCACCCGCAAGCTCGATGGGACCAACGTCTACCGCAGCACCGGCCAGCTCATCAGGTATACCGGCACGAAGAGTCCGGCGAATCCCTACGGAATCGAGGTCGCAGTCGGCAGGGACGGCAAGATCACCAGCATCTCGCGTTACGAGGAGGGCGTGGCCATCCCCAGCGGCGGTTACGTCCTGTCCGGTCACGATGAATCCGGTGCGTGGCTGACCACTCACGCCGAGGTCGGCGGGCAGGTCCAGCTGGGAGGGAGCTCAACCTCTCCGACACCCACCCCGACCCCAACCCCGACATCAACCCCCACGGAACCCCCTGCCTCGAGTGAATTGCAGATCGGCTCGGCAAGCCGGGCCCTGAACGGGACGAACATCCCCCGCGCCGCAGACTTCCTGGTCCGCTACACCGGCACCAAGAGTCCGGCCAACATGTGGGGCACGGAGGTTGCGGTCAGCCGCGACGGAACGATCACCTCGTTGAGCAAGCGTCGGGAGGGCATGGCCATCCCCAACGGAGGCTACGTCCTGTCCGGTCACGGCGAATCCGAGCGGTGGTTGGAAGCCAACGCCCCGGTCGGCGCACATGTGACCCTGCCGGGCGGGACGACCCCCGCCCCGTCGCCCACGCCGACGCCTACACCGACACCCACCGATCCGCCGGAAACCGGTTTGACGGCCACGGGCCGCTGGTCGGTTCAGGACAATCCGCTGCCATCCCGGGCCATCCACTCGACGTTGCTGCGCGATGGCCGGGTGCTGCTGCTGGCCGGTTCCGGCAATGACACCGGTGACTTCGACGCGGGCACCTTCAAGAGCGCGGTCTGGAACCCGACGAACGGGACCTACAAGGAGATCCCCGTCCCCTATGACATGTTCTGTGCCGGCCATGTCACCTTGCCGGACGGCCGGGTGCTGATCAGCGGTGGCACGGAGGGTTACGCCGGGCACAATGGCGCCGTCGGTTACGTGGGTTCCAAAAAGTCCTACATTTTCGACCCCGCCGATGACACCTACACGGCGGTGAACGACACCATCGAAGGGCACTGGTACCCGACCCTGACGAAGCTGGAGTCCGGCAACATCTGGTCGGTCGGCGGCTACGATAATCGCGACGGTGAGGCCAAGGTCTCGACCGCCGTCGAGATGTTCGATTCGACGGCCGAAGAGTGGCTGCCGGCATCGGCGACCACCCAGACCAACAGGTACTGGGGTACCTACCCACACTTCTTCCTCATGGCCAACGGCAACCTGTTCTTCACCGGCGGTTATACGTTCGGATCTTCGCCGTCGTCGACGGGTTCGGTCATCCATGACTGGCGCAACGGGACCAGCGGCGACATCAGTGGCCTGCGTGACCGGCAGTTGCGCGACCAGGCCAGCTCGGTGCTGCTGCCGCCTGCCCAGAACCAAACGTTCATGATCGCCGGTGGCGGCTCGACCGACCGAGGCGGGGCAACGAACAGCGTCGACCTCATCAACCTCAACTCGGACATCCCCACCTGGGTGCCCGGACCGAACCTGCCCGGGCCGGAAGGCCGGATGTACGTCAACCTCTCGACGCTTCCCGACCGGACTGTGCTTGCCTCCAACGGCAGCACCGGACCGCGTGCGGGCAACGTGCTCAGGGCGGCGAACTACAATCCCGCGACCAATGAGTGGAAGACGGTGGCGGCGGACCCAATCGGCCGCAACTACCATTCGTCCTCCCTGGTCCTGATGGACGGTCGGGTCGCGGTATTCGGATCAAATCCGGCCGATGGTTCCTTCGAGATGAAGGTCTCGATCTTCGAACCGGGATACCTCTTCAAGGGTGACCGCCCAACTATCACGAAGGCCCCGCGGGAGGCCGGCTACGGTGACTCGTTCGACCTGGACGTGACCGGGAACGTCGTGAGCGCATCGCTCACGGCTGTGGGTTCCGCCACCCACCAGACTGACACGAACGCGCGTCTGGTGGACCTGCCGATCAGCGGTTCTGGTGCCACCCGCCATGCCAGTGTCCCGTCAAATCCCGCACTCCTGCCTCCCGGACCGTACATGCTCACGGTCCTGGATGCAGACGGTGTCCCCTCGGTCGCGGAGATGGTGAATGTGCAATGAGGACCCAACGTGCCGCACTCGCCGCAGCAGGCTTCCTGCTCCTACTGACTGGGTGTTCCGGTCCCACGGCGACGGCGGGGTCGACGCCGGAGCACATTCCCGTGGAGGCACCAGACTCGCGGCCGGATTCCGAAGTCGACAAGGCCAACGTGCCGATCGCTGCAGTCGCACCCGAGGCCGAGGACGTCAACGATCCTGAACCGGAACAGGCCGAAGGCATCAAGATGACCTCAGACAAGGGCAAGGGGCTAGATCCCGATGATGTCTCCGACACCGCCATGGCGGGTGGATGTGTACCGGGATACGGCTCCGGCGGAGTCTGCCTGCCACCCGTCCCACCTCGGCTCGCCGAGGAGCATGCTGGCCACGCGGGGATGAGCGGCATGGAGATGGCCGCGTTCTACAACTGCAACGATGTCCGGGACCTCATCCCCCGGGGCATTGAGACGGTCGGGGACCCTCTCGGGCTTGATTCCAACGGAGACGGAATCGCCTGCGGGAAGGGCGATGACGTTTGATATCCGAAACACACCAGGAAGGGCGGCAGGGGCCGGCTCATGATTACCCGACGCTTCTTTCTGTGTGGCGCGGCGTGGACGGCGGGAGCCCTCGGAACGGTGCCGCACCCTGAAGTCCGGGAGAGTCAGGGGCCGCGGCGTCATGGAGATCTTCGCCCCCAGCCCGTCCCGGCTGGCTACCCCTACGACCGAAGGATCTCGGAAGTCAGGAGCAAGATCATGGTTTCGCTTCCGCAGCGGGTGGTCGCCGGATACTGGACGTCCTGGGGTTCACCTCTCAGGCTGACCGAGATTCCACCGCAATACAACACGGTGTTCCTCTTCCACGCCACTCCCGTCGGCGGCGCACCCGGAAGCACCGGAGCCGTCCAATGGAGCGCTGTCGGCGATGGACGCGGAGCGGCTACCCATTTCACAGCGGACCTCGCCCAGTTTCGCAGGAATCGGACAGCGATCCTCACCGTCGGCGGCTCGCGGCAGCACGTCGACCTGTCCACTCGACTCCGCGCTCAGACGTTCTTGGACAGCATCAAGCGCATCTACGGCGAACTCGGCGGATTCGACGGTCTCGATTGGAACAATTATGAAGGTGAGCAGCAACCCGACACCGACCAGATGATCTGGATCTCCCAGCAGCTCAAGACCACCTACGGCCAAGACTTCGCTATCACCAGTCCGCCCGCTCCGTGGCGTCCCGCCGACGTCAGGCACTGCAAGGCGATGATCGACGCTGGCGTCCTGGACATGGTCAGCCCGCAGTATTATGACGGCCCCGGACTGGCCGATGAGAAACACATCGTGGAGTCCGTGAACGAGTGGGTGGCCATCATGGGTGACTCTAGCCGCGTCGGCGTAGGCGTCGGCCTGGCGAACGCGACAAACTACTCCACCCATGCCACCGTCGAGGGAGCATGGAAGACCTTGGCCGGCCGTCACCCCCAACTTCGGGGCGCGTTCAACTGGAACATATCGACCGACGAGAGGATGGGCTGGCCGTTTGCCAATTACGTTGGCCCCCTGATGATGAAATTGACCCTACCGGCCACCATGCCGCCACTGACGGTGCCACCCATCATCCCGGTTTTCGCGTCCACCCTGAAACGAGACAACACGGAAGAGTCAGAGGCCACGAGCGGCGACATAGCCGAGAATCACGGCATGACCGACAAGTAAGGGCCAACGCACTCATCTGAATCCTCAAACCGGAGTCGGTGCGTGGGGGCTGGCCCCAGCATCAGCGAAGAAGCCCTGCACTTCTGGGTCCTCAAAGCCGAGGCCGCCATCTACCGTGTTCTACGCCCAAGTCCGCGGCCATAGGATCGTCAGCGACCCTACAAACGCCTTCAAGGACCGAAACCGCAGCGCGCTTGACGCGGTACACCGGGGTCACGTTGCTTGCCCAACGCCACCCCGCGTTGGGATACCGGCCGTCGCTCGACATCAAGGACGATCTCTCCGCCATATTTGGACTGCCGCCTGAAGCCGATTGGCGCGTCCATTCCTTAGGTGTCACGACCTCTGTAATCAACCATCAAGGCCAGGCCCCGCCTCACCATCGACCGGCCTGGCCTGATTGACTCCCTCATCCGGCCGCATTCCGAAGAACCGCCACATCACCCGAATGCCAGTTGGCCGTCAGCAATTCCACGATTCCGTCGTCGTCGAGGTCGACCGCATGCACAGCAAATGGTGTCAGACCAACCGGAACACTCAGCGGGGCTCCGTATCCTCCTTCGCCATGTCCAAGGAGCACCGTTAGCGACGTTTCGGCCGATCCGTTCGGATAGTTTCCGTGGGTGTTAGCTGTGACGATGTCGAGGATCCCGTCCCCATTCAGGTCCGCGACGGTGGCTGCCTTCGGTCTAGACCCGACCTCGTGGAAGACAGTTTCGGCGAACGTCCCATCCGAGCGTCCTTGAAGGACTCCCACAGCGTCGTCGAGTTCAGCCGTCACCAGCAGATCGGGGATGCCGTCCCCGTTCAGGTCCGTCAGCTGGAGGTTGTGCGGCCCGAGACCCGACCAGTACTCCACCGGATCGGCAAATCCCCCGACCCCGTCGTTCAACAGAACCGTCACGCGGTTGGAGCCGTAGGCGGCGACCGCCAAGTCCCTTCCACCGTCGCCGTTGAAATCCGCGGACACCAACGAGTGTCCGGCGTTCCCAGCCGGGTGGAAGACGGCGTCTCCGAGACCCCCAGCACCGTCGCCGGACAGGACTGCGAGATCGTCCCCGCCCCAACAGGCCACCGCCACATCAAGGATCTCGTCATCGTCGAAGTCCGCGATCTCTACCTCGTGAGGCCGCAGGCAAGCCTCATAAGTAACCCCTTCCGCAAACGAGCCGTCGCCGTTCCCCGAGAATACCGAGATATCGTCACCGCCCGTGGAGTCCTGGTTGGCACTGACAATGTCCAATGTCCCGTTCCCATCGAGGTCGGCGACCGCGGCGAACTTGGGGAACGTCCCGGGACCGGACGGCAGCAGGGTGGGGGGCTGGAAGGTCCCGTCACCGTTGCCGCGGGCCACACTGATGCCGTCGAGACCTGGGACCGCAGCAACTAGATCCGCTGAGCCGTCACCGTCCAGATCGGCTGTGGTGACCGAGTGGGTGTTCGCACCCGTGGCCACCGGCTCGAGCGTCTCCATGTCCCAGATCGGATCCTCAGTGCCCGGGTCCGTGGGGTCCGGATCAGTGGGGTCCGGATCAGTGGGGTCCGGATCAGTGGGGTCCGGATCAGTGGGATCCGGATCAGTGGGATCCGGATCAGTGGGGTCCGGATCAGTGGGATCCGGATCCGAGGGATCATCACCACACTCAACCCGGGCCTCAGCCCAGTTCGCGTGGTCCCACCACTCGTTGTCCCCGGCATCACCCACAGCCGTA
>NZ_JBFARZ010000002.1:276565-452117 GCF_040677445.1 Citricoccus sp. NPDC055426
CGGCATCCTCACCATTCGAGGAATCCAGCTCCACCGGTCCATGACCATTCACCACATCCAGCAACGGCATCTCCGACACCCACCCGGACTCCACCACCGGATCAGGATCCGTCGGGACGGCGTCACCGGAGATGTCGCGGATCTGTGCCGTCGCCGGCGGATAGCCGCCATGGGCGGACAGCACGAAGCCCAGATACTGCTCGGGCTCCGGCACCCAGATCTCCGGGGCCAGGTCCTGCCAGTCGTTCCCGTCGTCGGACACCGCGGCGGTCACGACGTTCCCGGACCTCGCCAACCGCATCCAGCCGTGGTCCGCTGGACCGGAACTCAGGACCGTGGTGTCTCCCCCGGCCTCGGCCCTCTGTTGGACATGACTGTCCCCCGCGCCGTTGACCACGACCGCCAGGTTCGGGGCCGAGGCGTCCAAGCCGTCCCGGAGCATGATGCCGGCCTTCGCCCAGCTGTCGGGGGCCTCCAACCCGGCGATCCGCCCGGTGAGGGAGAAGTCCCCCTCCACGGGGTGGTAGACGTAGCGGAACTCGTCGCCACCGCCCCAGATGTCCCGTCCGCCGACGCTGAGGTCCAGGGTGTCCCCGACCATCGACGCGGCCCCGGGCTCGTACACGGGACCCACCGCCCGGGTCTGCCAAGGGCTCGGGAGCGTCAGTGCCGCGCCCACGTGCACCTGGATCGTGTCGACGGCCTCGGCACCGAGCGAGTCGGTGACCACTGCGGTGACCTCATGGGTGCCCGGCTCGTCGAAGACGTGGACGAGGTTCCGTCCGGTCCCCAGCTCGATGTCCCCGTCGGACCAGGTCACCGTCAGCTCGTCGTTCTCGGGGTCCACCACCGTGGCGCTGAGATTCGCCTCGTACGGTGCGGGCCCTGTTGCCGCCCCCGATGCCTCGATCTCGATCGTGGGCGCCAGGTTCTCGTACAGGGCGGTGAAGCCGCGGGGTTCCGTCCCCGCCACGAAACTCCGCGACCGGGAGGTCTCACCATCGCTCCAGCCCACGAACGTCCGTCGGCTCTGGATCGGCGCCACCGACAACGTCTGATGCGAGTCACGCACGGGCCGGATGGTCGCTGGCCCCAGGACCTGGAGCCCCTCATCCTCGTAGCTGACCGCGAGCCCGGCCGGTTGCGTGTTGACCTGATACTCGATCCGGTCTGGCACGGTCTCCTCACAGGCTACGTCCTCCAGGCCCGAGGGGCCGGTCACGGTCAGGCAGACCTCGTACCAGGTCTCGTCGCCGTGCTCGTCCACCTCGAAGGTCCCGGTGCTCTTCAGGGGATCCTCTGGGTCGGCAGCCCATTCCGGGGTGACGTAGTGCATATGGGTGTTGTGCCAGAGTCGGATCTCCCACCGGTGGTCCGTCGCGGGGATCGGATCCCCGAGGGCGGTGCCTCCCCCTCTGAACGTCACGATGTCCCCGACCTTGTAGGACTCCGGCAGGGGGTCGACGGATGCCATGGGCGGATCGGTCCCGGCGCTGATGATCACCGTCGTGGTGGACGAGTTCTGCTCGGGACTGTTGTCCGTGACCGTCAACTCCGCCGTGTGCACCCCACTGCTCTCGTACACGTGGGTGGGCGACATCTCGGTGCTGAGTTCGCTCCCGTCACCGAAGTCCCAGCTGAAGCTCAGGTCGTCCCCGTCGGGGTCGTAGGAACCGGCACCGGTGAACTCCACCGTCAGCGGCACGGTCCCGCTCGTCGCCGAGGCGCTGGCGAGTGCCACCGGCGGGAAGTTGCCCTGGCCCGCATAGCGGATCCTACGGATCTCGCCGCCGTTGCTGGAGTACTTCACCCAGTAGATGTTCGAGTCCGGTCCCGAGAGGATCTGGACCGGGCCAGAGCCCGTGTCCGAGACCGCTGCGAAGTCCTCGACGTCTGTGATCTCACCTGCATCGTCAAAGTGCAGGGTGCGGATCCACCGTCGGTCGTAGTCCGTGATGAACAGTGCGCCGCGGTACTCCTCCGGATAGTACTCCCCACCGTAGAAGGCTCCCGCATTCGCCGAGGCACCGCCGGCGGAGTGGTCGTAGCTGTACACGGGGGCGACGACGGCCTCCAGGCCCTCAGCATAGAGTTCGCCACAGCCCTCGAACGTCGCCTGGTTGGTGGCATAGGTGCCCTGCTGGTGGCTGACGGTATTGGCACCCTCGGTGCCCTCCACCACCCCACCCTCATAGCAGGGCCAGCCGAAGTTGGCCCCCTTGCCGTGGTTGATCTCCTCCCAGGTCCCCCACCCCACATCGCCGATCCACGGGGTCCCGGTTCCGGGGTGGATCGCCATGCGGAACGGATTGCGCAATCCGTAGGACCAGACCTTGGAGCGGTTGGAGTGCGCGTCCGACTCGTCGTAGAACGGGTTGTCCGGCACCCCGGCACCGGTCAGCGGGTCGATGCGCAGCACCTTCCCGGACAGTGAGTCCAGGTTCTGGGCCTGCAGGGCGCGGGGGTCCGGTGAGTTGTAGTTGGCACCGTCACCGTTGGTGAACAGCAGGTTGCCCTGGTTGTCGAAGGCCACGCTTCCGATGGTGTGGGAGTTCTCATCCGAGGCCAGACAGTCATCGATGGGGTCCCCCGCCAGGGTCCCCCCGGTCATGCAGGAGACCGTAGCAGGGTCACGTCCATCGTTCTCGTTGCCGATGTTCTCCCGGGTGCTGTTGGTTCCGGCGAGGACCAATCCGGAACCGGGGACGGCACGCAGGTACCCATGGTCGGGGTCGGCGGTGAAGCGTTCCAACCGTGAGACGCGTCCGGCGACCGGCCAGCCCTGGTCCTGCGTCACACCGGGCGGATCATAGGTGTAGAGGAGGTACACGTACGGCTCCGCCGGGAACTCGGGGTGGATCGTCAATCCCAACAGTCCACGATCGTCGTTGTCGTGGACGATCTCGGAGATGTCGATGAACGGTTCCGGACGCAGGTCGCCATCGTCCACCACGTGGACCTCCCCGGACTTCAGCGCGACGAAGAGGTCGCCCTCCGGGGTGAAGGCCATGGCCGTAGGATAAGGCAGCTCGCCGACCACCAGTTCGTCCACGAATCCCGTGGGCATGCTGGTCAACGCCGCCTGCGCCGACGGCGGCTGCGGCAGGACGATCAACAGGGTGGCGAGCATCGCCGATGCCGTGGCGAGCGCCCCGACCCGCAGGGCGGCCGTCCGTCTCCTCCAGAACCCGACTCCGTCAGGCCTTGACCTATTCATTGCTGCGGGCTCCTCTCGATGCGGACGGTGGTGGTGGAGACCGCCCCGCTCCGACGTGTGTTCGACCGCCCTCTGCCCGGGACCGTCTCTCCGAGTTCGTAGGCCTGGTGCAATGCCGCGATGACATGGTCCGGATCGGTCATCCGTTCGGCCCAGCGTTGGGCGTCTCGGGCGTGGTCGCATCTCATCTCGGGGTCCCCGAGCAGACGGGTGACCGACTCGGCAGCCTGACCTGGTTCATCCGGAACCACCGTGACCGTCTCGGCCCCGTCCCCGAGCGTCAGGGCCACCTCGGGTGACACCGCACAGGGGACCCCCGCACGCATGGCCTCCAGCACCGCCACCGACATTCCCTCCCAGCGAGACGGCTGGAGGTAGAGGTCGGCCTCGGCCAGGACACGGGACTTCTCGGCACCGGTCACGATCCCGGGGAAGGCAAGGTTCGGTGGGGACACCCGGATCAGTTCCCTGGCTCCCGCTGGATCGTTGCCGTCGAACGTCCCGTGCACCACGAAGTCCACGTCCGGAAGAAGTGCTGCCACCGCGGAGATCCGGTCCAGGCCCTTCTGGTAGACGTCGTAGCGCGCGAGCGTGACGATCCTCTGTCGCCGGGCATGCCGTGTCGAAGCCGGCCTGGTCCTGACCACGGGCCGTTCGATGCCGGGCACCAGGTTCGGGACGACGTGCGTGCCGACGCCCGGCACGGCGTCCAGGACCTCCGTCCGCTCCTGCGGGGTCAGGCAGATCACCCCGGAGGCCCCGTGCAGCATCGGCCCGTCGACGGTGCGGATCCAGAACCTCTTTCGCAGCGGGTCACGTCGCAGCGCGGCCGCCGCGAAGGCGGAATGCGGGGACACCACGTACGGCAGGCCGCTGCGGCGGCACCAGGCCGCCAACAGGGCGTGGACGGGGCGGAACACCGAGTGGAAGTGCACGATGTCCGGCCCGAATGCGGACAGCTGCCGGACGGCCGCCGAACAGGTGCGGCCGATGGACCCCCGGTCCGCACCGGACCCGGGGCCGAGGACCAGGACCTCTTCTCCCCGCGAACCCTGTTCGCGGCGGAGACTCTCGACGACGCTGCCGATGCCGTCGGCGGCCGAGCTCGCCCCGCCGAGGTTGACGTGCGTGATGCGGGTCATACGCCCACCACGATAAATCGTGCCGCCACCACGATCATCGCCAGTCCGACGGCCGCGGCCGCCGACAGGCGCAGACGACCTGCGACGGAGCTCCACGGACTGCGCGGAAGGGAGGCGATCGAGGCCACCACCAACAGGGGCAGCGCCAGCAGGCACACCACGAACGCCAGTGGACTCATCAGGATCTCGTCGACCACGTCGCCCACTCCTTCCCCACCCACAGGAGCATCAGCACGCCGGTCTGGACGCCCACGACGGCCACCGGGTCGAAGGCACCCGCCAGCATGAGCCCCTGGCTGATGACGGTCACCGACGCCAGCCCGCCGCCGAGGACGACGGTGAGTCGGAAGGCGGTCTCGGCCTCCCAGAAGACGACGACCACCAGGCCGAGGCCCACGGCGAACAGCGCGAACGGTGCCGTCAGCCACACGGCGAGCCCGCCGGTCCCGCCCCATGCCAACAGCACGGTCACCAGCAGGCCCCAGCCGGTCAGCACGCCCATCAAGAGCCTGCGGACAGCGGTCTCGGACGAGGCGATCGCCACCGCCGAACCCTTGAGGGTCTTCAGGTCCATCTCCTCTACCTCTCTCCGGAGAATCGATACACGGATCCCACCTCGTTCTGGCAGACCCGGACGAAGCGGTCGTCCACGGCCATGTCGCGCTGCATCTCGGCGCCCCACCCCTCAGGCCCGCCCAGGACACGCTCCACGTACGTGGCCTGCATTCTGCTGGCCACGACGAAACTCTCCTCGCCCGTGGGAAGCCGCCACGCCAGCGTGGCGACGTCCGGGGTGTCGAACTCCTGGGAGTTGTGGGTGACGTGGGCATGCTCCTCGACGTCGGTGAACTGCCAGGCCAGGTGAGGAGTCACCGAGTGGATCTCGGAGCCCGGAGGCGCCGCGTCATACAGGCACTCCCCCAGGTCGACGTCCGCCGGAGTGATCCGCTCGAACGACTCGTTGCCGTACTTCGCCACGAGGAGCAGGGGCGTGGCCAGGATCAGGATGGCCACGAGGGACACGGTCGAGGCCCGGTTCAGCAGTGTCCCCGGGATGAAGGCGTGGGCCATCAGGATCGCGATGAACGGCGTCGCGTAGAGGAAGACCCTCAACAGGACCTCGCCGCCGTAGTCCTGAAGGAAGACCAGAGCCACCGGGGCCACCGCCAGGGCGGGGACGGTCAGGTCGACGCCGCCGCTCCTGCGGACCAGCCGGACCATCCCCACCAGGGCCCCCGCCCCCAGCAGTCCCGCATAGAGCATGCGCAGCTGCACCACGACGGTGTGCTCCATAGAGGTCTGCGCCTCCGTGGCGACGGAAGAGTGGATGACACTGCTGGGTTCGCCCACGCTGCCGAACATGTCGTCCAGGTGGGAGATCCAGAAGTCGACGGCCCCCCACGAGGTCCACAGCAGTGCCATCAGCAGCACGAGCACGGGCACCGTCCACGAATTCAGGCGGCGGATGCCCCACAGCACGCCCAGCTGGAGTGCCAACACGTACGGCGTCAGCTGGTGGCTGGCCGCCAGGGCGGCCGCCAACAGGGTGATGAACAGCACCGCCGCGATCTGGCCCGTGGGTTCCCGCGGGACAGCGTTCAGTCGGCGCCGGGTCACGACGACGGCCGGTGCGGCACCCGCACCCCGTGCCGCCGCGGGTGCCTCCGCCGGATGGTCGGCTGCGGATCCCCCCGCGCCGGCGGCGCGGCGGTTCCCCCACGGCCACCGCAGGCTCAGCAGCCGCGGCGGGCGGGACAGGGTGCGCAACGCGGCGGCCAGCACGCACAGGCTCAGCAGGAAGGCCCAGGCCTGAGGGGCGAAGTAGTCCTGGCCCACCCAGTTGGTGAAGGCGAAGAGGACCAGCGCCAGCCACGTGGTGCGCCAAGATGCGCAGAGGTGGCGGGCCACCACGTGCAACGGGGCCAAGTAGGCCAGCTGGAAGAAGACCGAGGACCAGCGCAGGGCTGCCTCCGGGACGGTCGCACCGTTGCCGGCGAAGACGGACGCGGTCGCCGTGAAGAAGGCCGGCCAGCTGAACCTGGCGCCGATCTCCGGCGAGACCTCCCCCGTGGACATGACCGACTCCGTATAGCCGGCGTGCAGCCAGGCCGTGGGAAACCGAGTCCATCCCTCGAGGACACCGGCCGTCCCGTGGAGCACCACCACCAGGGCGGCCACCGTGACACCCCACAGCCACGGATGCTCACGGCCGGCCTTCAGCAGCACCACGATGCCCACCGCACAGGCCGCCACGGAGAGGTAGAGGGTGACCGGGACCGAATGGATGAGACCGTACGGCTCGAGCTCGCCGACACCGACGGCCGCGGAGACCAGCAGGTGCACCAGGGCCATCAGCACCGTCACGGCGGTGAAGACCACGACCGCTCGTGGCCGCCCGCGGTCGTCGCGCCACCACGTGGGCTGCTGGACGGTGCGGATCTGTCGCACGGGGGTATCCAACATGTCACTGCCCTCCCTTCGGTCGGGCGAACCAGCAGGCCACCGCCGTGACCAGCTGGGCGGCGAGCCAGGCCCAGGCCATGCCCGTCACCCCATGGGAGGGTACCGAGTAGGCAGCCGCGGAAAGCAGCACCACCAGGTGGAGCGCCTCGATGGACGAGGCGACTGCCGCACGCCGTGCGGCACGGATCACGGCCATCGTCAGCACCGTGTAGCACCGTGCCAGGGTGGCCAGGGCAAAGATCCGCAGTGCAGTTGCCCCCTCGTCGGCGTAGACCTCGCCGTAGAATCCGAGGATCACGTCGGCCAGGAGCAGGGTGGCCGCCACCGCCGCCGCGACCAGCACGAACGCCCACCGGGAGACGATCCCGGACAGGCGTCGGGCCCGGTGCGGCGCACGTGCCGCCTCCGAGGCCAGGGGGATGCCGGCGTTGTGCGCCAGGGTGTCCAGCATGACCACCAGCAGCCAGACGACGGCGAAGACCCCGGCAGCGTGGGGACCAGCCCAGCTGAGGATCAGGAGCGGGAGCAGGGTGGTGGACAGCTGCAGGCAGACGAAGCCGAGATAGTCGACTCCGATGAACTTCCGGTCCACCGCATGGAGAGGTGCCGCCGGTGACCCGGTCTCCGGGGCCCGCCGGAAGATCACCCAGACGGCGACGGGCAGGATGACGAGTACAGGCACGAAGGTGGCCGCCACGATCGACTGGGCACCCCAGGCAGCGGCCAGCAGGATGAGGACCCCGACCTTGAGCACCCCATAGAGCGTGTTCAGCATCGGGACGGATGCAAACCCCCGCAACCCCACCAGGAGGCCGTCCTTCAGGGAGTACAGTGCCCAGGCCACGGCGCAGGCCACGAAGAGCGCTCCGGTGGTCACCAGGTCGTCGCCCAGACGTGTCAATGCCCAGAGGAGGGCTGCGCCGGTGCCGAGGAGCAGGGTCGCGGCGATGACGAGGCCGGACAGGTCCAGCACCCGTCGCCGTGATCCCTGACCGCCGGACAGCAGGATGCCGGCGGTCTGGTAGAGGTTCAGCTGGCCCAGGTTGGCCACAGTGGTGATGGTGGCGACCGTCGCCATCCCCAGACCGATCTGTTCCACGGGCAGCAGGCGCGCGGCCAGGATCCAGAAGACCAGGCCCAGGACGGCGCTCACGACGCTGTTGATCGTCAGGGCCATCGCGCCCCGCACCACCGGGCTGTTCCATTCGGAGGGGCCGGGGACCTGACGGCGCCGTCCCCGGCCCACCTGCACGGTGCCGGTCTCAGGCATGTGCTGCTTCACCCCGAATGCGGCCACCCGACCCGGCTCCCTGCAGGCTGCCCATCGCGTAGCCGCCGGCCGTCACGGCAAGCCCCAGTGCGATGCTGGCCGCCCGCAGTACGGTAGAGGGTGAGCGCCGCGTCCAGGCCTCGGCCATGGCCGAGGCCATCCCCTGCGGCAACGTGCGCAGGGCGTGGTTACGTTCGTCCGAGAGTCCTGTCGACGCACCTGTACCGAGTCGGCGGGCAAGTACCGCCTTGCTCACGCCTTCCCAGTAGCAACGGCGGAAGAAGTAGTCGGCCGTCTGGCGCTGTTGCGGCACCGAGTGGTGGACCACGGCGTCGCGCGCCAAGACCACCCGACTCTGCGGCTGCGCCGCCGCGATCCGAAGCGCCAGGTCGGTCTCCTCGCACCCCACCGGCTTGTCACCGACCCGTCCGAGCTCGCTGGCGAACCCGCCACACGCCTTCAGGCTTTCGGCCCGGAACGCCATGGCGGCGCCGATGGGGTTGCGGATCTTCGCTCGATGGGGAGGGAGTCCCCGGTAGCTGCACCCCACGACCCAGTGGAACTCCTCGGGAAACCACGACGGGGCGTTCCCTCCGGCCCACGCGGGGAGCACGAACCCGCCGACCCCCACGACGTCTGGGTCCTCCAGCGGCGCCACCATGTTCTCCACCCAACCGTGGTCTGCCGTGGCGTCGTCGTCCAGGAACAGCACGATGCTCCCACGGGCCGCACTGACACCGGTGTTGCGGGCACCCGAGAGGCCCTTCTGCTCCGCGTTGCGGACGACCGTGACCCCTTCGAAGGCCGCCGCCGATCGTTCGTACAGGGCCTCGTTATGGTCGATGACCAGCACCACATCCTCCGGCACCAGAGACTGCCTGCCCAGCGAGGTGAGCGCGGCGCTCAGCTCCTCCCACCGTCCTTCCGTGAAGGCGCAGACAACGACGCTGACCCCCTCGCCGACCCCCGGGGCGTCGGGCATCATAGGGTCCGACCAGTCGGCTCGGTGATCCCGCTCTCGTTTCGGAAGGCCCCGGCCGATCCCTCGGAGATCCGCTGCCAGTGCCCGGCGCCGCCCGACTCATCGCCGACGGCGGGAATCCCGGACGAACCGAGCAACGGGCTCGGGACGACGTCGGGGATGTGGCTGCCGGCGGTCGCCTCGTCCCGGATGGCTTGGGTTCCAGTGGTACTGAACGACGGGATGGGAGCGACGTCGGGGATGCGCGACATAGTCCGCGGAGCGATACCCTCAGCGATCAGGGTCTTCAGGCACCTCGCGCCGTCCCGGAACGTGTTCAGATTGCTCACGCCGTTCATCCGATCCGCTTCAAAGCTTGGTACCTCGGCGACCCGGAGACCCGCTTTGGCTGCGCGGATGGCCATCAGCGTCTCGATCTCGAAGCCATCTCCCCACACCCTGCCGAGATGCTTGTTGAACGGATCGGGAAAGCGCATCAGGTCCAGGATTGATCGCCGGAACGCCACGAAGCCGTAGCAGAGATCGGTGTACCTGGTCCTGCACATCGCGTTGGCGAGGTAGTTCAGCGCCTGGTTGCCGACATTGCGCAGTGGGGTGATGTCGGTACTTCCGCCGTCGTCCATGAATCGGCTGCCGCGGACGTAGTGCGCGCCCTCGTCCATCGCCTGCAGGTAGCGGGGGATCTCGGCCGGTTCCATTGACCCGTCGGCGTCTATGGCGACGATTCTGTCCCCGACCGCCGAATAGAAGCCGGCGACCATGGCATTCCCCTTGCCACGCCGCGCTTGGAAGACGACCCGGATATCTGGTCTGGCCTCCCTGGCCACCTCTACGGTGTCGTCCTGCGAATGCCCGTCGACGAGAATCACCTCGTCGATTCCATCTGGCAGAGAGGACAGAACGTGTCCCACGTTGTCCGCCTCGTTGAATGTAGGAACCACCACGGAAATACTGTGGCTCTGCCCATTCGTATACATTCCAATACCCCCGAGTGAGATCACCATTCCAGCAACGTCTCCGTGCTGCCTGTCTGATGATGAGGAGCCTAGGTCGCGGCTCGGAGGGTACCGTAGGTAAACTCCTACTCGATTTTCCGTGAGGGCCGCGTACCCGGCCGTCTCGGCTACGCAGAAGCCACGGGCACATTGCCTCAAGGGCACCGCCCGCGACGCTGGGGCACCGTCGCTGACTGCCGTGCCCAGCGTGACAGGCGCCCCGGGTCGAAACCAGTGCTCCGCAGGTACGGTTCACGAAGGGACGGGTAGCGGTGCACCGCTGCGGAACACACGTGACGGGGATTTCCCGGAACACGTCTCATGCGGCCCCATGGTGGTCGCGGTCCTCAGGGGAGTGCCAGTGCGGCTGACACTACATTCGCGAGACTGTCTGTACCCAGCGCCGACGTTCCAACGGGCGAGGTACCCGTGTCAGCTTCGTGAGCGGTCCCAGGCCCGCCGTGCACTCCATGCCGAGGCCACCATGTCGTGCACCGAGTGCCGCATGGTCCAGTCAAGATCCCGTGCGGCCAGTGACCCCTCGGCCACGATCCGCGCCGGATCCCCCGGCCGACGATCCTTCACCTCGGGGGTGAACTCGATCCCGGTCACCTCGGCCATGGCGTCCATGATCTCGCGGACGGACGTTCCCGTCCCGGACCCCAGGTTGTAAACTGACTCCACGGACTCCCCCGCCTCCAGCCGTCGGGCTGCCGCCACATGCGCCTCGGCGAGGTCCGCCACGTGGATGTAGTCCCGCACACAGGTGCCGTCAGGGGTCGGGTAGTCCCCGCCGTTGATGTGCGGGATTTTCCCGGCGACCAGCGCGTCGAACACCAGGGGGAAGAGGTTGTGCGGGCTTGTGTCCGTGATGCGGTCGGTTCCCGAACCCACCACGTTGAAGTATCGCAAGGAGGTGTGCCGCAGACCCACCGCTCGCGCCTGGTCCGCCAGCAGCCACTCACCGATCAGCTTCGTCTCCCCGTAGGGCGACTCCGGCACCGTGGCACTGGCCTCGGTCACCACCTCTGTGTCCGGCGTGCCGAAGGTCGCCGCCGAGGAGGAGAAGACCAGGTTCCCCACCCCAGCACCCTCCATCGCCTCCAAGAGGCCCACCATCCCGGTGACATTGTCCCGGTAGGTCCGTAGCGGCTTCCGCACGGACTCCCCCGCATACTTGTACCCGGCGATATGCACGACGCCGGCTACCTCCTGCGCGGCGAAGGCGCCTTCCAGCGCGGCCCGGTCATTCAGATCCGCGCGGATGAGGGGAACGTCTTTCGGCACGAAACTGGGGTGCCCACTGGAAAGGTTGTCCACCACCACCGTGTCCAGGCCGACCTCTCGGAAGGCCTCCACCACGTGCGCACCTATATAGCCGGCCCCGCCGGTCACCATCCACGTCATAGGAGCAGTCTAGGGACAGTGCGGGCCCGAGACTGGCTGGCTCAGGAGTTGCCGTCGAACAGGCTGGTGACGGACCCGTCCTCGAAGACCTCGCGGATGGCCCGGGCCAGAAGCGGCGCGATGGACAGCACGGTCAGGGACTCGAACTGCTTCTCCGCCGGGATCGGCAGGGTGTTGGTGACCACCACCTCGCGGGCGTCGGACTCGGCCAGGCGCTGGGCGGCCGGGTCGGAGAACACGGCGTGGGTGGCGGCGATGATGACGTCCTTGGCGCCGGCCTCCTTGAGCACGCGCACGGCCCCGGCGATGGTGCCGCCGGTGTCGATCATGTCATCGATCAGCACACAGGTGCGGCCCTCGACCTCGCCGACGACCTGCTTGGACACGGCCTGGTTCGGCATGGTGAGGTCCCGGGACTTGTGCACGAAGGCCAGCGGGGCGCCACCCAGGCGCTCGGCCCACTGCTCGGCCACCCGCACGCGGCCGGTGTCCGGGGAGACCACCGTGAGGTCCTCGCCCGCGGTCTTGCCCCGGATGTAGTCGCTCAGCAGCGGCACGGCGAACAGGTGGTCCACCGGGCCGTCGAAGAAGCCCTGGATCTGGGCGGTGTGCAGATCCACGCTCATGATGCGGTCGGCGCCGGCGGTCCGGTACATGTCCGCGACGAGGCGGGCGGAGATCGGCTCGCGGCCGCGGCCTTTCTTGTCCTGACGGGCGTAGGGGTAGAACGGCGAGACCACGGTGATCCGCTTGGCGGAGGCGCGCTTGAACGAGTCCAGCATGAGCATCTGCTCCATGAGGTGGTTGTTCAGCGGCGCCGGGTGGGACTGCAGGACGAAGATGTCCTTGCCGCGCACGGACTCGGCCGAGCGGACGTAGATCTCCCCGTTGGCGAAGTCATAGGCGCTCATCGGCAGCAGCTCGGTGCCGAGCTCATCAGCCACCTGGGCCGCCAACTCGGGGTGTGCCCGGCCGGCGGCCAGAACCAGCTTCTTCTCGCTGTGCTGGGTGATCTCGTTCATGTGTACTTCCTGATTCTTGGTGGGTGGCCGGCCGGTGGGGACTGGAGAGAGGGGAAAGGTGAGGTGGGCGCCCGGCTCAGGCGCCGTCGTCGGGCTGGGGGTTGTTCTGCAGGCGCGCCTGGGCGGCGGCCTCGGCGGCCGGGGAACCGGGGCGGCGGTCCTCGACCCAGCCCTCGGCGTTGCGCTGCGGAGCGACGGTCAGGGCCAGCGCGCCGGCCGGGACGTCCTTGCGGACCACGGCGCCGGCACCGGTGTAGGCCCCGTCCCCCACGCTCACCGGGGCGATGAACACGGTGTTGGAGGAGGTGCGCACGTGGCTGCCGATCACGGTGCGATGCTTGGCCACGCCGTCGTAGTTGGCGGTGATGTTGCCGCAGCCGATGTTCGTGTGCTCACCGATCTCCGCGTCCCCGGCGTACCCGAGGTGGGAGAGCTTGGAGCCGCGGCCGATCACCGTGTTCTTGGTCTCGTAGAACGCGCCGATCTTGCCCTGCTCGCCCAGCACGGTGCCCGGGCGGATGTAGGTGAAGGGCCCGACGGCGGCCCGGTCGCCGATCTCGGCCCCGCTGGCCTGGGTGCGGGTGACGGTGGCGCCGACGCCGACCCGGGTGTCCACCAGCGTGGTGTCCGGGCCGATGACGGCGTCCTCGGCGATGTGCGTGGAGCCCTGCAGGTGGGTGTTGGGCAGGATGGTGGTGTCCGGCTCCAAGGTCACGGTGGAGTCGATCCACGTGGTGGCGGGATCCTGGATGGAGGTGCCCGCGCGCATGTGGCGGTCCAGGGTGCGGCGGTTCATCTCCGCGCCGAGGGCCTGCAGCTGGACGCGGTCGTTGGCGCCCTCCACCTGCCACTGGTCCGTGGTGGTGACCGCCGCGACGCGGCCGCCGGCGGCGCGGGCGATCTGCAGGACGTCGGTGAGGTACATCTCGCCCTGGGCGTTGTCCGTGGTGACCTGGGCCAGGGCGGCGTTCAGCACGGCGCCGTCGAAGGCGTAGATGCCGGAGTTGACCTCGTTGACCTGCCGCTGGGCGTCCGTGGCGTCCTTGTGCTCCACGATCCCGGCCACGGAGCCGTCCGTGTCCCGCAGGATGCGGCCGTAGCCGGTGGGGTCCTCGAGCAGGGCGGTCAGCACCGTGACGGCGTTGGAGTCGGCCTCATGGGTGGTGACGAGTTCGGCCAGCAGCTCGGTGGTCAGCAGGGGCACGTCCCCGTAGGTGACCACGACGGTGCCGGTGGCCGGTGCGGTGGCGAGGGCCTCGAGCCCGCACTGCACGGCGCGGCCGGTGCCCGGCACCTCGTCCTGGTCCGCGATGACCGGGGTGGTGCCGAGGGTCTCAGCCAGGGAGAGGATGTGATCGGCCACCAGGTCCCGCTGGTGCCGGACCACCGCCACCAGCTCCCGGGGGTTCAGACCGGCCGCGGAGGCGAGCGCGTGGCCGATCATGGACGCCCCGCCGATCGGATGCAGGATCTTCGGGGTCTTGGACTTCATCCGGGTGCCCGCTCCGGCGGCGAGGACGATGACTGCGGCCGGGGCCGCCGGTCCTGCCGGCTCTGCGGGTGTCACGGGGGATTCGGTCAAGGATCTGCGCTCCTGCTTCGATCGTCCGGTAGTGGCGCACCAAGAGGTGGTTAACCGCCGCGGGCCAGTCTAGACCGTCGGGTGGGAGCGGGCCGAACCGGGACGCCCCCACGATTCCGCTGGGTAGCCGTGAGATCGCCGAGGCCCGAGCTGATGCCACGTTCGAAGAAGTCCAATTGCTGGGTTCTCAGTACCACGCGGCCTTTGTCACGACGACGGGTTTGCCGAAGTCGTTGCCCGGCAACTAACGGCACCTGCGCCAGAATGAACTGCCAGTGTCGGGCGGGCAGGGAATCGGTGTAGCCGGATGAACCGCAGAACCCATTCACTGATGGGATCGGCCATGCATTGTGGTTTTCGCTTAACAGCCGCCCTTTCTGAGTGAGCGGCTGCAATAGCCTCATGCTCATCGACTGAGGGTCACCTCCCTATGATCATCAATGAGCGGGCCAGCACCTTGACCACGCGCTCCTGCTGCTCCGCCGTGATGTGCGGGAAGATCGGCAGGGACAGCAGCCGATCCGTAGCAGCCTCTGCCACGGGGAAGAATCCGCAGCCCGGTCCCAGTGCCTCGTGCGCTTCGGTCCGACGGACCAGATGGGGTGCTCCCGCTCCGATCCCAGCCTCATGGAGATCGGTCAGCACCCGGTCCCGGTTCTCCACCTGAACCGTATACAGGTGCCACACGTGGTAGTTGCCCGGTGCCTCTGACGGTAGCCACACCATCCCGGATACTGCCATTGGACGCAGCAGCTCGGCATACCGGTCCGCTGCAGCTCTCCGGAGTCCGTTCCACCGCTCCAGCCTGGCCAACGAGGCCCGCAAGACGACAGCCTGGACGGTGTCCATTCGGGCCCCTTTATCAGTCTCGCCGTTCCGACACGTCTGGTGACTGCCGCTGTCACCTAGAACGCGCACTCGGGCCGCAAGGCCGGCATCGTTGGACATCACGGCGCCGGCGTCTCCGGCGGCGCCGAGGTTCCGGTGCGGGGAGAAGCTGGTCCCGGCCGCCAAACCCAGGCTGCCGGCCATGCGCCCGTGCCGGAACGAACCCTGAGACTGGGACGCGTCTTCGACGATCACCGCCCCGACTCGCTCGGCCAGAGGACGGATCCTCTCCACGAATGCGGTCTGTCCATAAAGGTGGACGGGCAGTAGGGCCTGCGTGCGTCCGGTGACAGCCGCGGCCGCTGCCTCCGGGTCGATCAGCAGGTACCGCGAATCGACGTCCACCGGGAGTGGTAGGGCCCCGATGCGGAGCACAGCTTCGAACGTCGCCATGGGGCTGTTGGCGGGGAGAATGACTTGTCCCCCCACGGTGACTCCCGAAGCCCGCAGAGCCAGTTCGAGAGCGTCCGTGCCGTTGTTCGTTCCCACACAATGCGAGACGTCGGTGAAGGAGGCGAACTCGCGCTCGAAGGCCTGCACATCCGGACCGCCAATGAAGGATGCGGCGTCGAAGACCCGACACAGGCCGGCCCTGACCTCCTCGCCGATCTCGTGTTGCTGGGCCCCGAGGTCCACGGAGGGGACCTGCACAGAGTCCACCGACCGGTCGGTCACGGTGTTGAGGATCATGCGACGGCTGGGACAGACCGATCGCGGTACAACGCGGACCCGAGGCGAGTGGAGGTGAGGTATCTCGCGCTTCCGGCAGCGGACCGAACCAGTGAGCGGACCATGGTGTTGAGATCGCAGCGGCCCAGAGCGGTGTCCACGTAAATCGAAGCCAACCGTTCGGCCGCCCGCTCGAGGTCGAAACGGGTGGCCACGAGGTGGCGTCCGTAAGCCCCTAGTCGGGTGCGGCGCTTCAGTGACCCGGCCAGGGCCTCCAGGCCGCGCGTCAGGTCCCGGTCCCCTTCACCGCCCCGTCCGTACCAACCGCCATGCAGGAAGCCCTCCGAGGTTTCCTCGTCGACGAGCCTCCAGAAGCCGGACTCGCCGTGCACCATGAGTGGCTTGGCGTGAGCCAGGCCTTTGAGCGCGGAAGAGCCCCTGCCGAGGACGATGTCTGCGGCCTCATAGACCGGGGAACTGTCCAACTGGAAGCCGAGTGGCTGCACCACGGTCCACCCATGGTGCGCGTTGACGGCGGCTGCCCCTTGGCGGACCGCCTCCAGCCCCTCGCCGCCGCCGGCGACGAGCAAACGGACAGGCCAGCTGAAGGCCATTCGGTCCACCACCCGGATGGCCTCGAGAGCGCTTTGGACGTTCCCGTGGGCCGTAGTCAGCATCGAGACCATCGAGATGACCAGGGCGCCCTGTGGAATACCGAATCCAGCTCTGGCTGCAGCTATGTCGGTGGTCCGATAATGCTCCATATCCACTGAAGGTTCGAGCAGGTGGGCCCTGCGTCCCTGAGCCTCCATCCGCTGCTGGAGCTCCGGGGTTCCGACAATGATCGGCAGGTGGGTAGGCAGGAACCGGGGGACGTCTGTGGACATCACGTTCATCAGCAGCGGGATCCGGCGTCCGCTGCTGAAAGCCGCTTGGAGGCAGGGCCTCCACTCATAGGCGTGAATCATGTCGATGCGCCGCGAGCGGACCACTTCCTCCATCCGCCGCGTCCAGGCCAGACCCGGAGCGTCCGGAGCCTGGTGCCACTCCAGGTCCGTGTCCCGCAGGACCTCGGCGAGGACACCCGGTGCGGAGTACACCACCGGTTCGTGCCCGTACCGGCGCATGGCGGTAGCCATCTCGATCGCGTTGAGTTGACTGCTGCCCATACCCAACTGCTGGGGGCAAACGAGGATCCTCATGCCGAGCTTCCCTTCATGGCGATTAGGCGAGCAAGGGCGCCCTCGGGCGCGGCCACGCCAGCCGGTTCAGTCCCACGTAGCGGACCGGCCGGATTTCCGGCCCAGGTCTCGCCGGCCGGCACGTCTCGCAGGACCATAGCCCCCATCCCGAGAACGGCGTCCGATCCTACGCTCAGGTCCTGAAGGACGGCGCTCTGGTGGCCTAGGCTGGCCCGCTCCCCGACCATCACGTGCCCGGCCAAGGTGGTCCCGGCTGCGCAGGTTGCGTAGTCCCCCAGGACGTCATGATGGGAGAGCACAGTCCGCGGCATCAGCACCACGTGGCGACCCACCGTGACGTCACAAGTCAGCACGCAGCCAGCTAGGACAATGGCCCCGGCGCCCAGACTGGAGTCGCCACCGATCACCACGGAAGGATGGATGTGTGTGGCGTACCGCTCCTCGTCCACTCCGAGTGCCGCCAGCCGCTCCACAATCGCTTCTCGAGCCCGGCCCGCGTCTGCGCACACCAGGAGCCGTTCCGGGCGGGACGCCGCGAGGTCGAGCCCGCCGAGGACGGGCAGCCCGGCCATTGCAGTGCCGTGCAGCGAAGTGTCGTCGTCGAGGAATCCCACCACATCCGCCGCCGCGTTGACCACGGAGTGGCGCCCCACGGGTGCGGCGGAACGGATAGAGGCCAGCGTCTCTCGGGCCAGTCCGCTGGCTGTCAGCAGGAGGAGTCCGGTCATGGTCGTCCACCCCCCCGGGTGGTCGGGTGTTCCCTCGTATTACGAGGCGATTCGGCAGCCGCTCTCAGACTGTCCGTCACGCGCCGGTGCTCTTCCTCGGTCATAGTGTGGAAGATCGGCAAGATCAGGGAGTTGTCTGAGAGCCGCTCGGTCATGGGGAGGGGTCGCACCAGGCCCGAGTGCCCCGTGTAGGCCCCTTGCCGATGGGCAGCCATGATCCCTCGCCGAGCGCCTACCCCGTCGGTAGCCAGCCATTCCAGCAGTTCCTCCCGGTTCAGCGGGAAATCCGGCAGAACCTCTACCCAGAACGACTGGAAGTTGGAGTTCCCGTGTTCCGGGTCCACTGCGTACCGCAGTCCCGGCAGGGTCGAAAGCACGGCCTGGTAGTCGTCCACGAGTGCCCGTCGGCGGCGAATCATCTCCGGCAACTTGGCCAACTGGACCAGCCCCATGGCCGCCTGCAAGTCAGTCATCCGGTAGTTGTAGCCCACCTCGGGATACCTCTCCTGAACCGGCAGGACGGAAGTATGCCGTTCTGCGGCCGAGACATCCAGAGAATGGTCCCTCAGCCTTCGCGCTCGGGCCGCCCACTCGGGGTTGTCCGTGGTAAGCATGCCCCCCTCGCCGGTGGTGAGCAGCTTATGGGGGTGGAAGGACCATGCCGTGACATCCGCGCCCGTGCCCACGGGTCGATCACGGTAGGTGGACCCAGCGCCACAGGCTGCGTCCTCGATCAGGGCCAGGGAGTGGCGGTCACAGAGTTCTCGTATTGGTTCCAGATCCAGCGGCATGCCGCCCTGATCCACTGCAATAACAGCTGTGGTCCCGTGCGTTAGGACGGCGTCCAGGGTTTCGGCCGTGACATTACCGGTCACCAGGTCCACGTCGGCAAAGACGGGGCGGGCTCCCAGATAGGTGACGGCATTGGCGGTGGCAATGAAGGAGAGAGACGGGACGATCACGTCGTCCCCGGCCTGCACGCCGGCCACCACCAGCGCCAAGTGCAATGCCGTCGTGCAAGATGAGGTGGCAACGCCGTGGGATACTGCATTGGCGGCGCTGAAAGCCCGCTCGAATTCGATGGTCCGTGGGCCCTGCCCCACCCGGCCGGTGACGATTACCCGGGATACAGCCTCGGCCTCTTCTGGACCCAGCCAGGGTTTCATCACGCTTATTCTGCTCATTGTCGGTTTCTCGATCTCTTCTCGACCAGGTTAGGGGAGGCCGGAGTGGCTAGATGTGGGAGCTGTCTGTGGCCACGCCCACCCGGAGACTCCGCCACCACTCGACGAGCTGGTGAAGACCTTCGTCGAGTCCGATGGTGGCGTGGAAGCCTAGGTCGCGCGCAACGGCGGAGGTGTCTGCCAGCTGACGCTCCACAGATTTACTGGTCCGCTCCGTCACGTACTCGACCGGCAGGTCCGAGCCCATGACGCGCAGCAGCGCCTCGGCGAGATCCTGCAAGGACACCTCGGTGCCGGAGGCCACGTGGTAGACGCCCGCGGTGATCGGGCTGACGGCGGCCAGCAGGTTTGCGCGCGTGACATCCTCGGTGGTCACGAAATCCACAGCGTTGCTCCCGTCGCCGTAGATCAGCGGCGGCAGCCCGTCGTCGATACGTTCCATCCAGCGGACCAAAACCTCGGCGTACTTGCCGTGCACGTCCATGTAGGGCCCGTAGACGTTGACGTAGCGCATTATCACGTAATCGAGGCCGTACTTATTCCGGAAGCTGGCAACGATCTTGTCGCCGGGCATCTTCGAAGCACCATAAGCCGTGTGGTTGTTGTGCGCGCGGTGTCTTTCCCCCATCGGTAAGACTTCCGCCATCTCATGGACAGAGGCGCTCGAGGCCGCCACCAATTTGGGTGCCCGGGTGCCCCGGGCTGCGGCGGTAGCGGATTTCCCAACTTTATCTATTGCTTCAAGCACATTGATGGTCCCGTTGACCATGACGTCCACGGCCAGTCGTGGGTCGTCGGCGCACTGGGTGATCGGGGTGGCGGCCTGGTTGAACACGGTGTCCACTCCGCCCGGGCCGTCGACTAGCTCCCGGACGAGGGCACGATCGCGGATGTCCCCTTCCACCAGCTCCACGCGTCCCGTGTCCAGCGACGCGGTGATGTTGGACCGACGTCCGCGCACCAAATTGTCCAGCACGGTCACTCGCTCGGCACCGGCCGTCACCAGCTGGTCCACGATCTCGGAGCCGATCGATCCGGCTCCACCGATAACGAGGTGTTTCCCTCTGTTCAGGGAGGGGGCCTCTGGTGCTTTGTCAGCACTCATCGGGCAAACTCCAACGTGGAGGTGCGGTTGGTTTTCTCCGACAGAGCGTGGGTGTTGCCCACGGGCACCTTGGTGCCGCCGAGGGCAAGGGAATCGGTAGCGGCTTCGAGAACGGAGAGCACTCGCAAAGCGGAGCTGCCTTCGGTGGGCGCCTCATGCTTGCCACGAATCGCCTCGGCAAAGGAGGACACCATCAACCCCAGGGGCTCGAATTCCGAGAGCGCCGGAGACCAGGTGTCACCGAGGCGGTATGAGACGGCGCCGTCATTGCGCCTGATGGGGTCACGGAGGAACGGCTCGCGGCGACCGGATTCCATAGTGCGGTCAAAGATGCTGAGGCGTTGCTGCGGGTTCAGGTCGTCCCAGACGAGAGTCTTCTTGGATCCGCCGATCACCATCTGCCGGATCTTGGTCGGAGAGAGCCAGTTGACGTGGACGTGAGCCAGAGCACCGTTGGCCAGCGGCAGCGCCAAGTAACCCACACAGGATTTCCCGGAGCGAAGCGGGTCGGCCCCTTGGGCGGACACCGACAACGGCTGCAAGCCATCCGGAAGGATGAAGTCCAGGACAGACAGGTCATGCGGGGCCAAGTCCCAGAACACGTCTTCTTCCGGCCGAATCGAACCGAGGTTGATCCGAACTGAATCCACATAGAGGATGTCCCCCAGTGTTCCCGCTGTGATAAGTTCCCGGATTTTCAGCACGGCTGGCGTGTAACAGTAGGTGTGGTCCGCCATCAGAATGGTGCCGGCTTCATGGGCAGCGACCATCATCTGCCGTCCGCGTTCGGTACTGTCGGCCAACAACTTCTCAACCACCACGTGCTTGCCGTCTGCGATGGCCTGCAAGGCGATCGCGTGGTGGGTGCGAGCCGGCGTCGCAATGGCGACCGCATCGACGTCATGTCGAGCCAACAACTCGTTAACGGATGTTGCCACAGCCGGCTTGCCGGTCGTACGGGCGAGGTCCTCCGCGCGGCTGCGGTTAGTGTCACAGATGGCCACGAGGTCCCAATCGGTGCTCATAGAGAAGTGGCGGGCCAAGTTGGCCCCCTGGAGCCCGGCACCGATCACGGCGACGCGCAGGGCGGGGTGGACTGGGGAATCACTCGCGATACTCATCAGTTCGCTCCTTCGGTCTGGGTCATGACGTTGAACCGGTGCCACATGATCTGTAGATCACCGGTGACTGACCAGTTCTCGACGGAGTAGAGATCGAGGCAGATGGTTTTGCCCCACCCCTGGCCCTGGAAGCTCACATAGCGGGCGACCTCATCCGACGGCTGGGCACTGAACCTACGAGCGGTAGCTGCGGCGCGCTTACCTGAGTACGCACGGGGCGGTACGGTTCGGGATCGCTTCCGAGACCGGCGTGTCGTCGGAATGGACCCGAAGTGCGGGACGATCACCTGATCAGTGACCTGGGGCATGGTCACAGACCAGCCCGTTCTGGGGGCACATCGCTGAGGTAAAACTGCAAGTCAATCTCCCACCTGCGTTGGAAGAGGACCGGCCCATGAGAGTGCTGGTCCCCGAGGCGGGCCGCCGAGGGGGTGTGGCAGCCCATTCGGACACTTAGAGCCTAGGTTTCCTGGAACCGGTTCCACATCCGTAGATGGCTACTCGATTAGCCCAGCTGGTCCACGTGGTGCGTACCCGCCTGCCCCCTATCCGTACTCGTCACGTTCGAGGAATGACGCGGGACGCACTAATGCCGTTTCCAGGAAGGCGCCACGGCAGTCCAACAGCGACGAGGTGAGCGGAGCACTAAAGGTGTGATCCACAGAGCTTAATCGGCACGGCACCTGCTCCACGTGGAACAGGTGCCGTGCCGAAAGTGTCAGATACTTGGACGATGAGGTGCCATACAGGAATTCATAACTGGACGTCCCGCAATCCAGACCGTTCAGTGATCCCGAGTTTCGTGAAGGCTCGGTACAGGTGGCCCTCCACCGTGCGCTGCGAGACGAAGAGTCGATCCGCCACCTCGGCGTTGCTCAGGCCCTGAGCTGCGAGTTCCACAATTTCCCGCTCCCGAGCCGTCAATTCGCCCAAGGCCTGAGCCTTAGCAATGTAGGGCGGGAATGCGACACCAGCCCGCACTTCCAGCCGCTTGAGGTGGCGTAAGGCCTCACCCCGGCGGCGCAGGTCGCCAGAGCGATGATGGAGCAAAACCACCTGCGCCCAGGCGAATGCCGCAGGAAGGATTCTTCCCGCCGCGGTCATCGCTACGGCTGCCTCGGCCAGGCTCCGGTGATCCTGTGCGAGAGCCGGTTCTAACACGCGGGCGAAGCCCTCGGACCGGGGGCCGGCCGTGTCGGCGGCTCCCCCCTGGAGTTCTCGCAGCAGGTCCTCGTCCACGTCCGCCGGATCACGCTTCATGATCAGGCTCAGCAGGATCTCCCGGCGGACCACGGGGCGGTGCTGCAACCGTGGATCGTCCAGGACCCGGCGCCAGAGCGGACTGCTCACGCCCGAGAGGTCAGGGTGCCGGTCCTCGGCGATGCTGAAAAGGGCCAGGGACATCAGCCACCAGGCTTCCGGACCCGACATGCTCCTCTCTGCCCGTTCATCGGCGGTGGGGCTCGGCATCCCGACCGTGACGCTGGCCCGCCGGGGAGCCAGTAGGGCTTCGGCCAAGGGCGACAGCTGGAGGGGATCATGCTGACGCAGTTCCACCACCGCGTCCTCAATCCACGGGTAGGCGTCCTGCGGCGTGCCGTCTGCACTCTCCACCAGGTGCTGAAGGACCAGGATGGTGCCCGATCTCTGATGCCACTGCCGTGGCTCCAGGGTCATCTGCTCCTCGAGCAGTTCCCGCGCTCGGTCCATGTACCCGGCGGTGACGTGTGCAAACACGAGGGCGGCCAGACACTGGAGACCGAATCGCGCGGAGAAGGCAGGGAACCTCTGCGCCATCGCGTAGGCACCTTCCGCGGCGCGGACGGCCGAATCCGGGTCCCCCGCCATGGTCAACGCATCGGCCTGCACGAGCAACATGGTGGCCCGGGTGAAGTCCTGGGTGTCCGGATCGTCGATCACCCGTTGCAGCTGCTCCAAGACCTCGGGGCGGTGCAGATCAGCGGTACCGCTGCTGATCAGCTCCACGAAGCTCAGCAGCACTGGAGGTGAGTCCGACGGCTCCGGCCGACGCTCTCGAAAGCGGGAGAACAAGGGTGGCAGGGCAGCCCAGACATTGGGGGCCTCACCGGCGGTCACAAGGCTGAGGGCCAGCAGGGACAGGGCCTCCGTCCTCAGACCCTGATCCGAGGTCTGGACGGCGAGGTCCTCCAATTCCTTGCGGGCCGCCCAGGTTCGGCCGCTCAGCAGCATGAGTTCCGCGGCCAGCAGCGCCGCCCGCGGTTCCCTGGATCCGGCGAGGTGGGGAGCCAGGGCCCGGGCCGTCGGCCAGTCCTTGACCTGCAGCGCCGCGTAACTGGCGTCCATGAGCTGGTGGGCCGGCACACTCTGGCCACACTCCAGCGTCCAGAGCACGCTGCGGGCCGTCCGGCCCTGTTCGATGTCACCGCCCGCGGAAACCCACCTCTTATACAGTTCGAAGCTCCGCCCCGGGGCGATGTGGGCCCGCAACACCTCGGCGTGAATCGTTCCAGCCAGGTCCACGAACTCACCAGGGCCATCTTCCCGGAGCAAACCTGCCGTCAGTAGATCATGGACGTGTTCTCCTGCAATGACCCGTAGTAGGGCCCGGGGCGCCCTCCCAGTCAACGCGACCAATTCCAGTATCTCTCGCTCACCGGGCAGCAGTGAGTCCTGCATCGTCTCCACGGTGTCGATGAGACGGGCGTCCGGTTCTGGGGCAGCCCGCAACAGCACCCACGGGGCCGGAAGCCCCGGCATGGACGCGCCGCCCGGAGCCCGGACCAGCATCCCCTGGTCCCGGGCCGAGGCTAAAAAGGCATTGGTCAGCCGAGGGTTTCCCCCGGTCATGCCATGGATGGTCCGTGCTGTCCCCGCAGTCAGCGGTCCTCCAAGAACGTCTTCGCACTGACGCCGGATTCGACTCGCGTCTGCGGGGTCTAGATGGATAGTCTGCAACACCCCAGTGTCAGCCAGCGCAGCCAGACCGGAGGCCCGATCAAGTGGGCCGGTCCCCATGGCCAGGAGGGTGGCTGCCTGGTTCTGGACCAGCTGGGCCAGCACGAAGGCGCTTGCGGCGTCCAAGTGTTGGACGTCGACCACAACGATCACCGGCGAAACTTGTCCGAGTTGCAAGGCACGCAGGACCTCCACCGGAGTCTCCAATCGGTGCAACCCGATCAGCAGGGGGGACAAGGCTCCGTAGGTCACCTCCCGCAAACTCGGACTGCATTGAACGGTCAATACGTCCCCCAGGCGGTCGGAAATCTTCAGTGCCTGTTGAACCAGCGAGGACTTTCCCATACCTGGCCCACCGAGGATCACGGCTCCGGCGGCCCGCTTCCTCCGCAGCACATCTACGAGGGCGTCCAAGTCCGCTCCGGCCCGGGCTGACGGCGCCTGGCGCCCGACTTGCGGCGCAGTCATTGTCGATGCCGCTGCGTGGTATGGACAGCGGCCAACCGGATCAGATCAGCGCGGCCTTTGAGCTGCAGTTTCGCATACACCTGGTAGAGATGACCCTCGACCGTCCGGATCGAGATCCCACTGATCCGGGCGATCATCGCATTCGTCTTTCCGGACACCACGAATCGGGAAATCTCCTTCTCACGACGGGTCAGACCGAACATCCAAACCGGATCGCCGCCCGGCTCCTCCGGTTCCGGTCCGCTACGGCGAGCTGCCCCGGCTACCTCCGTCAGGCGCCTGAGTTGAGGGGCCGTTAGCCCCTGCATCAGCGGCAGGTCACCCTGTTCGAAGTGCCCCGAGTATCCGGCGAAAGCCAACGATTCCAAGGCCTGGAACAGTTGCTCGGGATCGTCTTCCAGCACCGAGTGGGCCAGCATCAGGTGGGGCACCGAGGCGACCGTCTGGGTGCTGGCGGCAACCTCCGCGAGACGGGGGGCCAGCCACGTCTCACCGAAATGGAAGGCCCCGGACACTGCAGCCAACTCCACCGCGCGGAGCCCTTCGGCGGCGGCACGGTCTGCAAGGGCCACCAGCCGCGCGGTACGCGCCTTCGGAGAGTGGATCCGCCCCATGGACCAGCCCAGCAGCAGTTCCGCCATCCACCCGAGACGTCCGAGGGGTTGAACCTCGTCGGCGCTGCGATTCTCTTGGGCATAGGACTCCAAAACGCGCGAGGAGTCCACTCCCCCGGCCTCCAGCGGCCTCTGCTGCCCGTCCGGAACATCGGCACAGTACGCCTTGACGGCCAAGGCCGTCTCCAGGTCTTGCGGACGCCCCAGGCACTCCAACTGTGCCACCGCCGTGGCGGCTCGCTGCCCCGCCCGGACCTGATCACCGCTGACGGCTTCCAGGACGGCCAGGACCAGATCGGCGTACTGCACCGCATAGGGGTTGCCGTGCTGTCCCGCGAGGACCGCCTCGGCGAGATCCCGGCAGCGGTCCAACTGTCCGCAGGTGGCGAGCACGGTCAGCATGGACTCAGCCAGCAGGGCCCGTTCGAAGGGACCGATCAGGTCGTTGATGATGCCCAGGTTCCTGAAGCCGGCCAGCTCACGGTCGAGTTCGACCACGATCTGGATGGCCCCGGCCTGGTCATCGGAGAGGGCCAGGGCCTCAGCCCGGAGGGCACGGGCCCGGCACCGGATGGACTCACGGGTGAAGATGGCGCCGTCGTCGGTCTGCGGGTCGGGTAGGTGGTCCTCCGGCAGGGAGTCCAGCAGTGCGTGGACTCGGCGCGCGTCGCCGCGCACCGCAGCCAGCGCGGCCGCCTGCACGATGAGTGCCGCTGCACTGCGTTCCGGGCAGTTCTTCAGGACCGCCTCCGCACCCTCCAGGTCTCCCACCATGAACCGTGTCCGCGTCTCGGCCCAGGCGAGGTGCATCCTGCCCATCACCGAGGCCGCCCGGATCGGCTGGGCGGGAGTCCTCTCGTGGTCGAAGAACAGGGCCACGGCCTCGGTGGAGTTGCCGATGGCCACGAAGTCCTGCGCCGCCCGGAGCACGCTGAGGTATCCGGGATCCAGCATCTCCAGGGTCGCCGTCAGCTCACGGCGACGGTCCGGCTCGATCGCCGCCATGGTCTCCGCGGACTGCACGGCACTCAACTGGGCCACCCGACCGCTGTGTTCACTGCGGATCTCCAGGGCTCCGGTCTCCTCCAGCTCGTCGAGTTCGGCGGCGTACCCGGTGTGGATGAGGTCTCCCACCCGCATGGGCCCGCAGATGGCGAGCATCTCCAAGAGGGCGCGTTGCCGCACGGGAAGGCCCCGCAGCATGGCGGAGGGATCCCCGCCGCTGGTCGGGCGCGGCAGTGGACCTGAGTCGAGCACCCAGTCGGCCCCGCTGCGCCGCAGCTTTCCGGAGGAGATGCAGTCTCGCGTCAGCTGGCGTAGCCGTTGGATGGAACCGCCGGAGTGTTGCCACAGGACCGTCGCGGCGAAACGCGTCACCGGCCCTCCGGCCACCTCTTCCACCAGGCTCTGGCTGGCCGCGGGCGTCAGGGGCCAGACCGTGATCCCGGTCAGGGTCCCGAGCCGCCGCAGCGCGGCCAGGTCGATCGGGACATCGGTGGAGCGCTCGCAATGGACCACCAAGGTGATGTGGTGGATCTGTGCCAGCTGGGCCAGGACGGTGATGGTGCCCGCATCGATCTGGTCCGGCTGGGACACGATCACGATGGCCGGCTCGGCGCCGGGAGGGCAGAGGAATTCGGACAGCACCCGCATCAGGCCGTGGGAGTGGGTCGGCGGAGCCTCCTGAAGTCCTGAGAGCAGGATGGCCAGCGCCCCGTAGGGCGTGGCCGAGGCGAAGGCGCTGCCGTGCAGACGGAACACGGCGCGGTCCGCCGGCACGGAGGCCAGCGCGGCCTCGATGGTCTCGCGGCGATCGCCGAGTTCTCCGGTCAGGATGGCCCCGCCGGGCCCGTCACCACCGAAGATCGATTCCAAGGCCCGGACCGCCTCGTCCGGGGAGTCCATCCACCGCCCGTTGGCTCCGGATTCCAGCCAGGACAGGTCCAGTGCGGGAATCACCGGGACGGCCAGCGGTGCTTGCTCGGCAGACCCTGACGGGCCGTCCATGCGGGTGACAGCAGACAGGCCGGGGAGGACCTGCTTGACGGCGGTGGGGTCACCCGAGGTGAGCGGGATGGAATGTTGAGGTGCGGCTTGAGACAGTGCTTGAGACGGAGACGGTTGCATACCCTTTGCCCTTGATGTATACGGTGGCCTGCCGGGTGGGGAAGTTCCTGGAAGGACACTGAGTGCGATCAGATCACAGGGAGGGGATTCCCTAAGCACCAGATCTTAGGGACAGGATGGGGCCCAGCGGAAGGGTTGCCGATTGGATCCCGTGAATATTACGGGGTCCGCGGGTTCCGCCCATAGGATTCGAACCTATACTGCACAGCTCCAAAGGCTGGCGTGCTGCCATTACACCAGGGCGGACCGGCCGGGGACCGAAGCATCACCCGGACCGGCAACCTATTCTTCCACAAGGACCGGCGAGACCTCGTCGGCCTCCTCGTCAGCCGGCACCGTGTCGTCAGCCCTCGGCGACCTCCCCGGCCTCGAGCCAGGCCATCTCGGCCTCGTCCTTGCGCTCGTGGAGGTCGCCCAACTGTGCGGTGGCCGCGGCCAGGGCCTCGAAGTCGCCGGCCTCGGAGAGCGCCGCCATCTTCTCGTGCAGCCCCTGCTCCTCCTGGCTCATCCTGGCCAGCTGCTTCTCCAGCTTGGCGGCCTCCTTGCGGGCGGCCCGCTTCTCGGCCTCGCTCGGCCCGGTCGCATCCGACGCGGCTCCGGCGGATCCCTGCCCGACGCCGGCCCCGGCACCGGAGCGCCCGGCCGCGGTGCCAGCTCCCCCGCCGGCCCCGGGCCCACCGGCGCCCGTCCCGCCGAACCCGCTGCGGTCAGCGGCCCCCTGTCCGGCGCGCAGTCGCAGGTACTGCTCCACACCCCCGGGCAGGTCCCGGATCTGGCCGTCCCCCAGCAGCGCGAGCTGGTGGTCGGTGACGCGTTCGAGCAGGTAGCGGTCGTGGGAGACCACCACGAGGGTGCCGGGCCAGCCATCCAGCATGTCCTCCACGGCGGCCAGGGTGTCCGTGTCCAGGTCGTTGGTGGGCTCGTCCAGCATGAGCACGTTCGGCGAGCCGACCATCAGCCGCAGCAGCTGCAGCCGCCGGCGTTCCCCGCCCGAGAGGTCCGCCACGGGCGTCCACTGTCGCGAGGTGCCGAAGCCCAACTGCTCCAGCAGCTGCCCCGGGGAGACGTCCTTGCCGCCCACCTGGAAGGAGTTGCCCTCCCGGGCCATCACCTCGGCCACCCGCAGGTGGGAGACCTCGTCCAGCTCGGTGACGTCCTGGGTGAGGATGGCGGTCTGCACGGTCTTGCCGCGCCGCACCCTTCCGGAGTCCGGGCTGAGCTGGCCGTCGAGCAGACGCATCAGGGTGGACTTGCCGGCGCCGTTGACGCCCACGATCCCCACGCGCTCGCCGGGCGCCAGGCGCAGCGTGACGTCGTCGAACAGCGTGCGCCTCCCGCCGCCGTCGTGCCCCTCCCCGGGCACCGGGACGGAGAAGGTGACGGACTCCAGGTCCAGCACGTCCTTGCCGAGCCGCGCCGTGGCCATCTTCGCCAGGGAGACCGAGTCCCGGGGCTCGGGGACGTCCGCGATCACCGCGTTGGCGGCCTCGATGCGGAACTTGGGCTTGGCGGTGCGGGCCGGGGCGCCGCGGCGCAGCCAGGCCAGCTCCTTCTTCACGAGCTGCTGGCGCTTGCCCTCGATCACGGCGGCGGCGCGGTCCCGCTCGGCGCGGGCGAGCATCCAGGCCGCGTAGCCGCCGTCGAAGGGCTCCACCTCGGCGTCGTGGACCTCCCAGGTGCGGGTGCAGACCTCGTCCAGGAACCAGCGGTCGTGGGTGACCACCAGGAGCCCGCCGTCCGTGGCCCGCCAGCGGGTCTTGAGGTGTTCGGCCAGCCAGGCCACGCCCTCCACGTCCAGGTGGTTGGTGGGCTCGTCCAGGAAGATCAGGTCGTCGCTGCCGGCCAGCAGCTTCGCCAGCGCGGTGCGGCGGCGCTGGCCGCCGGAGAGGGTTCCCACGGTGCGGGACCAGTCGAGGCCGCCGAGCAGCCCGCCCATCACGTCCCGGATCTTGGGGTCCGAGGCCCATTCGTGGTCCTCCGCGTCCCCGACCACCGCCCGCTGGACCGTGTCCTCCGGGTCCAGGTCGTCCCGCTGGTCCAGCACACCCAGGGTGGTGCCGCCGCGGCGGGTGACGCGGCCGGCGTCGGGCGACTGCTGTCCGGACAGGATCCGCATCAGGGTGGACTTGCCGTCACCGTTGCGGCCGACGAGGCCGATCCGGTCCCCCTCGTCCACGCCGAGGGAGACGGCGTCCAGGACGGTACGCGTGCCGAAGGAGATGCCGATGTTCTCGGCGCCGAGCAGATGAGCCATTTACAGCACTCTAGTCAAAGGACCCTGGCCCCATGGACCGGTCCGTGGACGGCCACGGCGGCCACCCCCGTGCGGTCCTCGATCCGGGCGGCGAGCTGGAACGACTCCTCGGCGGAGCGGGCCAGGAACATCACGGTGGGCCCCGAGCCGGAGACCAGTCCGGACAGCGCGCCCTCCTCCAGGCCCACGTCCAGCATCTCGGAGAGTTCGGGCACCATGGTGGCGGCCGGCACCTGCAGGTCGTTGGCCAGCCGCAGGGCCAACTCCTCGGCGTCCCCCGTGGTCAGGGCCTGGACGAGCTCCCGGTCCACCTCCGGCGCCCCCTCGGGCACCGGCAGCGCCTCCTCCTCCCGCAGCCGGTCCAGCAGGGCGTAGACCTCCGGGGTGGACAGCCCCGTGGTGGCGGGGATCAGGACCAGGTAGACCGGGTGGCGGGCCAGCAGCGGCGTGAGCTCATCCCCCACCCCGAGCCCGACGGCGGCCCCGCCCATCACCGCGAAGGGCACGTCCGCGCCCAGCGGCGCGGCGATCTCGGCCAGCGCCTGGCGGGACAGGCCCGCCTCCCACAGGGAGGCGCAGGCCAACAGGGCGGCGGCGGCGTCCGCGGAGCCTCCGCCCATGCCGCCGGCCACGGGCACCTGCTTGGTGATCTCCAGGTGCACGCCGTGGCTCGGGGCGTCCAGCCCGAGGTGCTCCCGCAGGCGCAGGGCGGCGCGCACCGCCAGGTTGGAGGCGTCCGCCGGGATCACCGCCGGGTCCACGAAGGCGCTGGACTGCTCGGAGAGGGACACGGTGATCTCACCGTCCGCCCGGGGCGTGGCGGTGACCTCCTCCAGCAGGGACACGGCCAGGTAGACGCTGGCCACCGGGTGGTAGCCGTCCGCCCGGGGGACCCCCACGCGCAGCGAGAGGTTGACCTTGCCGGGGGCCTGCGCCGTGACGTGACTGAAGAGCCGGGTGGTGGAGGGGACGGGCAGAGACACTCAGGTTCCTTCGGTGGGGGCGGGCCGGTGCGCGGCGATGCGGGCGAAGTCCTCGATGCCGAGCACCTCGCCCCGGGCTTGGGGGTCCACGCCGGCGGCGCGCAGGGCGGTCTCGGCCGCGGCCGGCGAGCCGGCCCATCCGGCCAGGGCCGCCCGCAGGGTCTTGCGGCGCTGCGCGAAGGCGGCGTCCACCGCGGCGAAGACCTGCTGGCGGCTCGCCGTGGTCTCCGGGGGGCGGCGCCGGGTGAAGGCCACCAGGCCGGACTGGATCTTGGGGGCCGGCCAGAACACGTTCTTGCCGATGGTGCCGGCCTTGCGCACCGAGGCGTACCAGGCGCCCTTGGCCGAGGGCACGCCGTAGGTCTTGGACCCCGGGGGCGCCGCCAGCCGGTCGGCGACCTCCTCCTGGACCATGACGAGGCCGTGGTCCAGACAGGGCAGCTCGGCCAGCAGGTGCAGCAGCACGGGCACCGCCACGTTGTAGGGCAGGTTGGCCACCAGGGCGGTGGGCGGTCCGGGCGCGGCCTCGGGTCGCAGGGCGTCGAGCTCGGCGGCGGAGACCTGCATGGCATCGGCCAGCACCACGGAGAGCCGGTGCTGCGCGCCGGGGCGGAACTCCTCGGCCGTCCGGGCCAGGCGACCGGCGGGGACGGGGTCGATCTCCACGGCCGTGACGGCGGCGGCAGCATCCAGCAGTCCCAGGGTCAGCGAGCCCAGCCCGGGGCCGACCTCCAGGACGTGCTCCTCCGGCCCGGTCCCGGAGGCCGCCGTGATCCGCCGGATGGTGTTGGGGTCGATCACGAAGTTCTGGCCCAGCGTCTTGGTGGGCCGCAGGTCCAGTTCCGAGGCGAGCCGCCGGATGTCGGCGGCGGAGAGCAGGGGGTTCTCGGGTGCGGTCACGCGCTCCATCCTACGGTGAGGGGCAACGCCAAAGGCCCGCCGGGGCGGGCCTTTGGGGATAAACACGGCCGTCAGGCCGGCGGGCGGCCGGGGTGGGGCCGGGCCGGGCCGGGGCTGGGCCTAGCGCAGGCCGAGCTGCGCGGAGCAGGCGGGCCAGTGGCCCCAGCCGCCGTTGGAGCGCAGCACCTCGGCGGTGGCGATCTGCTGGGCCGGGGTGGCCTGGTGCGGCAGCGGCGCGTACTGGGTGCCGCCGGCGCCGGCCCAGGAGGAGGCCGAGAACTGCAGGCCGCCGTAGTAGCCGTTGCCGGTGTTGATGGACCAGTTCCCGCCGGACTCGCACTGGGCCAGGGCCTGCCAGGCACCCGAGGTGGGGGCGGAGGCCTGGGAAGGCGCCGAGGCTGCAGACGAGGAGGAAGAGGAGGACGAGGACGAGGAGGAGGCGGACGAGGGGGAGGCGGACCCGGAGGTGCTGCGGCTCGGGGCGGGCACCGGAGCCGGCTCGGGCTTCTTCGTCCCGACGGCGAGGCGGCGCTCCACGGGCTCGCGCACCGTCTCGGTGGCGGTCGCCTCGCGGCCGGTCTCCTCACCGTCCACGGTGGTGACGGTCCAGGTGGTGGACTGCTCGCCGGAGCGGCCCTCGGCCAGCACGGTGGTCTTGCCCTCGGCCAGGTCCTCGTCCTGGACCTTGACGGTCTCGAACGGCAGGGCCTGGGTGGTGGTCTCGGTGGTGGTGTCCACGCGCTGGACGGTCACGGCCACGTCCGCCGTGATAGCGGCGTCGCGGGCCGGGGTGATCGAGTCGTTGTCGTCGAACTTCACCCCGCCATCGCGCAGGGCCTGCTCGATGTTCTCCGCCTGGGTGGCGAAGGAGCGGGTGTACGGGCCGGAGGTCACGGTGACGACCTTCGGCAGGTCCACGGTCACCTGGGAGGCCCGTTCCAGCTGCAGCACGGAGCTGCCCAGGTCGGATCCCGGTGCGGAGGCCTCGCCGGCGGTGATCTCGCTCGCGGACTGCGCGGAGGCGGTGGCCTCGGCGCCACGCTGGGCGACCACGAAGGCCACCAGTCCGCCGACCACGAGGGCCAGTGCAAGTACTTGGGCGATTCCCTTGGCCAGACGGCCCTGCATCACTCGTGCCATGATCTTCCAGACGTCGACATCTCCGGGCACGGGGTTTCAGGGCCGATGGCACAGGCACTGGTGGCCCGATCCGGCCATTTGAGGGTCAACAGTAACGGCTACATAACGAAGATCTCAAATTGGTCACGGTGCCGCGTGTCGGTTTCTGCTCAGATTCAAACCGTGACCGCCCTGCGCGCCGGAGGGAACGCGCTGGTCAGGAGCGCTCAGAAATCCCCGTAGACCAATCGTGTGTTGTTCATCACAGCGGCGGCGAGGGCATCGGCCTCCACCCCCCGGGTCTCGGCCATGCCACGCAGGGTCAGGGGCACCAGATACGGGGCGTTCGGGCGGCCGCGCCAGGGGTGCGGGGTCAGGAACGGGGCGTCGGTCTCCACCAGGAGCAGTTCCTCGCGGGCCTCGGTCAGGGCGCCGCGCAACTCCTCGTTGGCCTTGAAGGTCACGGGGCCGGCGAAGGACATGTACCAGCCGTGTTCGTTGCAGACCCGGGCCAGCTCGGCGTCCCCGGAGAAGCAGTGGAACACCACGCGGTCGGGCCTGTTCGGGGTGTCGAGCAGGATCCGCACCACGTCCTCGTGGGCGTCCCGGTCGTGGATCTGCACGGCCTTGCCGAGCCGGTGGGCCAGCTCCAGGTGCCAGCGGAAGGACTCCTGCTGGTCGTCCACGCCCTCGGGCCCGGTCCGGTAGTAGTCCAGCCCCGTCTCCCCCACGGCCCGCACCCTGGGGTGCGCGGCCAGGGTCTCGATCTCGGCGAGCGCGGCCTGGAGGTGTCCGCGCTCGGCCAGCCGGGCGGCGTCGTTGGGGTGGATGGCCACCGCGCCCAGCAGCCGGGGCTCGGCCTCGATCGCCTCGATGGTGAACCGGGCGGACTCCACGTCACACCCCACCTGGATGGCACCGGCCACGCCCACGGCCTCGGCCGCGTCCATGGCCTGGTGCACGTCCACCGAGACCAGGCCGTCCCGGAAGTCAAGGTGCGTGTGGTTGTCCACCACGGGCACACCTAGCGGCTCCGGGGCCGGCGGGTACTCCAGGCGGCGCTTTCGCTTGGACTTCTCCTCCGTCGGTGCCCGACGACGGCCATCCCCTGAGCCGTTCGCCCCACCCGCTCCTGTGGTCGGGCCGGATCGGTCGGCCGGCTGGTCGGCGGATCCGTCGGGCCGCTCGTCGACAGCCGGGGCCGGCCGGTAGGCCGCGGGCACGCCTGCGGCGGGGTCGGCGTCACGGGCTGCGTCGGTGGACTTCGCGGATGCTTCAGAGGCCATGTCCACCATGCTGGCACATGGACGGATCCGGCCGGAGCCCGCAGATGCGGGTGGGCTTCGGCCTCAGAAGCGATCGGGATCTACGCGGTCTTCGTGGCGCGCTTTCGGGCGTAGGCACGGGCGGCGCGCACTCGGTCGCCGCACCGATTGGAGCACCACTGCCGGCGGGCGTGTGTACGCAGGAAGAACCGCTGGCAGGAGTCCGCCTCGCAGGCTGCCACCTGGGGCGCCTCGTCGCCGGTGAGCAGGGTGGCGGCGTCCTCGGCGATGGCGGCCATGGCGTGCTCGACGACCTGGGTCATCGGGTGTTCGGGACTGCGGGTAAACCCGGTTGCCGGGTCGAAGCGCAGCAGCAGCGCCCCCGGGGCGCTGGTCAGTGCGCGGTTGAGGGCATCAACGGCCGCGGCGGTGGGGACGTCCCCGGTGGCGTGCGCGGTGAAGAGGTCGCGCAGATCGTCCCGCAGGCCCCTGAGCCTGCCCTGGCAGTGCTCCTGCAGCCCGGCCTCGGGCGCCATGAGGTCGCGGGCGATGAGCCACGCCGTCGCGGCCTCCGGCGTCGACAGCTCATCGAAACCCCTGCCGCCGACCAGGCCGACGGCGCTGTTGACGAGCGCGAGAGCAGGGTGCTCCCGGGCGCCCGGAACGAGCGGGAGTGAAGACTCAGCCATGCCCTCATGGTATCCGACAGATTTTCCCGTGACAGTTTTGTTAGAGTCAATCACGTCAAAGCATCCGATTACCCATGAGAAGTGAGACGTGCATGCTCCCGGCTCCACCCTTCGGCACCGCCCCGTTCGCGCTGTCCGTCCACACCGGCGGGGGCCCGGGCATCGGGCAGACCGCCGCCGAAGGCCTGCAGGCCACGATCGAGACGGCAAGTGCTGCGGACCGTCGCGGCTACCACCGGTTCTGGATGTCCGAGCACCACGCGATGCCGGCGCTGTCGGTGGCCTCGCCGCCGCTGATGATCGCCCGCCTGATCGCCGCGACCGAACGGATCCGCCTCGGAGCGGGCGGGGTGATGCTGCCCAACCACGCCCCGCTGGTGATCGCCGAGCAGTTCGGGATGCTCGAGGCTCTCGCCCCCGGGCGCATCGACCTGGGCCTGGGGCGCGCACCGGGAACCGACGGGGCCACCGCGGCAGCACTGCGCCGCGGGGCCGGAGCCAACGACGCGTTCCCCCAGCAGGTGGCCGAGCTGCTGGGCTTCTTGGCCGACGACTTCCCGGCGGGCCACCCCTACCAAACGGTGCACGCGGTACCGGGCCCGTGGCAGGCCGAGCAGAACAGAGTCACCGCCCCGGCGACGACCCCGGAGGCCTGGATCCTCGGGTCCTCGCCGTACTCGGCGCAGCTGGCAGCCCGGCTGGGACGCCCGTACGCGTTCGCCCTCCAGTTCGGCGACGCCGACATCGACACGGCGATGCGCATCTACCGGGAGAACTTCACCCCCTCCCCGGCGCTCGACCGACCGCACACGCTGGTCAGCGTCAGCACGATCGTCGCCGAGGACGCCGACGAGGCCAGACGGCAGGCCTCCACGACGGCGATGGCGATGCTGCGCATGTTCAAGCGCGAACCGTACGCGCTGCTCCCACCCGAGGAAGTCGCCGCCTACCCGGCGACCGCGAACGAGCGGGCCATCCTGGACCTGTACACCAACCGCACCTTCGCCGGCACCGCGGCCACGGTCGCCGCCCGGCTCGAGCAACTGCACGAGCAGACGAAGGTCGACGAGGTCATGACCGTGGTCGGCGCCCATGACCTGTCCGCCGCGACCGGCACCGTCGAACTCCTCGCCGACCACTACGACACCCCCACCGCCTGAACCCATCAGCACGATCCATCGCACCCACTGAGCAGGAGAACCATCATGTCCGCCCCACGCCGCGCCCTCATCGTCATCGATGTGCAGAACGACTACTTCGACGCCGACGGCCCCCTGGCCATCCAGTATCCGCCCCGTGAGGATTCTCTGGCCCGCATCGTGGGCACCATCGCCACGGCCCAGCAGGCCGGGATGCCGGTGGCCGTCATCCAGCACGAATACCCCGCCGGTGCCCCGGTGTTCGCCGCCGGGTCTCAGGGATGGCAGGTCCACCCCGACGTGGAGGCCGCCGTGGACGCGTCGGCCCAGCGCGTCACCAAGTCCTATGCCAGCGTGTTCGCCGACACCGGACTGCTCGACTGGATCCGCGAGCACCAGGTCGACACCATCACCCTGGTGGGTTACATGACCAACAACTGCGTGCTGGGAACCGCCTCCGACGCCGAGTCGCTGGGGCTGGCCGTGGAGGTCCTTTCCGACGCCACCGGTGCCATCCATTTGGCCAACGAGGCCGGCAGCGTCCGCGCCCAGCAGCTGCACGAGACCCTGATGGTGGTGCTGCACTCCAACTTCGCCGCCGTGGCCACCACCGAGGATTGGACCGCCGCCGTCGCCGAAGGCGCCCCGCTCTCGAAGGGTGATCTCGGGTCTTCGGCCATGCAGGGCCGGCGGTCCATCGCCACCGCCTGACCCCTGGCACCGGACGGGGCCAGGCGACCGCTCCCGGCCCGCATCCGGCAGAACAGGCTCAGGTCCACTAGCGGCGCCCCCTCGACCCATCCGATGGATTTCCCGGTGAGGGGGCCGCTGGGTGCCGGGTCCCCGCCGGTTCACTACTATGGACAGTTGCACCCCTCACCTGCGAAAGGCCACCCCGAGAATGACCGACCAGCAAGCCACGGTGCTCTTCGTGTGCACGGGCAACATCTGCCGTTCCGCCTACGGGCACCATCTCCTGGCCCGTCAACTGGAACAGCAGGCCCCAGGCCGCTACCGGGTCGTCTCCGCTGGCACGCAGGTCAACCCCCGCCTCACAGTCCCTCAGCAGATCCACGGGCTGCAGGGTGCCGCGGCGCTTCAGACCCTCGGCGCCCACTCCCCCACGGCGCTCAATGCACGCACGGTGCAGCAGGCAGACCTCATCCTCGCGGCCACCGAGGAGCACATCGCCCGGATCCTGCGGGACACCCCGGGCGCACTGAACCGGACGTTCACCATGACCGAGTTCGGCGCCGCCGCCGAGGCCCTGCAGAACGGGACTCTGCCGGCCTGGGGCGGGCCGTCGTCGGGCACTGGGTCTTCCGAGAACCTGCCCGAGCGGGTCCGGGCCCTGGCCCGGCACCTGGCCCGGCACCGGCCGGTGGTCCGCGGCTCGCTGGACTCGATCGACCTGCCGGACCCGTACGGTCGCGAGGATGCCGCCTATCCGGCCATGGCCGAGGTGCTGGAGCCGGCGGTCGGGCACATGACGCAGCTGCTGGCGGGCCTCACCCGCTGACGCCGGGCGCGCCGGCTCAGCGCGCCGGCGCGGGATGGAACCGCTGCTGGGCCTGTTCGAGCGTCCCCTCGGCGAGGGCCTCCACGGCGTCCGCCGCGCGGTCGACGTGCAGGGGCAGCAGCTCGCGCTCGGCGGCGGAGAAGGGCTTGAGAACGTAATCGGCGGCGGGCTGACGCCCCGGGGGGCGGCCGACGCCCACGCGCACGCGCAGGTAGTCCTTGGTGCCGAGCACCTGGGAGACGGACTTGAGCCCGTTGTGACCACCCTCGGACCCGCCGATCTTCAGCTTCAGGGCGTCGAAGGGGATGTCGAGTTCGTCGTGGATGACGATCAGGTGCGCCGGGTCCACGGAGTAGAACCGCGCCAGGGCGCCCACCGGGCGCCCTGACACGTTCATGTAGCTGGCCGGCTTGGCCAGCAGCAGCTTCGGCCCGCCGGGACGCACATGGGCGGTCCCGACGGCGGCGCCCGCCTTGTGCGCGGACAGGCCGGTGCCGAAGCGGTCGGCCAGTTCGTCGATGACCATCTGGCCGATGTTGTGGCGGGTACGGGCGTAGTCGGGCCCGGGGTTGCCGAGCCCGACCACGAGCCACGTATCCTGCGATGCCACGGGGAGGATCAGCCCTCGGAGCCTTCCGCGGCAGCGCCACCCTTGGCACCCACGGTTGCCGGCTCCTCGGCCTCTTCCTCCGTCTCGCCCAGGTCCTGCTCGATGGTCTCGGCGATGGTGGCGATGACGTAGTCGTCCTCGAGCTCCAGGGTGGTGCCGGCGGGCAGCTTGACGTCCTTGGCGTAGACGTGCTCGCCGGCCTTGCGGCCCTCGATCTCGATGGTGACGCTCTCGGGCAGGGAGGTGGCATCTGCCAGCACCGGCACGGAGGCCTCCTCAAGGTTGAAGGTGGTGCCCGGGGCGGCCTCACCGTCCACGTGGACCCACACGTCGACCACGACCTTCTCGCCCTTGCGGACGGTGATGAAGTCGATGTGGGCCACGGTCTGGGAGATGAAGTTGCGCTGGATGTCCTTCGGCAGCACCAGGTGCTCCTCGCCGTCGCGGACCAGGGTCAGCAGGGCGTTGGGGTTGCGGACGGCCAGCGTGGTCTCCTGGGTCGGCAGCAGCAGGTGCACAGGATCGCCGCCGTGGCCGTAGACCACCGCGGGGATCTTGCCCTCACGGCGGGCCTGGCGGGACGCGCCCTTGCCGAAGTCCTCGCGGCGCTCAACCTGGATCTTGATCTGGTCACTCATGGGATGTTCCTCCTGTACTACTCTTCCGCGGCCACGGTGGTGGCGGCGGGCCTTCCAGGGATGAAACGTTAGGAAATCGCCGTGGTGCGGTTCTCAGCATGCAGTGCCTGGATCCGGTACGGCGGCCTTGTCGATCACGGAGCGGGACGCTCCCTCGCCTGGGCAACGCCGACCATCCTACCAGTAGGCTGGGATTCCGAGGGGCCCGCACCATCGCAGGAGGATCCGTGGAACCGTCACCGTCCAGCCAGGTTCTCGACGAGGCCTGGGAGGCCGGCGGCGAGCAGCTCACCGCCACCACCCGGTCCATGCTGATGGCCATGGACTCCGTGGTGGACGGCAAGCACACCGCCGTCCGCACCGCCCTGCTGGTCCTGCTCGCCGGCGGGCACCTGCTGGTGGAGGACGTGCCCGGCGTGGGCAAGACGCTGCTAGCCCGTGCCCTGGCCCGGACGGTGGGCGGCTCGGTCAAGCGCATCCAGTTCACCCCGGACCTGTTGCCCGGCGACGTCACCGGGGTCTCCGTGTTCAACCAGGACCGCCACACCTTCGAATTCCGTCCCGGCGCCGTCTTCGCGAATGTGGTGATCGGGGACGAGATCAACCGGGCCTCGGCCAAGACCCAATCCGCGCTGCTGGAGTGCATGGAGGAACACCAGGTCACGGTGGACGGAACCACCCACCGGCTGGACGAGCCGTTCATGGTGGTGGCCACCCAGAACCCCGTGGAGTCCGAGGGCACCTATCCCTTGCCGGAGGCCCAGCGGGACCGGTTCATGGCCCGCATCACCATGGGGTATCCGGATGCCGAGGCCGAGCTGCAGATGCTCCACACCCACCAGGACCCCCGGCCCTCGGCCGCCCCCGTGAACCGGCTGCAGCAGGTCGCCAGCACCGAGCAGGTGCTGCGGATGATCGAGGCGGTCTCCCGCGTACACGTCGCCGATCCGGTGGCCCGCTATGTGGTGGACCTCGGCCGTGCCAGCCGGGAGCACCCCGAGGTGCTCGTCGGCGCGAGCCCCCGCTCGCTGCTGCAGCTGCTGCGGGCGGCGAAGGCCGAGGCAGCGATCAGAGGGCGCGCCTTCGTCACCCCGCAGGACGTGGCCGCCGTGGTGCCAGTGGTCTTCCCCCACCGGCTGATGCTGCGCCGCCGGTCCACGGACGAGGCAGCCCAGGCCGATGCCGCCACGGAGCGGATCCTGCACTCGGTCCCCGTCCCCGCCGGACCGTGACGGACCATGGCTGCCCGTGACGGCCGGAGGCCGGTGCCCGCCGGCCTCCGGCCCACGGCCCGCGGCCTGGCCCTGCTGGTGGCCGCCGCGCTGCTGGTGCTGGGCGGGCTGACACTGGGCCGGCGGGAGGCGATCGCCCTCGGGATCTTCCTGGCGGTCATCCTGGCCGCCTCCGCCGCGGTGCTCGCCGCACGGACCGTGCTGGCCCGCCGGATCCACCTGACGCGCACCGTCACCCCCGGTGCCGTCCCAGAGGGCGGCTGGGTGCTCGTCTCCTTCGGCCCCGGCGGTGCTGCGGACTCTTCCGGGCCGCCGCCCCCGGGGCTCGTGGACGCCGTGCCCGGCCGCGGCCCGGCGCCGGTGACGGCCCTTGGCCACGACTACCGGTGGCGGCCCCCGGCCCGCGGGAGCTACCTCCTCGGACCGGCCCTGGTCCGGCTGCACGGGCCGTTCGGCCTGTTCTCCGCGCATGCCCACGTGGCGGGGACGTCCCGGCTGCAGGTCCTCCCCGAACCGCTGGAGGACGACGAGCTCGACCGGGTGATGCGCGCCGGTATCGGTGAGCGTGATGCCGCCGACCTACTGGGCAGCCAGGCCGCCCCGGATGACCTGTTGGTGCGCGAGCACCGGGACGGGGACTCCCTGACCCGGGTGCACTGGGGCGCCACCGCCCGGACGGGCCGGCTCATGATGCGCCAGGAGGAGTGGGCCCATGACCCCTGGGCCGTGGTGGTCCTGGACTGCCGGGCAGAGTCCTTTGCCGCCGGCCGACACGAGGTGGACGGCGGGGCCGGACTCTCGTGGCACACCTCGCCGGGATTCGAACAGGCCGTGCGGGCCGCCGCTGCACTGTGCCTGCGGCTCCAGGGCGCCGGGCACCAGGTGCTGCTGATGGACCAGGACGGGCACGCCCTGGACCCCGACCTGGCCACGGCCGTGCTCGGTGCCTCCCCGCGGGAGGCCACGTGGCCGGCGGCGCTGCCGGCCGAGGCGGCGGCCGTCGTCGTGCTGATGGGTGCCGCCGTGGGCAGGGACCTGCCGGTGCTGGCCACCGTGCCGCACCACCTGCAGCGGGTGGCCGTGTTGTTCGGGACTGCCGAGCACCAGAATGCCGCTTCCGAAGACGCCGCGCACCGGCTGACGGTGGGCGGCTGGCTCGTGGCGGAGCCGGGCCGGTGAGCCCAGCAACCGTCTCGGCCACCACCTCGGGACCCGCGCCGGGACCCGCGCCGACACCCACCCCGGCTCGCACCGCCGGGTCCCTGCTCCGGACGGTCTGGCTTCCGGCCCTGCTCGTGGCCGGGCTCGTGCTGGCCGCCGCTATCTCCCTCGACGCGGCCTTCCAGGACCCCGTGGCCGGTTGGCTGGTCCCCGCCGCCGGGCCCGCCCTCGTGGGTCTGGCCGTGGCCGCGGTGGTGCGCAGCCTGGGCACCCGGATGCTACGGCCCCTGGCCACCGGGCTGCTGGCCGCGGGATGGATCTGGTGCCGGCAGTGGTGGCCGGAGACCATGCTGGCCGGGCTGGTGCCGCGACCGGCCACGGTGGAGGCGATGGCCGGGTCCACGGAAGACCTGCGGCAGACCATCTGGACGGAGGTCATCCCGGTGGCCTCCACGGACGCGCTGCTCGCCGGCCTCGGGGCCGTGCTGGCCCTGACCGCCCTCGTCACGGACGCCATCGCCACGGGACTGCGCTCCCCCGCCCTGGCCGGGATACCGCCCCTGGCCCTCGTGGGCGGGGCCGCCGCCCTCACCACGGGCACCACGCCGTGGCCCGCCCTCGCGGGGGCGGCGGCAGCCTGGCTGGCCCTGCTCGCGGCCGATCCCGGCACGGACTCGGACCCCGGCGCGGGCGCTGGTGGGCTGCCCCGACGTGCCGACCGCCGGGCCACCCTCCCGACCACCCCCCAGACCACCCGCGGGCGAGCGGGCTGGGCGGCGGGCTGGGCCACGGTGGCCGCGGCCGCCGTCGGGCTCCTGGTCCTGGCCGCCGCCCAGACGGGACTGCCCCTGCTGACCACGGGACTGGCGCCGGAGGGGCGGCGGATCATGGTGGGACCGGGCACCGGGCCCGTGAACCCCGCTGCGGACCTGAGTCAGCAGCTGCGCAGCGGCAACGGCTACGCGGGCATCAGCTACCGGACCGAGGACGGCCAGGGCCTCTACCTGCGTACCGCCGTGGTGGATGACGTGATGGCCTCCCCCTGGGACGCGACCCCTCCGCAGTACGCCGGGGATCCCACCACCACCGGGTTCTACCCCGCCGCCGCGCACCTGTCCGAGCAGGCCGGCTCGCCGACCCGCCGTCCTCCGCCGAACGGGCAGATCGTGTCACTGACCCTGGACGGCTGGGCCGGGAACTGGGCGCCCGTGCCGGACCAGGCGGCCGCCGTGGAGCCCATCGTCGGGGACTGGGGCTGGCAGGTGGACCCCACCACCTCGAGCGCCTACCGCGAGGACACCACCCCCGTGGACCTCACCTTCGACGCGATCGTGCTGCCCCTGCAGCTCTCACTCGAGCAGCTCGCCGCACGGGCCGGTGCCGTGGCGCCCCAGGGCGTCTACAACCGCTGGGGCGCCGCCGGGGAGCTGGAGGGCTCCGCCGTACAAGAACTCGCCGAGGAGCTCACGGAGGGAACGGACAACCCCGTGGAGCAGGCCGTCGCGATCCAGGACCACCTGCTCTCCGATGAGTTCACGTACTCGGAGACGGCCCCCGCCGAGCAGGGCTATGACGGCTCCGGACTGGAGTTGACCGAGCAGTTCCTGGCCGCCGGCGCCGGCTACTGCATCCACTTCGCGTCCGCCATGGCGATGATGGCCCAGTCCGTGGACATCCCCGCGCGCGTGGTGGTCGGCTACGCCCCCGTGGCCGCCACCGGCGGGGAACACCGCGTCACCGCGGACCGCGCGCACGCCTGGCCGGAGCTGTACATCGACCAGGTCGGCTGGGTCCCCTTCGAACCCACCCAGACCGTGGGCCGCACGCCCAGCTACGCCCAGCAGGACACCACGGTGGAGCCCACTCCCGCGGTCGACCCCACGGCGGGAGCGGAGGCCACCCCGTCACCGTCCGGCTCGGCGCAGTCCCCCACCGACGACGCCGGCCCGGGCACCACCGGCGGCTCCGGCACCCCGGGTGCGCCGCAGGTTCCACTCGCCACCGCGTTCGTAGCGGCCGGGGTGCTGCTATTGGTGGCGCTGGTGGTGGCGTCCCCGGCCTGGCTGCGTCACCGCCGGAGGGCCCGCCGGCTGGGCTCGGGCTCCGTGGCCGCCGCCTGGGCTGAGGTGGAGGACACCGCCGTGGATCTGGGGATCGGCCGGGTGCCGCACGAGTCGGAGCAGGTCTTCGCCGCCCGGCTGGCCCGGGTCGCGGGTGCAGCCGGTTCGTCGGCGAGCGCGGCGGAGGCCGCGGAGTCGCTCGCCGAAGCCATGGTCTGGGTCCGTTATGCCCCGGAGGGTGCGCAGCCGCCCGCCGGATACCTGTCGGGACAGGCTGCGGGACAGGCTGGGAAGCAGGCTGGGGGACGGACCGCGGAACCGGCCGGGAGACGGGTAGCGGAACGGGCCGCCGACGACGCCCGCGTGCTCACCGCGGCGCTGGAGGCTGCCGCGGAACCGGCCGCCCGGCGTCGTGCCCGGTGGTTCCCACGCTCCCTGGTACCGCTGTGGATCCGGCGCTGACGGCGTCTATCGGACCTGATCCACCAGCACGTCCGCCGCCAGCAGCTCAGCCACGGCCTCTTCCTCGATGGCGAGCCCGGATTCGGCCATCGCCTCCGCCAGGCCCGGGTCCCACGGGGATTCCGCGGGGCGGCCGGTCAGCTGGAGAGAGGGTTGGTTCTGGCGCACGGCGGCTCGGTAGTCCGCCGCGGTGAATCGCCATGGCACCCAGTCCACGTGCCCGCCCAGGGACCGGGCGATCTTCAGCCCCGCCCAGTCGAAGTCACCGTGGTAGCGCACCTCGGCGCCGGCCGCTGACAGGATGCCCAGCAGCTCGACGGCCGCCGTGCTCGGCTGGCCGGAGGTACACACCAGCACCGGACCGGCGGTACCGGGCGTTTCCATCCTCCGAATCGTGTCCGCGGCTCGTTCCCAGCGTTCGGCCACGACTTCCACGACCGTCGGGTTCTCGCAGACGTGCAGGACACCGCCCGGCGGCAGCGGCCCCACACCGCCGGAACGCACCTGGTCCAGCGTCAGGACCACAGGCATGCGAGCGGTCCGCATGGCCTCCAGGGTGGCTGCCGTCGCCACCCGGGACGGCCGGGCGACCCCCTGCGCGGCACTGTCCTCCGCCCCGGAGACGGTAGGCGAAGGGGCCGTAGCCGTCCGGCACGGCCTCCGCGTCCGCCTGCGCTATCTCGATCGAAGGGTCCGTCATGTCACCCGATCCTTCCACGGACGACCGACACGCTATGACCCGGCCGCCGGATCATGCGGTGCGAGTTGTCGAGTCGGGAGGACACGCCGGTCCGGCCGTGACCGTCTCGGCGCGTCCTCCCGACTCGATGTGTTTTCGATGTGTTCTCGATGCGGTGGCCGGCACGGAGCCAGCCCCGAGTGACTACTTCTTCGCGGCGTAGGGGTCGGCGATCCCGATGTACTGCACCGTGGTGTACTCCTCGATGCCCTCGGCGCCGCCCTCGCGGCCCAGGCCGGACTGCTTGACGCCGCCGAACGGTGCGGAGGCGTTGGAGATGACGCCGGCGTTGAAGCCGACCAGGCCGAACTCGATCTGCTCCGAGACGCGGAACATCTTATTCACGTCCTGCGTGTAGATGTACGAGGCCAGGCCGTACTGGGAAGCGTTGGCCAGCTCGATGGCCTCCTCCTCGGAGGCGAAGGTGGTCACGGGGGCCACCGGGCCGAAGATCTCCTCGGACAGGATCGGGTTGTCGTTGCCCACGGAGAGCAGGGTCGGGATGTAGAAGTAGCCGTCCCCGTCCTTCGGCTTGCCGCCGGTCACGACCTCGCCGCCGGCCGCCACGGAGTCCGTCACCAGCTGGTGGATGTCATCCCGGGCACCGGAGTCGATGATCGGGCCCACGGTGGAGTCCGCCTCGGTGCCGCGCGCCGGGTTCAGGTTGCCCAGAGCCTCGGCGAACTTGGCCTTGAACTGATCGGCCACGTCCTGGTGGACCAGGAAGCGGTTGGCGGCGGTGCAGGCCTCGCCCATGTTGCGCATCTTGGCGGCCATGGCCCCCTCGACGGCGGCGTCCAGGTCAGCGTCTTCGAACACCAGGAACGGGGCGTTGCCGCCGAGCTCCATGGAGGTGCGCAGCACGTTCTCGGCGGCGTCCTTCATCAGGCGCACGCCCACCGGGGTGGAGCCGGTGAAGGAGACCTTGCGCAGTCGTGAGTCCTTCATCAGCGGGCCGGAGATGGCGGAGGCGGAGGACCCGGCGACGACGTTCAGCACGCCCGCGGGCAGGCCTGCCTCCTGCATGACCTGGGCGAAGAGCATGGAGGTCAGCGGGGTCAGCTTGGCGGGCTTGAGCACCATGGTGCAGCCGGCCGCGATGGCGGGGGCGACCTTGCGGGTGGCCATGGCCAGCGGGAAGTTCCACGGGGTGATCAGCAGGGACGGGCCCACGGGCTTGTGCGTGACGATCATCTTGTTCTTGCCCTCGGGCGAGGTGAAGTAACGCCCATAGTGGCGCACCGTCTCCTCCGAGAACCAGCGCAGGAACTCGGCGCCGTAGGTGACCTCGCCCCGGGACTCGGCCAACGGCTTGCCCATCTCCAGGGTCATCAGCAGGGCGAAGTCCTCGGCCCGCTCGGTCACGAGGTCGAAGCCGCGGCGCAGGATCTCGGCGCGCTCGCGCGGGGCGGTCAGCGCCCACTCGGCCTGCACGGCGGCGGCGGCGTCCAGGGCCGCCATGGCGTCGTCCGAGTTGCCGTCCTGGATGGACAGCAGGACCTTGCCCGTGGCCGGATCGTGCACGTCCAGCGTCTTGCCCGAGGACGCATCACGCCACTCCCCGTTGATCAGCAGCCCCGTGGGGACGGACTGCAGCAGCTCCTGCTCGCGCTCGGCGGTGACAGTGGTTCCGGTCATGGGATGCCTCTTTCCGGTCGGTCGGTCCTCTCGGGCCCGTGCTGACGATCAGCGCACGGGCCGGTGCCGTCCGCTCCAGACTAGTGGCCGCGACCGTCCGTGTCGGATGCGGGTCACTGTGAGTCGTCGCGTCCTGGTTGCCTCCGGGAGGGAGGGCACCCGGGGCGTCAGCCGGATGCGGGGACCCGCTCGGAATCCTGCGCCCGGCACAGGCAGAAGGGGTGGCCGGCCAGGTCCAGGAACACGCGGAAGGACTCGCCGGGCTGGTGCTCGGTCTTGAGGGCGCCCAGCCCCAGGACCGCCTGCTCCGCCTCATCCAGGTCCGGCACGATCACATCGAGGTGCATCTGCTGCGGATGCTCCTGCCCCGGCCAGTCCGGGGCCCGGTAGTCCGCCACCTGCTGGAAGGAGATGCAGTTGCTTCCGTCCGCCGGGCGAATGTCCAGCCAGTCCGCCCCGTTGGCCGGCTCTCCCACCACCTCCCAGCCGAGCAGCCCGGCGTAGAACTCGGCGAGGACCTTCGGATCGGGGCAGTCGATGACGAAGCTGGGATAGCGGGCAATGGTCATGCGCGTCACGGTACTCCGGCGCGGGGCCTCATCCGAGGCCTCACTGACGGGAGGCCAGCACCGCCTCGTAGAGTTCTCGTTTCGGCACTCCGCGGGCAGCGGCCACGGTGTTGACCGCCTCCTTGAGGCGGGTGCCGGAGGCCACCAGGACCTCGACGTCGGCCACCTGGCCGGCCGTGTCCGTGTCTCGTTCGGCGGTGGCGCCCCCGGTGACGATGACGATCTCACCCCTCATCTCCTTCGAGGCGGCCCACTCCACGAGCTCTGCGAGGGAGCCACGGGCGATCTCCTCGTGCAGTTTGGTCAGCTCCCGGGCCACACAGGCCGGGCGGTCGGCGCCGAAGGCTTCCCGCAGGGAGGCCAGGGAGGCGCCCAGCCGGCGCGGGGACTCGAAGAACACCAGCGTTCGGGCGTCCCGGGCCAGTTCACCCAGCAGCCGGGCCCGCTCCCCCTCTTTGCGGGGCAGGAACCCCTCGAAGGCGAAACGGTCCGTGGGCAGGCCGGACAGCGCGAGCGCGGTGGTCACGGCGCTGGGCCCCGGGGCGCAGGTCACGTCCACGCCCTCCGCCGCGGCGGTGGAGACGAGCCGGTACCCGGGGTCTGAGACCAGCGGCATCCCGGCGTCGGTCATCACCGCCACGACGGCCCCACCCCGGGCGGCGGCCAGCAGCTCGGCGATGGATTCGCGCTCGTTGTGCTCGTGGTGACTGACCACCGTCCCGGTGATCTTCACGCCGAGCCCCTGCGCCAGGTGGTGCGCGCGCCGGGTGTCCTCGGCGGCGACGATGTCCGCGCTCGCCAGCAGGTCCTTGAGGCGCTGGGAGGCGTCGGAGAGGTTGCCGATCGGGGTGGCCGCCAGCACGATCTGCCCGCCGTGGTTCAGTTCATCCGCCATGGGCTCGAGTCAAGCACAGCCCGTCCTCAGCGGCGCACCGTGTCCGCGGCGGCACCGTCCGCGTGCTCGTCCGCGACGGCGGGGCCGCCGAGGGCGTGCTCCTGCCACCGTTCGGCCCACCAGCGTCCGGGCTCCCCGGTCACCAGGACGGCACCGGTGTTCGAGACGGGGTGCTGCGCCGCGAAGTCGGGTGTGATGTTCTCGGCGCGGGAGGCGGCCCAGGCACGGATCATCGCCCCGTGGCTGACGACGGCGGCCGCCCCGACCCCCGTGAACGCGATCTCCTCGACGACCTGGTCGAAGGAGCGGAGCACCGAGAATCCGTCCCGCTCAGTGCCCGGCATCACCCGCTCGGGGGCGCCCCCGGCCCAGCCGAGGACCACCGAGAGGTAGGCCTGGATGGAGCCCTCGTCATTCGTCATCTCCAGCGACCCCGCGGGGATCTCCCGCAGGTCGCGGCGGATCCGGACCTCCTGGCCCAGCACGCGGGCCAGTGGCGCGGCCGTCTGCTGGGTGCGGATGAGAGTGGACGCGTAGATCGCCTCGATCCCCTCCCCGCCGAGCGTCTGCGGCAGGGCGAGCGCCTGTTCCCGCCCCAGCTCGGTCAGGCCCGGGCCCGGCTCGGCGGTGTCGAGGTAGTGGCCCACGTTGGAGGGGGTCTGTCCGTGCCGGATCAGGATGAGGCGCATGGTCCCAGTATCCCTGCCCTGCCCCGTGGCCCCGCCTTGCCGCCCCCACCCCGCTGTGGGCGCCACGTACGATGGCATGGTGCACCAGTCCACCTCCACCGTGCCCGCGGCGCAGCCGGGGTCCCCGCTTCGGACGGACCGGTGGCTGAGCACCCCCCACGATGCCTTCACGGACGCCGCCCTGCGGCTGCGGCTGCTCGGCGAGCGCTTCCACCCGGGGCACTGGGGCTGGATCGTCCCGCTGGCGGTCACGGTACTGGCCGGGCTGCTCCGCTTCCTGAACCTGGACCACCCCCACCAGCTGATCTTCGACGAGACCTACTACGTCAAGGACGCCTTCACCCTGCTGCAGTCGGGGGTGGAGATGAACTGGCCGGAGGACCACAACGAGCAGTTCGTGGCCGGCGACCCGCAACCGCAGGACACCCCCGAGTACGTGGTGCACCCACCCCTGGGCAAGTGGCTGATCGCGGTGGGGATGGCCGTGTTCGGCGCGGACAACGGCATGGGCTGGCGGTTCTCCGCGGCGGTGGCCGGCACCCTGTCCGTGCTGCTGACGGCCCTGATCGCCCAGCGTCTGTTCCGCTCGGTGTTCCTGGGCGGGGTCGCCGGGCTGCTGCTGGCGGTGGAGGGGCATCACCTGGTGATGTCCCGCACCGGCCTGCTGGACATCTTCCTCTCCTTCTTCGTCCTGGCCGCCTTCGGGGCCCTGCTGCTGGACCGCGCGGACGGACGGCGCCTGCTGGCCCGCCGGATCGCGGCCGCGGCCGCACGGAACGGTGGGGCGCCGCCGTCGTCCCTGTTGAGATACGGGCCGTGGCTGGGCTGGCGCCCCTGGCGCCTGGTGGCCGGGGTCCTGCTCGGCGCAGCGTGCGGGGTGAAGCTCTCCGGGCTGGCGTTCATGGCGGTCCTCGGGGTGATGACGGTGCTGTGGGACGCGAACGCCCGGCGCGTGGCCGGCGTGCACCACTGGCTGCGGGCTTCGGTCACGCATGACGGGCTGTACGCGTTCCTGGCAGTGGTCGGCGTGGGCGCGGCCACCTATCTGGCCACCTGGACCGGGTGGCTGGTGACCGGCAACGGGTACAACCGGCAGTGGCACGCCACCCATCCCCCGGAGACCTGGTGGCAGCACCTCGTGCCGGGGCCGCTGCGTTCCCTGGCCGACTACCACCGGCAGTCCACCCAGTTCCACGAGGGGCTGGCCTCCGGCCACGACTACGCCTCCAACCCGTGGACCTGGCCGTTCATGGGCCGGCCCACGTCCTTCTACTACAAGGGCTACGAGGACGGCGCGAACGGCTGCCCCGTGGACACCTGCTCGGCTGCCGTCACCGACCTGGCGAACCCGGTCATCTGGTGGGCCGGGACGGTGGCGGTCCTGGCGCTCGTGCTGATCTGGCTGGGCCGCCGGGACTGGCGCGCTGGGGCGATCCTGGGGGTCTACGCCGCCGGGCAGCTCGTGTGGTTCCTCTGGCCGGAGCGGACCATGTTCTTCTTCTACACGATCGCCTACACCCCGTTCCTGATCCTCGCGATCACCCTGTGCCTCGGGGCGTTGATGCGCTTCGGGGGGCCGGCCCGCCGGCGCCGCAACACCGTGCTGGTCCTGGCCTTCGTGGCGGTGGCCGTGGCCGTGAGCGCCTTCTTCATGCCCGTGTGGACCGGGGAGATGATCCCCTATGAGCAGTGGCGGGCGCGGATGTGGATGAGCAGCTGGATCTGAGTCACGTCCCGGCAGGACCCCACCGGATAGGCTGAGTCCCATGATGCAGGAAGCCCAGACGGATCAAGTGGCAGACCTCCCCGACGAGACGAACGTGACGGACCGGTTCCTCGCCGTGGCCGCCGAGCACCCCCACGCCCCCGCCTACGCGGTGCGCAACGGATCCGGAGGCTGGCTGGACGTCTCCTATGCCTCGTTCCTGGCGCAGGTGCGCTCCGCCGCCAAGGGGCTGATCGCCCTCGGCGTGACGCCACGGTCCATGGTGGGCATCATGGCGCCGACCTCCTACGAGTGGGCCGTGATGGACCAGGCCATCTGGTTCGCCGGCGCCGTCTCCGTCCCGGTCTACGAGACCTCCTCCCCCTCCCAGGTGGAGCACATCCTCGCCGACTCCGGGACCCGGCTGGTGTTCACCGCCGCCGAGAACCACCGCATCGCCGTGGCCCGCGCCGCCGAGCAGGGCGGCCTCGAGGTCTCCGCGGTCCCGCTGGACGCCGCGGGGCTGGCCGAGCTGGACCGGGCCGGCCGGGACGTCGCGGACGAGACGCTCGAGGCGGCCCGCACCGCGAACTCGCTGGCCGACGTCGCCTCCCTGGTCTACACCTCCGGCACCACCGGCAAGCCCAAGGGTGCCCGGATCACGCACGCGAACTTCGCCGTGGGGGCCGTCAACATCCTGCCCTTCGCCCGGGAGATCGTGGGCGGCGGCGAGCAGCGCACCCTGATGTTCCTGCCGCTGGCGCACGTGCTCGCCCATGCGGTGCAGTACATCTGCCTGGTGGGCGGCATCCAGATCGCCCACGCCTCGGACCTGAAGACCCTGACCGCGGACCTCGCCTCCTTCCACCCCACCTGGCTGCTCGCCGTGCCGCGGGTGTTCGAGAAGCTCGACGCCGGCGCTGCCGCCGCCGCCCGCTCCGGCGGCACCGAGAGGATCTTCACGGCGGCCCGGTCCACCGCGATCGAGTACTCCGAGGCCCTGGACGCCGCCGCCCGTGGCGAGGGCTCCGGGCCCGGCGCGCTGCTCAAGGCCCGCCACGCCCTGTTCGACAAGCTGGTCTACCCGAAGATCCGCGCGATCCTCGGCGGCGCCGCGACGTACACCGTGTCCGGGGCGAGCGCCCTGAACCCGGAGCTGGCGCACTTCTTCCGCGGGGCGGGCCTGGGGATGCAGGAGGGCTACGGGCTGACCGAGACCACCGCCCCGGCCACCCTGAACATCCCCGGCCACACCCGGGTGGGTTCCGTGGGACTTCCGGTGCCCGGCACCACCGTGCGGATCGCCGCGGACCAGGAGATCCTGATCGACGGCACCATCATCTTCGACGGCTACCACGGCCAGCCGGAGGCGAGTGCGGCGGCTTTCGACGAGGAGGGGTTTTTCCGCACCGGTGACATCGGTCGGCTGGATGCGGACGGGTTCCTCTACGTCACCGGGCGGAAGAAGGAGATCATCGTCACGGCCGGTGGCAAGAACGTCTACCCGACCCCGCTCGAGGAGGCGGTCCGGTCCGCCGGCGTCGTCTCCCAGGTGGTGGTGGTCGGCGAGGGCCGTCCCTTCGTGGGCGCGCTCGTCTCCCTGGACCCGGAGGGGCTGGCCCAGTGGTCTTCCGCCGCCGGGATCGGGAAGATGTCCCTGTCCCAGGCGAGCCGGGACGAGCGAGTGCGCGCCGCCGTGCAGCAGGCCGTGGACCTGGCCAACGAGTCCGTCTCCCAGGCCGAGTCCATCCGCAGGTTCACCATCCTGGACACCGAGCTCACCGAGGCCTCCGGGCACGTGACGCCCTCGCAGAAGCTGCAGCGCAAGACGGTCATCCAGGACTTCGCGGGCGCCATCGAGGAGCTGTACCGCAGGTAGTCCCTCGCCGAACAGCGGAACACGAGAGCGGTAACTGTCGAGACTCGCCGGTGGAGTCGACAGTTACCGCTCTCGTGTTGTGAGGGGGGCTCAGGCGTCCTGGGCGTCGTACCAGTCGTTGCGGCGGCGGATGAGGTCCGCCTGGGCCAGCCGGGAGTCCTGCCGGCGCCGGCGGGTGGGCCAGGTGCAGACCAGGGTGACGATCAGCGTCACCAGCACCAGCGCCGCGATGCCGATCCCTGCGTCCATCCAGAACTGGTTCGGGTAGAGCCGGATCAGGGCGTCGGTGGACTGGAAGGTCCAGGTGCCGTCCGCGAAGAACAGGCTGTGGAAGCCCGCGAAGAACGTCTCCCAACCCAGCACGGCCAGCACGGCCACCGCGATCAGCACCACCAGCATCCACAGCGAACCGGCGAACAGCGCGCGGCGGATGCCGCCCTTGGCGGTGCGGGCCAGGGCCACCATGAACACGATGCACAGCAGGGCCAGCAGCACCCCCACTGCCACCGTGATGAGCATGACGAGCTTGACGTCCGCCATGTGGGAGACCTCGGAGTCCGTGAACAGCTGGTTGCCCTGGTGCTGCAGATCGGACAGGTACCTCGCCGGGGCGGCGTTGAACAGGTAGTCCATGCCCGCCGAGCCGTAGGTCAGCCGGTCCTCGGTGGTGAATCCCAGCTCGTCGGCCGGGAACCCGGGGCGGTGGTACTCGATCCACAGGAAGACCGGCGAGGCCACGGCCCGCACGGCGGCGATCAACACCACGATCGGGAAGAACACCGCCAGCAGCACCTGCAGCACCTTGGGCCCGGCCGAGGGACCTTCCAGCGCCTCGTCACGGGCCAGGGCGCGCGCCTCGGCATCGCGCAGGTCCCGACGCCGGTCCTCGGCGTCCGCGGCCTGCGCACCGCTGGAGAAGCCCCGGTAGTCGTCCCGTGCGGTGCCGGGTCCCACCGTGCCAGCAGCACCCGCGCCCGCGGCGCCGGCCCCGACGCCCACACCGGCGGCTCCGAGTCCGGCTCCGGACGCGGCGGTCGGGCCGGGCTCCCACAGGGTGGCGGGGCCGTCGTCCGACGTCTGGTCTTCCGGGGTGGCCGTGGCGGTGACGGCCGCCGGCTCGGTGCCGACCCGCTCCCCCCGGGCCCGGGCGGCCGGGCGGTCCTGGGCGGTGGTGCGGTCCCCGGCAGCGGCGGCGTCTCCGGCGGCCCAGGCATCCAGCTCGGCTCGGTCGATGGACTGCGTGGACTGGGTGCCGCGCTCGCCGCCGAACTCGGCGCGGTCGATGGACTCGGTCGCCTGGGCGTCGTCAGCGTCGTTGTGAACGCCGTTGTGGGTGTCGTCGTGCGTGTCGTCGTGCGTGCCGTCCAGGGCGTCCGAGGTGACGGGGGCCGCGGCGGGGCCGGTCCCCCCGGCGCGGTGCGAGCCCACCGGCGCCGGGATCTCGTCGGTGGCCTGGGTGGGTGCCGGCTCGCCGCCGTCCGCGTCCGGCTCGTCCGCGTCCGGCTCGTCCTCGTCGATGAAGGCGCCGTAGTCCAGTCCGCTCTCGAACTCGCTGGCCTCGGCGTGCCGATCCGCGTCCCGGGGGCCACCGGTACCCTCCAAAGGCTCGTCTGCTCCGTCGTGGGGGAAGTCCTTGCCAGCCATCGTCCTGCCTTCTGCTCGCGCGTGGGTCCGCGTGGGTCGCCGTGTCTGTACCCGAGACTAGTGCCGTGCCGCGCCGAGGCCCCTGCGGCCACGCCCGGGGCACCCGAGGTGGGCTCAGGCGGTCAACTGGCGGGCGCCGGCGTCGTGCGCCTCGAGGTCTCCCGTGGCGCCCCGGGCCACGGCACGGCGGCCCAGCACGAGCGTGTAGGCCCAGTAGCCGGCCAGCACCAGCGCCCCGATGCCGAGGCGGAGCCAGTGCGGCAGCCCCGAGGGGGTGACGAAGCCCTCCACCACGCCGGAGACCGCGAGCACGAGCACCAGGCCGAAGGCCACCGTGAACAGGGAGCGGCCCTCCGCGGCCAGGGAGTCCAGCCGGGTGCGCTGGCCCGGGGCCACCCAGGCCCAGAAGATCCGCAGGCCCGCGGCGCCGGCGATGAAGATGGCGGTCAGCTCCATGAAGCCGTGCGGGAGGATGTAGAGGAAGAACGTGTCCAGCTCGCCGTGGGCCGCCATGACGCCGCCGGAGATCCCCACCCCCTGGGCGTTGACGAACAGCACGTAGGGCACGAAGTAGCCGGTGATCCCGAAGGCCACCTCCTGGGCCGCGATCCACGCGTTGTTGGTCCACACCTGGCCGGCGAAGGAGGCCGCGGGGTTCTCGGAGTAGTAGCCGGTGAACTGCTCCTGCGCGTACTCGCGCATCTGCTCCTCGGTGCCCAGCGAGGCCAGCACCTGCGGTTCGCCGTTGACCCAGACACCGAACCAGACCGCCACCAGGCAGAAGGCCGCCCCGAGCAGGACGGTGAGCCAGCGGATCCGGTAGAACGCGGCGGGGAGCTGGTCGAGGAAGAAGCGGGAGAAGCCGGCCGCGGCGCTGGAGGGGGCGCCCGTGATCCGGCTCCGTGCCCGGGCCAGCGTCATGGACAGCCCGGCGGCCTGGGGCCCATCCGGGTCGTGCGCCTGCACCATGGACAGGTGGGTGGAGGCCCGCCCGTAGAGCTCGAGCAGCTCGTCCGCCTGCCCGGCGTCGAGCCGGCGGGTGCGCGCCAGGGTGTCCAGCCGTTCCCAGGTGGGGCGGTGCACGGAGGTATAGGCGTCCAGGTCCACGTCCATCAGGCTACCGGTAGGCTTGATCCCCATGAGCACAACGGTGGTGACCGGTGAGGCCGTGGTGCTGCAATTGCGGCCGGCCTCCTTCGTGATCCGGGCCGCCGGCGCCCTGATCGACGGGATCGCCCTGGTGCTGGTCTTCCTCGGCGTCCTCTGGGTGCTGGGGCAGACCATCCTCGAGGAGCTGGACCCGGCGGCCGCCCAGGCCACGGTCCTGACCCTGGTGGTCGGCCTGGTGGCCGGCGTGCCGCTGGCGGTGGAGACCCTGAGCCGCGGCCGCTCGCTGGGCAAGCTGGTGTTCGGGGTGCGCGTGGTGCGGGACGACGGCGGCGCCATCCGTCTGCGCCATGCTCTCGTCCGCGTGCTGCTGGGGATCTTCGAGCTGTGGATGTCCTTCGGCTCCGTGGCGCTGATCGCCTCCATGCTGAACGAGCGCGGCAAGCGCCTGGCGGACATGGTGGCCGGCACCCAGGTGGTGATCGAGCGCCAGCAGAAGGTCCCGCCGCCGCTGCCCGGGGTCCCGGAGTCCATGCGCTCCTGGGCCGAGGTCGCGGACGTGGGCCGCCTGCCGGACGCGCTCGTGGCCTCCGTGACCCAGTACCTGCGCCACGCCCGGTCGGTCCCGCCGACCGTCCGGGTGCAGACCGCGCGGCGGCTGACCGCGCAGGTGGCCCCTTTCGTGGCCCCGGGCCCCCCGGCGGCGGCGACCCTGGAGGACTTCCTGCTGGGCGTGGTGGCGGAGCGGCGCAACCGGGACTACCGGATGCTCGACCGGCGTCGGCAGCGGTCCGAGGCCTCCGCCGAGCGCCTGCACGCCCTGCCGTTCAGCTGACCTCGGGCCGCCCCGTCAGTAGCGGTAGTGGTCCGGCTTGTAGGGGCCGGCCACGTCCACGCCCAGGTACTCGGCCTGTTCCTTGGACAGCTCCGTCAGCTGCGCGTTCAGGGCGCCGAGGTGCAGCCGGGCCACCTTCTCGTCGAGGACCTTCGGCAGCACGTAGACCTGCTTGCCGTACTCCTCCCCCGTGATGGACCCGTGGCGGGCGAAGAGCTCCATCTGGGCCATCACCTGGTTGGTGAAGGAGGCGCTCATCACGAAGGACGGGTGCCCGGTGGCGTTGCCCAGGTTCAGCAGGCGCCCCTCCGAGAGCACGATGATCGAGCGCTCGTTCTGCCGCCCGGAGTCGAAGGTCCACTCGTGCACCTGCGGCTTGATCTCGGTCTTCACCACGCCGTGGATCCGGGCCAGCCCGGCCATGTCCAGCTCGTTGTCGAAGTGGCCCACGTTGCCGACGATCGCCTTGTCCTTCATCCTGACCATGTCCTCGGCCATGATGATGTCCTTGCCGCCGGTGGTGGTGATGAAGATGTCGCCGGTGTCGATCACCTCTTCCAGGCGCACCACCTGGAAGCCGTCCATGGCCGCCTGCAGCGCGTTGATCGGGTCCACCTCGGTGACCACCACGCGGGCGCCCTGGCCGCGGAACGACTCGGCGGCCCCCTTGCCCACATCGCCGTAGCCGCAGACCACGGCCGTCTTGCCGCCGATCAGCACGTCCGTGCCGCGCATGATGCCGTCCGGCAGGGAGTGGCGGATGCCGTACTTGTTGTCGAACTTCGACTTGGTGACGGAGTCGTTGACGTTGATGGCGGGGAACATCAGCTGGCCGGTCTCGGCCAGCTGGTAGAGCCGCAGCACGCCCGTGGTGGTCTCCTCGGTGACGCCGCGCAGTTCACCGGCGATCCGCGTCCAGCGCTGCGGGTCCGTGGCGAGCGAGGCGCGGAGGGTCTCCAGGATGACCTGGTACTCCTCGGGGTCGTCCGCGGTCGGGCTCGGCACCGCACCGGCTGCCTCGAACTCCACGCCCTTGTGCACCAGCAGGGTGGCGTCGCCGCCGTCGTCCAGGATCATGTTCGCCCCGAGGGAGGGGTCCTGGTCCGCGCCGGGCCAGTTCAGGATCTGGGCGGCGGTCCACCAGTAGTCCGTCAGCGTCTCGTTCTTCCAGGCGAACACGGGCACGCCGGCCGGCTCCTGCGGGGTGCCGCGGCCCACCACGATGGCGGCCGCCGCCTCGTCCTGCGTGGAGAAGATGTTGCAGGACGCCCAGCGGACCTCCGCGCCGAGGGCCACGAGGGTCTCGATCAACACGGCGGTCTGCACGGTCATGTGCAGCGACCCGGCGATCCGCGCACCGGCCAACGGCTGGGACTCCCCGAACTCCTCGCGCAGGGACATCAGCCCGGGCATCTCGTGCTCCGCCAGCCGGATCTGGTGGCGCCCGGCCTCGGCCAGGGAGAGGTCCCGCACGGCGAAGTCGAAGGTGGCGCCGGGGACGGTGACGCGGTTGGCGTACGCCGGATCGGTGGCTGGGCTCGCGGAGGTGACGGCAGGTTCTTGGGTCATGGACCCCAGCCTAGATCAGGCGGGCTCCACCGCACGGGGCATTCGTCAGGTGGCGAAATCCTCAGCGGTCGCCGGCGTCCCGCAGCACGCGCAGCGTGGGGCGGCCGGGGCGGGCCGGGGCCTCGCCGTTGATGGACCCGGCGGAGCCGGTGGACTCGGGCCGGGGTCCGTCGTCTGTCGTGGTGCCGCGGCGTCCCGCGGTGGGCGGCGCGGGCCGGGAATCGGTGCCCGACGCCGGCCGGTCGGCTCCCGTGCGCCGGGCCGGCTCCCGCACGGCGTGGGCCAGGGCCAGCAGGTCATCGGGTTCAGGACGTTCGGGCGGCACCGCGCCCTCCGGCGGGGCGATCCGCAGCATCTCCCAGCCCTTGGGGGCGGTCATGTTGCGGGCGTGCTTGCCGCACAGGTCATAGGTGTGCGGCTCCGCCAGGCGGGACATGGGGCCGAGCACCACCGTGGAGTCGGCGTAGTTGTACGTCAGAGTTGCCACTGCCGCAGTCTGGCAGCTGGTCTTGGAGCACTGTCGCATCGATCCCACGGCAGACCACCCTACCGCGCTGCACCGCACTTCGGCGTGCACCGCCCACCGGGGGCCGCGTGTCCGGCGCCCGGTACCCACCCGCTCCGGCGGGGACTAGCATTCCAGGCATGACTTCCTTCGATCCCCTGAGGGTGGAGCACGGCGTGGGTCGCGGCGGGGCACGGCACGGGATGCAGGCCGCGGTGGCCGGAACGCAGTCCATGCCGGCCGGGACGCCGGACGCAGCCGGGCCGCGGAGCACCCGTTCACCGCGGCGGGACCGCCGCGGGCGGGGGCTGCGGGGGCCGCTGCTGCCGCCGGGGCTGCCCGGGGCACACACCCGCAACGAGGCCTTCGCCGGCTACCTGGCCGCCGCGGTCTCGCGGCTGGCCGAGGTCTGCGGCCCCGCCGTGGAACAGGCCCGGTTCGAGGCGACCATGGTCCCGGAGGACCTGGAGCACCGGCTGGAGCTGGTGCGCGTCTGGGGCGCCGAGATGGTGGACGACCCCACCGGGTCCACCCGGCGGGACGCCCGGGGCACGGCAGTCATCACCATCCACCGGCGGCCGATCGAGGCGCGTTGCCCGGTCCCGGCGATGCTCCCGGACCTGGTCTACGGGGCCGTGGTGGAGCAGTGGGCCGAGTTGACCGGGCTGGCGCCGGAGGCGGTGGACCCGGACTACCACTGGTAGCACCGGTCCCGGCCAGAACCCGCCGATCCCCACCGAGCCCCTGAGCTCCTCGGGCTCAGTACCCCACGCGCACCGGCACACCGGAGACCGGCTGTTGCTGCGGCACCACCGGGTAGGCGGAGATCCCCTGCTCGCCGCGGACGTCGACCCCGGCGTGCACCTGTCCCTGGGTGGTCTCCACCAGGGCCCCTGCGACCTGCGACTCGTCTGCGTCCACGAGGCCGCCGAAGGAGACGGCGCGGGTGGCCTCGGGGCCGAGTTCACGGACCAGGGGGTCCCCCAGGCTGCCGTCGCGCAGGACGGGGGTGATCTCCACGGACCCGCCGGTGCCCGAGTACAGCACCAGGTTCGCCTGGGTCTCGGCAGGCCGCGCCACCAGCCGTTCCAGGCCGAGGGCGCCCACGGCGGAGACGCTGGAGAAGTCGATCGGGCCCCCGGCCTGGCCGGAGAGCCCGCGGGCGCCGGCCACGAGGGGCGCGTCCGCCGTCACGGTGACGGTGTAGACGTCGTGGTCCAGCCCGTCCAGCGGGAAGCGCACGGTGGCGCCGGCCGGCACCTGAACCACGCCGCCCTCGGGAAGCTCCACCGGTCCGTCCGGGCCGCTCACGGTGATCTCGGCGGTGGCGCCGGCGGCCGGTGCGGCCAGCAGCACGGCGGGCCCCGCCTGCTCATAGCCGTCCTGGCCGGTGACGGCCTCGCCGTGCTGCCGGGACGGGACCACCAGCCCCGGCAGCACCGCGCTCTGGGCCGGGGCGGCGGTCGGCTGGATGATCTCCACGCCCCCGGGGGTGATGCCGAACAGCCGGTGCTGCTGCACCGTGGCTCCCACCGCCCCGCCCTGGGCGGTGACGTGGACGGCCAGGTGCTCCTCGTCCGGGGCCAGCCCGCCCAGCACGATCGAGCGTGACTCGCCCGGCGCCAGCACGATCCCGGACGTCCCGGGCGCCTCCACGGGACCCGACCCCCCGTACAGGGACAGGGCCACGGTGCTCGCGGAGGCCGAGGGGTTCGAGAGCACCAGCACGGCGGTGGAGCCCACCGTGGTGGTGGCCCCGGCCAGCCAGTGGTCGTGGCCCGGGGCGGTGCAGGAGCTGGCCTCCGTGCCGGCCAGGTCCCCGTCGGTGGCGGAATACACTGACACGGCGTCGGAGCCGGTGGCCTGTCCGCCGATGGGCTCGACCGTGACCGCGGTCGGACTCCCGGCCTCCCCGCCGGGGGACCCGATGTCCTGGACCGTGGCCTCCCGCACCGGGACGCCGTCCTCGCCGGAGGTGGCCGGGGCACCCTGCTGGACGTCCTCGGGCTGCGAGGCCGTCAGTTCCTCCGGATCACCGCCACCGGCCCCTGCACCGTCGCCGCCACCCTCCGGCTCGGCCGACGGCAGGGTGGCCAGTTCGCTGCCCGGGAACCGGCCGGCCAGGTCGGAGAGCAGCACCGAGGTGACGCGGGAGACGGCCGAGGTGGAGACCGGGCTGAACTGGGTGTCCGTGCCGTCCTCCGCCCCGGCGGGCAGCCGCGGCGGCCCCGCGCACACCGACTGGGTCGGCACGGCGTTCAGGGCGGCGGGCACCGCGGCGCCGTCCACCTCAGGGGCAGTCGGCGGGACGAGGGTCCCAGCGGTCACGGCGGCGGCCACGAGGAGCACGACGCCGGCCCCGGCCAGTCCCGCGGTCACGGGAGCCTTGCGGACCATGCCCCGCTGGTGGGCCTCAAGTGCGGCCTGGCGCCTCTGGTCCCGCGCCTCGGCGGCCCGCTGGACCCGGCGCTGGCCCCGGGACGTGGGTTCGTGGTCCTGGCTCATCGTTCCTCCCTCCGGCTGTCCGTCCGGCGGGTGGGCGAGGGGATCGCCAGCAGGACGGCCAGCACCAACAGGATGCCGGGCAGCCACCAGGCCCAGGAGGCGGCCGGGGAGGAGTGCCAGAGCCGCAGTTCGCCGCCGTGCTCCGGCAGCTCGAACGACTGGTTCCAGGCGGTGCCCTCCACGGGGGCGGCCGTCAGGGGTTCACCATCCAGCGTGGCCTGCCAGCCGGAGTCGGCCCGCTCGGCCAGGACCAGCCGGCGTTCCGGCTCAGCCGCTGCGGCGTCGGAACGGTCCGCAGCCGGGATCTCGGTGTCCACGGTGGCGCCGGACCGGGCCACCAGGTGGGTGGTCTCGCCGGCGCCGTCCTCGATCCGCACCCGGGAGGCGGCGAATCCCATCCGGTCCTCGAGGTCGTGGGGGCCCACCACCGGGATGCCGCCGTCGTCCTCGGGGACCACGCGCCACAGCCAGCCCGAGTCGGTCAGCCCCACGGGGGCCAGCCCCGGGACGGCATCGATGGAGGCTGCCGTGCCCAGCTCACCGCCGTCGGGGTCGCGCAGCACCACGAACCCGGCGCCGAAGTCCTCGAGGGTGGGCCGCGGATCCGCGTTGGCGCCGGAGACCAGCTGGGCGGCCAGGCTGCGCAGCTGTTCGTCCGCGCGGTCGGGGGTGGCCGCCGTCGGGCCCCGCAGGGATCCGGTGAGGGAGCGGGCGGTCCACCCGGCGCTGAGCCGGTCCAGAGCGGGCCCCGCCCCGGTGGCCAGGCTGACCTGGAGCTCGTCCGCTCGGCGTTCCAGCACGACGGTCCGGGCCGCCAGGGCGCTGGTGCCCTGGTCCGCGGCGGTGGCCGGCAGGAGGCGGGCGGGGCTGGATGCCAGCACCGAACCGGTGCCGAGGGTGGACAGGACGGGCTCCGCCTCGCCGTCCGCGGTCCGGGACTCCAGTGCGTGAGCGACGGCGGGGTCCAGGGCGGTGCCGGGTGCCAGGCGCGGGATGGCCCACACGGTGGCGGTGAGCGCGAGGGAGCACACGGCCAGTCCGGACAGCACCACCACGCCGGTGCGGCGCAGCGGGCCGATGCGGCGGCCGAGGGCGCCGTCAGAGCGGTGCCGTCCCAGCAGTCCGTTCAGTCCGGCCACGGCAGCCACCAGCACACCGAGCAGCACGGTGGAGGTGAACGGCCCGGTGAACACCGTCACGAGCTGACCGCGGTCATCCAGGGACGTGGCGATCAGGGGGGCCAGCGCCGTCCCACCCAGTCCGAACAGCGAGAATCCGAGTCCGATCCGTGCCTGCACCCCGATCCTGCCGGTCATGAACGCCCCGGTCAGGGCGGCCAGCAGCACCGGGACCCCGATGACGAGCGCCGCCACCAGGGCCCAGGGGAAACCGGCCCCGCCCGGCACGGCGGAGTCCAGCCAGGGCAGGGCCAGCAGCCCCGAGTCGGCCGCGAAGGCCTCCGGGAAGCCGAGCAGCTGCTGCCAGAGCGGGGCGGGGTCGTAGGCCTGGGGGACGCCCGGATCGCCGAGCAGGGCCCGCGGATCCGTCCAGTGGGAGAGTACGGCGGGCAGGTGCAGGGCCAGCGCGGGCAGCGGGGTCCACCACAGGGCCCGGCCGCGCCGGCGGACCAGGGCCGCCAGGATCAGGACCCCCGGGACGAGGAAGAGCAGCAGGAGCGGGGCGGCCGCGCCGAGTCCGGCGAGCAGCAGGGCCGTCCAGCCGGAGGCTGTCCAGGAGATCACGCCGCGGTGGCCGGGGCGCACCCTGGCGCCGGGCAGGTCCTCGGAGACACCCTCCGGGTCGGGGCGTCGCAGTGCCGCGGAGCCGGTCGCGCGGATGATGGCCAGGGCCAGCCAGGGCAGGGCGAGGTGCACCAGCAGCGCTCCGGGCCGGCCCGTCCCCGCGGCGGTCAGCAGCGCCGGGGAGAGTCCCCACAGCAGGGCCGCCAGCAGGCGGACGCCGCGGCCCCGGGCCACGGCCCCGGCGGCCAGCCAGGCACCGGTGGCGGCCAGCGGCATCGCCAGGATGGTGAGCCACACCAGTGCCAACGAGCCCTGGCCGGTGAGTCCCAGCACGGTCAGCGCCAGTCCGAAGGGCCCGGGCTGGACGGGGGCGCCGGCCCCGGCGGGGGCCCAGCTGCCGGTGGCATGCTGCCAGAGGTCTGCGAGGGAGCCGGAGACGGGCAGCAGCGATCCGCCGGTCAGTGCCGGTGCGGCCAGCAGCTCCCTCAGGCCCACTAGGGACAGCCCGCCCAGCAGCAGCAGGGCGATCATCAGCCCGGTGCCGACCCAGTTGCGTTCCGGGGTGGCCAGGGCCGCGAAGTCGTCATGTCCGCCGGTGGCCTCACTCGGGGCCAGGGTGGATCCGGTGCCGTCCCCGATGATCTCGTCCGGGGATTCGAGGTCCACCACACTGCGCCGGTAGTGGCGCACTGCGGAGCGGGAGGCCTTGAGCGGGGTGAGGATCGAGCGGGGCGAGGTCTGCGTGCGCCGTGCCCGGCGGCGGGATCCGGTCAGCGGCACCACGCGGGCGAGGGTCCGGAGGGAGCCGGCCAGGTAGGCGCCGCCCCGGCCGGGCTCCTTCGCCAGCAGGGAGGCGGCGAAGCCACCGATCCCGGTGATCAGTCCCCAGATCCACAGCAGCGGCACGGCCCAGGGGCGGGCATGCTTCAGCCGCAGCCACAGCGAGGCCTCCCGCACGGCCGAGGTCCCGGCGTAGAGCCCCTCGCCGCGGCCGTCGTGTTCGATCATCGCCCCGGGCACCACCACCACGCGGTGCCCGGCCAGCCGGTTGCGCCAGCACAGGTCCACCGCGGCGGCGGGCCGCGGCCCGGAGGGATCGATCCCACCCAGCCGGGTCCAGACGTCCGCGCGGATGAGCAACCCGGGAGCGGAGACGGCGAAGACGTCCGTGCGGGCGTTGTACTGTCCCTGGTCCAACTCCCCCGGCTCCACGAGGCTGAGGGGTTCGGCAGCGCCGGACACGGTCAGGCCCACATCCATCAGGTGCCGGGGGCGCCCCCACTCGATCTGCTTGCACCCGGCGATGGTCACGGACGGGGAGGTCTCGACCACCGCCATCAGCCGCTGCAGGGCCTCGGGGGCAGCACGCGAGTCGTCATGGATCCACCACAGCCAGCCCGAGCCGCCGCCCGCGGGGATCTGGACCTGGTGGACGGCGGTGGTCTGCGCCTCGAAGGGCAGGCCGGCGTCGTCCACGAGTGCCGCCAGGCGGTGCACGAGGTCTGCGGAGTCGTCACCGGGGGTTGAGGCCACGCCCTCGTCATGAGTTGAGACCTCGGCGTGAGCTGAGACCTGATCGTGAGCTGGGGCCTCGGCAGCTGAGGTCCCCGCCGTCGACTCCGCGGCGGAGGTGCCGGCGAAGACCGCGAGGATGCGGTCCGGGAGCCGCTCCTGCCCGAGGAGGGCTTCCAGGGCCTCCACCGCCAGGTCTGGCCGCTCGTCCACCACGAGGACGGCTGTGACGCCCGAGACCAGGTGGTCCGGGGCGTCGGGGGCGGGCAGGGTGGCCGGAGCTGAGATCAGACCGACCGCTTCCGGAGCCGGCGCCTCTCACGCTCGGACAGGCCACCCCAGATGCCGAACCGCTCGTCGTTGCCGAGGGCGTACTCCAGGCATTCGCTGCGCACGGTGCACGAGGCGCAGACCTTCTTGGCGTCACGCGTGGACCCGCCCTTCTCGGGGAAGAAGGCCTCGGGGTCCGTCTGCGCACAGAGGGCATCGACCTGCCAGGCCAGCTCCCCCTCCACGTCCAGCGGGTCGGCCAGGCCGGGCAGGCCCAACCACACGGAGGCCTGAGCGGCCGATTCCGCCGCCCGTTCGTCTGCCTCACGCCGGGGGTCCGGGCTGCCGGGGTGCAGGACCGTGACCGTGGCATCGTCGAGGGCCGTGGCCGGGGAATCCTCGGCCGCGTCATGACCGGCGAGGAAGGCCGTGGCCTGCTCCTCGAGGGAGGTGCCGGCCTCCAGCCGGCGGGCCGCATCTGGATCGGCCGGATCCAGGAACCAGTCTGCGGGCACGCCGCGGCCCGGATGGGGCCCATCCGTCAATGGCTGGCCGGCCGCACCGTTCCGGTGGGCATCGATCTCGTGGACCTCGTCGAGGCGCTGGGCGTTCTCCATGTGATTCCTCCCCGTTCTCACGCTGGTTCATCCCGTCACCGGTGGTTCCGGTGTCTGCGGATCGGGCAGGGCTCCTGACACGCCTTCCGACCACACCCCGCGGCGCCGGGCGCGCCCGGACCAACTGACCGCCGGAACACCGGCGGCAGCGGGGAAACTGTGGTGGGCGGTGGGAAGCGCCGTGGTCACCATGACCGTTCCACGGTGAATTACACCGGTGTAACTCGCGGTTAGTCAAGCCGGGGCGGCAGAATAGAGGGACGGGAACGGCCCGGTACCTACCGACACGCCGCCGAGCCGACACGCCGGGGACGGCGTGGGGTCCGGCCCCGTCGCCGCGGTCCACCCCGCGGCACCCACCGGCGAAAGGACCCTCATGGTCACCCTCGGCACCAACCTACCCGGCGGCAGCGCAGGCCGCAGCACCGGACGGACGGACTGGTTCGCCGCCCTGGCGGCGTCCCCGCGGCCCGCCGTGGTGGACTACGCCGCCGGCGGTCAGCGGGTGGAACTCTCCGGACGGGTGCTGGCCAACTGGGGCGCCAAGACCGCCAACCTTCTCGAGGCCGAGGGACACGGCCCCGACGCCACGGTCCTGGTGGACCTGCCGCTGGACTGGATGTCCCTGGCCGCCCTGCTGGGTCTCGCCCGGGCCGGCGTCGCGGTGGTCTTCGCCGGACCCGCCACCGAGACCGGTGGCGGGACAGAGAGCCTCGGGGGTGCCGGCCAGCACGCCGACCTCATCCTCACCGGGACGCCCGGGAGGTGGGCCGACCACCCCGCCGACCTGTGGACCGTGGCCCCGGGCTCGGACCCGGGCTCGGGCTCGGGCTCGGATCCGGGCTCAGCCGAGGGCGCAGGCACCAGCCTCCCCGCGCACGCCGTGGACTTCGTCACCGAGGTGCGCATGCAGGCCGACCAGTGCCATCTGCCGCTGCCCGGCGGGCCGGAGGGGCTGCCGGCGCTCGCCGAGGCCTGGGAGGACCTCACGGCCCGTGAGGGTGCCGCCACGACGGCGTCCCGCCTGTCCGTCCGGGAACGCGGGCTGGTGGCGGCCGCCGCCGGTGCCCGCCTGGACCTCGCGGTGGCCCGCGCGACGGCGCGGACGTGGGACCTGGGCCAACCGGTGATGCTGGTGCCGGAGTCCACCGCGCCGTTTAGCGCGGCGACCGACCGGCAGGTGGCGGCCGAGTCGCTCGGAGCGTCGGTCTAGCGGGGTTCGGCCGGCGTACGCGCAGAGGGGGCGGACGAGCCCTGGGCCACGGGCCCGCCGGTGGCCGGAGCCGTCCCGGCGGCACCCTTCGTGCGGTGCCGGCGCGGGGTGTCGGCGGTGCGGATGACCGGCAGCTCTCCGGTGAGGCGCTCCCGGTCGTCCTTGAACCTCGGGTCCGCGTCGAGCTCCTCGGTGAACACCCAGAAGCGGTAGGCGAAGAACCGGAAGATGGTGCCCAGGATGAGGCCGACCACGCTGCCGGCGATGAAGATGCCCGTGGTGGAGGTCACGCCCAGGCCGTACTGCGCCACGAACACGCACGCGGCGGCGATGCCCATGCCGATGACGTTCATCACGGCGAACAGCACGAACTCGCGCATGAGGTTGTTCTGCCGCCGGTGCCGGAAGGTCCAGAACCGGTTGGCGATGTAGGAGAAGACCGTGGCCACGGTGCTCGCCACGACCTTGGACTTGACGTTGCTGCCCTCCATGGGCCCGTGCATGAGCCAGAGGAAGATCCCGGAGTCCACCACGAAGGCGGCCGCCCCGACCACGCCGAACTTGGCGACTTCCCGCCAGAGCATGGCGACCAGGGCCACGACCCGTTGCCACAGGTTGCTGATCATGGGCGTTGGTGGACTCCTTACGGATGGTCACGGTCGAGAACAGTGCGGCGCCGAAAAAGAAATGGGCGCAGAAATCGGAAAATACCTTTGCACACTGTAGACCGGATTTCTGCCCGTTTCCTGACAACTGGACGGCCCCGGGCGGTTCTGCGGGGACCCGGCGGCTGGGCTGGTTACCCTTGGTCCGTGACTTTTCCTGTGATCGGTGTAGTTGGCGGCGGCCAGTTGGCCCGCATGATGGCCCCGGCGGCCACGGCCCTCGGGGTCCGGCTGGAGGTCTTGGCCGAGGGCCCGGACGTCTCGGCCACCTCGGCGGCCCCGCACACGGTGGGTGACTACCGTGACCTCGAGACCCTGCGCGCCTTCGCCGCCGGAGTGGACGTGGTCACCTTCGACCACGAGCACGTCCCCGCGGGGCACCTGGCAGAACTGCTGGCGGCCGGCGTCAACCTGCAGCCGGGCCCGGACGCCCTGCAGTACGCGCAGGACAAGCTGTTGATGCGCGCCGCCTGCGACCGGCTCGGACTGCCCAACCCGGCCTGGGCGGCGGTGTCCACCGTGGCCGAGCTGATCGACTTCGGCGAGCGGCTGGGGTGGCCCGTGGTGCTCAAGACCCCGCGGGGCGGTTACGACGGCAAGGGCGTGCGGGTGGTGCGTTCGGCCGCCGAGGCCGCGTCCTGCGGCGACTGGTTCGAGCTGGTCTCCCCCACCGGGTTCGAGGCGCTGCTGGCCGAGGAGATGGTGGACTTCTCCCGGGAACTCTCCGCCCAGGTGGCCCGCACCCCCTCCGGTCAGACGGCCCCCTATCCCGTGGTCGAGTCGATCCAGACGGACGGCGTGTGCGATGTCGTGACGGCCCCCGCCCCGGGCCTCGACGCCGGGATCGCCCGGGCCGCCCAGGAGGCCGCCGTCGCGCTGGCCGAAGGCCTCGGCGTGACCGGGATGCTCGCGGTCGAGCTGTTCGAGACCCCGGGGACCGGCCCCGGGTTCATGGTCAACGAGCTCGCCATGCGCCCGCACAACTCGGGTCACTGGTCCATGGACGGCGCCGTCACCGGCCAGTTCGAACAGCACCTGCGCGCCGTGCTGGACCTGCCCCTGGGGTCCACGCAGCCCCTCGGGGCCTATACCGTGATGAAGAACTACCTCGGTGGGGCCAACCAGGACCTGTACGCGGCCTTCCCGGCCGCCATGGCCGCCCACCCCGAGGCCAAGATCCACGCCTACGGCAAGTCCGTGCGCCCGGGCCGGAAGATCGGCCACGTCAACGTCACCGCGGCCCGCCCCGAGGACCTCGACTCGGCACGCCGGGCCGCGGAGGACACCGCCGCCATCATCAGTGAGGGCTCGCAGAGCCAGCAGGAGCAGTCATGAATCCCAGCGCAACCCCGCCCGACGTCGCCACCGCGCGGGTGGCCGTGGTCATGGGCTCCGACTCCGACTGGCCCGTCATGGTGGCGGCCGCCGCGGCACTGGAGGAATTCGGCGTCCCGTACGAGGCCGACGTCGTCTCCGCCCACCGCATGCCGCACGAGATGGTGGCCTTCGGCACGCAGGCCCATGAGCGCGGGATCCAGGTGATCATCGCCGGTGCCGGCGGGGCCGCCCACCTGCCGGGCATGATCGCCTCCACCACCCCCCTGCCCGTCATCGGCGTGCCCGTGCCGCTGAAGACCCTCGACGGCATGGACTCACTGCTCTCGATCGCCCAGATGCCGGCCGGCGTGCCGGTGGCCACCGTCTCCATCGGCGGCGCCCGCAACGCCGGCCTGTTGGCCGTGCGCATCCTGGCGGCCGGGGCCGGCCCGGAGGCGGACCGGCTGCGGACCGGACTCGTGGAATTCGCCGCGCAGCTGCGGGACACCGCGAGCGCCAAGGGCGCCCGGTTGCGCGAGTCCCTCGTGGACCGTCCCGGATACCGGCCGTGATGGCCGCCCGTGGCTCCCTGCTGAACCCCCGTGCCGCGGGCGGGGTGGACCCGGTGCGCCATCCTGAGGCCCTGGGCACGCCCCAGCGGACCAAGCGCGGTTGGATCCTGCTGCTGCTCACCCTGCTGATCCCCGGTGGAGCCCAGGTGGTGGCCGGGAACCGTGGACTGGGCCGGGCCGCGCTGCGCGTCACGCTCACCGTCTGGGCCCTGGTGGTCCTGGCGCTCGTGCTGCTGGTGGTCCGGCGCCAGCTGTTGGTGCAGGTCCTGGCCAACACCTGGGTCCAGCTCGCCGGGATCGTGGTGCTCGCGGCGCTGGCGGTGGGCTGGCTGGTGCTGTGGATCGACACCTTCCGGCTGTTGCGGCTGCGCCTCGTGGCGCCCGGGATGAAGCCGCTGCTGGCCTTCTCCACGGTGCTGCTGCTCGTGGTGACCTCCGGCGCGCTGGGCTACGGCTCCTACGCGGTCAACGCCGGTCGCAACGCGCTGAACGAGATCTTCGCGCCCGGGCCCGCGATCGAGCCGGTGGCCGGGCGCTACAACTTCCTGTTGATGGGCGGGGACGCCGGCGAGGGGCGCATCGGGCTGCGCCCCGACTCGATCCATGTGGCCTCCGTGAACGCCAGCACCGGCAGCACCATCCTGTTCTCCATCCCCCGGAACTTCCAGAACGCGCAGTTCACCCAGGACTCCCCCCTGTGGCAGGCCTACCCCGACGGCTTCAGCTGCGGCGACGAGTGCATCATCAACCACCTCTACGTGGACGTCATGCGCAACCACCAGGACCTCTTCCCCGGTGCCGCGGATCCCGGCGCCGAGGCCATGATGGATGCCGCCGGCGGGATCCTCGGCCTGCAGATCCAGTCCTACGCCCTGGTGGACATGGGCGGGTTCTCCCAGCTGATCGACTCCATGGGCGGCGTCACCGTCACCTCGGGGGGCTGGACCACCTACCGCGGCACCCGTCCGGACGGGGTGTGGGGCAACGCCTGGTGGGGTCCCGGCACCTATGACTTCGACGGCGAGCAGGCCCTGGCCTTCGCCCGGTCCCGCCACTTCTCCACCGACTACTCGCGCATCCGCCGCCAGCAGTGCATCCAGTCCGCCATGCTGGCCCAGTTCAACCCGCAGACCCTGGTCACCCGGTTCCAGGGCATCCTGGACGCCGGCGAGCAGATCGTGGAGACGGACCTGCCCGGTCAGCAGCTGGGGACGTTCGTGGGCCTGGCGGCCCAGGGACAGTCCCAGGGCATGGACCGGCTGACCATCGGGCCACCGGACTTCCTGGGCGAGGACGGCCGGTTCACCACCTACCCGGACTTCGACGAGATCCACTCCCGGGTGGCCGACATGCTGGCCGAGGACGGCACCCCGCAGGCCGCCGGGGCCCCTCCCGCGCCACTGCTGTTCGTGGACGCCGCGGCCGGCCTCCGGGCCGCCTCCGAACCCGCTGCCTCCCAGGGGCCGACCGAGGACGGCAGCGACCCGGAGGCGTGGCCGGCGCCGCCCACCCAACCGGACGGCAGCGAGATCACCGAGGAGTACCTGATGCACCTCGAGGACACTTGGCAGTCCGGCCTGCTGGAGGACGCCGCCTCCACCAACCACCTGTGCGTGGCGGGCTAGCCCGGCAGGATGACCCGGTCGGGCCCCGTGGGCTGCGGCCCGTGGTTACGAGGCCGAGGGCTCTGTGGCCTGCAGCCCATGCCCGGCGATCAGCCGTTCCACGAGGTGTTCGGCGATCGCCAGGGATGAGGTGGCCCCCGGGGAGGGGGCGTTGCGCACGAGGGTCGCCCGGCCGATGTCCTCGATGACGAAGTCGTCCACGAGCCGGCCGGCGCGGTCCATGGCCTGCGCCCGGATGCCGCGGGTCAGGGGCGTGGACTCGGCGCCGGTCAGGGACGGCACGTACTGCGCCGCCTGCGCCAGGAACCGCTTCCGGGACACCACGGCGGCGAACTCCCGGGCGGCCGCCCGGGAGTTGCGGGAGGCGAACCGCCAGAAGGCGCCGGAGGCGGCCACCTCGAGACTGTCCCGCACCCCGGGCCGGCGCCCCGAGTAGTTCTCCCGCCCCAGGGAGAGGAAGGCGTTGGGGCCCACCAGCATCTCCCCGTCCACGCGCTTGGTCAGGTGCACGCCCAGGAACGGGTAGGCCGGATCCGGCACCGGATAGACCAGGCCGTTGAGGATGCCCCGGTGCTCCGGCGCCAGCTTCGAGTACTGCCCGAAGAACGGGACGATCCGGGGATACTCGTCCCCGCCGGCCAGCCGGGCGAGGCGGTCCGACTGGAGCCCGCCGCAGACGATGACGGCGTCGAAGGCCTGCGTGCCGTGCTCCGTGGTGATGGCGCACCGCTCGGGCCCGTTGGCGATCGCCGTGACCTCGGCGCCCAGGTGCACGGTGCCGCCGGCCGCGCGCACGTCCTCGAGCAGGACGCGCGTGATCGCCGGATAGTCGATGATGGCGGTGCGCGGGGAATGCAGCGCCAGCCGCCCGGTGGCCCCGGGTTCGATCTCGCGGATCCGCTCCGGCCCGATCAGTTCGACACCGGGCACCCCGTTGGCCACCGCCCGCTCGTGGATGGCGCGCAGCCGGCCCTCCTCCTCCGGCCGCAGGGCCACCACCAGCTTCCCGCACTCCTCATACGGGACGCCCTTCTCCAGGGCCAGGTCCCGCAGCAGGTCCACCCCGCGGCGGCACAGCCGGGCCTTGAGGCTGCCGGGCTCGTAGTACAGACCGGCATGCACCACCCCGGAGTTGTGTCCGGACTGGTGGGCGGCCGCGGCCGGCGCCTTGTCGAAGACCGTGACGTGGTCGGCCGGGAAGCGCCGGGTGAGTTCCCGGGCCGCCGCTGCGCCGAGGATCCCCGCCCCGATGACGGCAAAGGAGTTCATGCCCCCAACGTACCGGCGCCTCCCCCGCGGGCGGGCGCGTGGAGGGCACCCGAGCACCTCGTGCGACCGGATGCAGACCGGTGCGGCTCCGTCCGGCCTGGTCCGGCCTGGTCCGGCCGGGCCACCGCGAAGACCTCGATAGGCTGGGACCATGTACCTCTTGCGCGCCCCCCTCCGTGACTACGCCTGGGGTTCGGTCACCCTGCTCGCCGAGCTGCAGGACCGGGTCCCCACCGGCCGTCCGGAGGCCGAGCTGTGGATGGGGGCCCACCCGAGTGCCCCGGCCGGCGCCGTCCCCGCCGGGGATCCGCAGGACGATCCCCTCCCCTTGAACGAGTTGCTCGGCGCAGATCCCGACCGCCTCCTGGGCGAGGCCTCCCGCTTCGGCCGCCTGCCCTACCTCGTGAAGCTGCTGGCCGCCGGCCGCCCGCTGTCCATCCAGGCCCACCCCACCCTGGACCAGGCCCGGGCAGGTTTCGCCGCCGAGGAGGCCGCGGGGGTCCCCGTCTCGGCCCCGCACCGCAATTACAAGGATGACAATCACAAGCCCGAGATGGTGGTGGCACTGACCCCGTTCGCGGCCCTGTGCGGGTTCCGCTCCGCGGCGGACACCGGCACCTCGTTCCGCCGGCTCGCCGACGTGCTGGCGGAGAATACCGGGCTGGCAGAGAATGTCGGGCTGGCAGAGGACACCGGGCACGACGACGGCCCGGCCGGTCCCGCAGACACCCCGGCTGAGATCCCGGCCGGCTCCTTGGCCGAGACGGTGGCCGGCTACGCCGACCGGCTCCTGGGCTCCGGTGACGGCGTCGACCCCGCCGCCGAGTCGGCGGCGATCGAGTCCGTCTTCTGCGACCTGCTGGACCCGGACGGGAACTGGGCGGCGGGCACCTGGGTGCGGGCCGCCGTCGCCGCCCTGGCCAAGGCACCGCGGGTGCTGGACGAGGACCTGAACCTGGCCACCGCCGTGGGGATCGCCGAGCACTACCCCCAGGACCCGGGGGTGCTGGTCTCGGTGCTGCTGCACCGCCTGGACCTGGCGCCGGGCCAGGCCATCCACCTGCCCGCAGGCAATGTGCACGCCTACCTGTACGGGCTGGGCGTGGAGGTCATGGCCGCCTCGGACAACGTGCTGCGCGGCGGGCTGACTCCCAAGCACGTGGACATCCCGGAGCTGCGCAAGGTCGTGGCGTTCGAGTCGGTGCCCGTGCCCTACTCCACGCCCGCCTCGGACGGGCCGGGGCACCTGGTGTTCCGGCCGCCCTTCGAGGAGTTCCAGGTGGAGCGGCTGGACCTGCCTGCCGCGGACGGACGCGCGCTGTCCGCCCGCGGCCCGGTCCTCGCAGTGTGCACGGCCGGCCGGGTACGGGTCTCCGCCGGCTCGGACACCGCCGAGCTGGCCCCGGGAGAGTCGGTGTTCCTGGGGGCGGACGAGCCGGCCGCCACGGTGCACGGCAGCGAGGGTGCCGACGAGGGGACCCTGTTCGCGGTCACGCTCCCCTGAACCCCCGCAACCCACAACTGGCGGTCGGATCCGGCCCATCCCGGGGTTACCCGCCAGTAGATGGGCCGGATCCGACCGCCAGTTGCGTCGGTGGTGCTGCGGGGCGGGACCGGTCAGCGGACCGGGGTGGCCTCCGGGCCGATCCAGGGCTCCCACTTGCGGGCCTGGTGCTCTGCCTCGATCACGCGGACGGTGCCGGACTTCGAACGCATCACCATGGACTGGGTGGTCACGCGGTCGTTGTAGTAGCGCACGCCGCGCAGCAGGTCGCCGTCCGTGATGCCGGTGGCCGCGAAGTAGGCGTTGTCCGTCTTGACGAGGTCGTCGGTGGTCAACACCGCGTCCAGGTCGTGGCCGGCGTCGATGGCCTTCTGCCGCTCGACGTCGTCGACCGGGGCCAGCCGGCCCTGGATGACGCCGCCGATGGCCTTGATGGCGCAGGCGGTGATGATGCCCTCCGGGGTGCCGCCGATGCCCAGCAGCATGTCCACGTCCGTGTCATGGCGGGCGGCGGCGATGCCACCGGCCACGTCACCGTCCATGATGAACTTCACGCGGGCGCCGGCATCCCGGATCTCCTGGACGAGCTGGTCGTGGCGTGGGCGCTCCAGCACGCAGATGTTCAATTGGCTGACCGGCTTGTTGAGGGCCTTGGACACCAGATGGATGTTCTGCTTGATCGGCAGGCGCAGGTCCACGAAGTCGGCAGCCTCCGGGCCCACCACGAGCTTGTCCATGTAGAACACGGCCGAGGGGTCGAACATGGCCCCGCGCTCGGCCACCGCGAACACGGACAGCGCATTGGGGTAGCCCATGGCGGTCAGGCGGGTGCCGTCGATCGGGTCCACGGCCACGTCCACCTCCGGCCCGGATCCGTCACCCACGTGCTCGCCGTTGAACAGCATGGGGGCCTCGTCCTTCTCGCCCTCGCCGATGACCACCACGCCGTTCATGCGCACGGTGTCCATGAAGGCACGCATGGCGTCCACGGCCGCGCCGTCGGCCGTGTTCTTGTCCCCGTAACCCACCCAGTGGCCGGCCGCGATCGCCGCCGCCTCGGTCACGCGGACCAGCTCCATGGCCAGGTTGCGGTCCGGCTTCGTGCCGGAGACCGCCAGGCTCGGGCTCAGGATGTTGCGATCGGCGAAGGTGGTCCCCGCCGGCTGGTTCGGAACGTCGTTGTTCACGGGCTGGTCAGTGGTCACCGAAATACTCCGTCTGTGGGGGATCTTCTCCATCTTCCATCCTAGTGTCCCGGCGAATGGCAGAATGGTCCGGTGACCTCCCCCCAGCCCACGGCGGATCCGGCCGGTGCCCCCGCCCCCAAGCCCCGCCTGACCCAGAGCCAGGCCAAGCGGGCCGGACAGTCGTCCCGCGCCATGGTGCTGTCCGTGCTGGCCACCCTCGGGATCGCCCTACTGGTGGTGCTGCTCAACCCGCCGAACGCTGAGCGGGAACGCGAGTCCACCGTGGACGTGGCCACCACCGCCGAGCAGGCCTCCGCCACCGCCGGGTTCACCGCCACGGCACCGGCCGTCCCCGAAGACTGGAGCGCCAACTTCGCCCGCTGGAACGGGGCCGGCACGGACCAGGTGGAGTTCTGGGAGGCCGGCTACCTGACCACCGAGGAGGACTTCGCGGGGTTCAAGCAGACCACGCAGGCCAATCCGACGTGGTTGTCCCAGCAGATGGACAACGCGCCGGCCACCGGGACGCGGTCCGTGGACGGGACGCAGTGGGACCTCTTCGAGCCGGTTGATGGCGACCGATATCTGGTGGGCGAGGTGGACGGGACTACCATCGTGGTCAGCAGTTCGGGTGCTCTGGACGATCTGGACACCCTGGCCTCGGCCATCCAGCACGATCTCCAGGAAGGCTGAACCCATGACCGACCGCACCGACCTGACCGCTGCCACCTCCCCGGACGGCACGGCCCTGACACCGGCTGCGGCCTGGGAACTGCTGCGGGACGGCAACGCCCGCTTCACGGGCGGCACCTCCGACCACCCGAACCAGGATGCCGCGCGCCGCACCTCCCTGACGAACGAGCAGCATCCGATCGCCGTGATCTTCGGCTGCTCGGACTCGCGTCTCGCCGCCGAGATCATCTTCGACGTGGGCCTGGGTGATGTGTTCGTGGTCCGCACCGCCGGCCAGGTGATCGACGACGCCGTCCTGGGGTCACTCGAGTACTCCGTGGACGTCCTCGACATCCCGCTGATCGTGGTCCTGGGCCATGACAGCTGCGGCGCCGTAACCGCGGCGGTGGACTCCTACGTCTCCGGTGAGATGCCCCCGGGTTTCATCCGCTCCCTCGTGGAGCGGATCATCCCCTCCGTGATCTCCGCCCGCCGCGCCGGGGTCAAGGACGTCAACGGCACGGTGGCGGAGAACGTCCGCCAGATCAGCTCCCGGCTGATGGAGTCCTCCCTGTCCGTGGCGAAGGCCGTCAACGAGGGCCGCACCGCCATCATCGGCGTCACCTACTCCCTGGACAACGGCACAGCCAACCCGGTCCGGATCATCGGCGACCTGGATCCGGACGAAGTCGGCTGAACCGTCGGCTGAGCCCTCGGCTCACCAGTCGCCCGAGCCTCAGCCCCGGATCAGGTGGCGGGCCCGGGCCACCGTCACGGCCTCGGTCCGGTTGCCCACCCCGAGCTTGCCGAAGATGTGGTTCAGGTGCGTCTTGACGGTGGCCTGGGAGATGAACAACCCGGCCGCGATCTGCTGGTTGGTCCGTCCCAGCGCGAGTTCCTCGAGGATCTCGATCTCCCGCAGGCTGAGCGCCGGTTCCGTCCCGGCCCCGCCGCCCAGCACGCGCCGGGCCAGCTGCGCCGGCAGGACCAGGCTCCCGGCGGCGGCCTGGGCGACGGCGTCACGCAACTCCTGGGCGGAGGCGTCCTTCAGGAGGTAGCCCAGCGCCCCGGCGGAGACCGCCGCCTGCACGTCCGAGACCGTCCCGTAGGTGGAGACGATGAGCACGGGCACCTGCGGGTGGGTCCGCCCCAACTGCTCGGTGGCCTCGATCCCGCTGGGACCCTGGCCCAGTTCGATGTCCATGACCACCACGTCCGGGCCCTCGCCCCGGCCCTGGAGCCGGTCCACGGCGGCGTGCGCCTCGGCTGCCGTGGAGGCCTCGGCCGCCACCTGCAGCCGGCCCGCGGACTCCAGCACGGCCCGCAGCCCGGCCCGGACCACGGGGTGGTCGTCCACCAGCAGGATCCTCAGTCTCGAATCGCTCATGCCCTCTCCCCTCGATGACCCCATCGTGGCAGGCTCAACGCGACCACGGTTCCCGTCCTCGAATCGCCCGGCTCGAGGGCGTCCTCCACCGTGAGGGTCCCCCCGGCGCGGGCGGCGCGGTCCCGCATGGTGGCGATGCCGAAACCCTCGGGGCTGCCGCCGCGGCCGGCACCGTCGTCGAACACGTCCAGGGTCACCTCGTCCCGGTGGACGGCGAAGCTGACCACGCAACGACTGGCCCCCGCATGCTGGAACACGTTGGCAAGCGCGGACTGGGCCACCCGCAGCACGATCGTGGCCGCCTCCGCCCCCAGGCCCCGGTCATCGCCGGGAACCCGGAAATCCACGGTGAGCGGGGCGCCCGCCGAGCGCGCGGTGTCCTGGGTGCTGCGGCAGACGGCGGCCAGCTCCGCGGTCAGACCGGCCCCGGGGCTGCGCTGCTCCACGAGGGCGCGCGCCTGGGCCAGGTTCTGAACGGCGGAGCGCTCGATCTGCCGCAGCTGGCCGGCCAGGGGCTCGGCGGGCTGCTGCTCCTGGGCGGCGCGGGAGAGCAGCACCACGGAGGCCAGGCCCTGGGCCAGGGTGTCATGCAGGTCCTGAGCCCAGCGCTCGCGTTCCCGCATGGCCCCGGCATGACGCTCGGACCGGGCGAGGTCGTCCCGGGTGGCCTGCAGTTGGGCGGCGATACGCCGCTGGGTGCGGGCCTCGGCGTAGAACAGCGTGTAGGCGGCGGACATGGCCACCGCCACCACGGCCCCGATGACGGGCCCCACCACGGCGCCGATCCCCAGGGTGCCCTCGTGCCACCAGAACCCCGCCAGCACCACCGCCGTCAGCGCCACCACCAGGGCGAGCGCCAGCGGCACGGAGCGTGGGCCCACCACGTGCAGGTGCAGGAAGAACAGCGGGAACACCAGCCAGGCGAAGTCCACGTGCACCGCCATCAGGCCCAGCCAGGTCAGCGTCACGGCGGCCAGCCAGAGGACCTGGCCGCGCACCACGATCCGTCCCGCCGCGCCCTGACGGCGGCCGTCGCTGCGGCGCTTCTCCACGACCGTCCCGGCCAGGTAGATCGCCGCGAACACCGCGGCCAGGATGCCGACCTGCCAGATCAGGCCGTGGTCACCGGCTCGCACGGCCGGCGCCAGCGAGCGGACCAGGCCGATGACCAGCAGGCCGGCCACGGTCACGTGCAGCAGGACGCGCATGGCCGCCAGCAGGGCCGGGATGCGGCTGTCCTCCGCCGGGTTCGGCACGGGGCGGGAGGGCCGTCGAGAGGTCCGGCCGGCCGGCGTCCGGGGCGGGAGTGAGAAGCGTGCGGAGCCCATGGGTGCAGGGTAGCGCGGCCTTCCCCCGCCCCTCGCGCCGGGAATCAATCGAAGGGTTGATCTGGCTCCGGCCGGGTGGCCGATGTGCACCGACGCCGACGACGGAAGGCTGGAGATCAGCCGCACCGGAGCGCCACCGGCTCTCCGACGCCCAGACCTCCACCGAGCACGTACCGCTTCACCCACCCGCTACACCCGAGGAGTCCTCCCGTGTCATCTCCCGCCAGCCCGCTGTTCCTCTCCCTGCGGGACGTCCGTTTCTCCGCCGGACGCTTCACCCTGATGGGTGCGGTGGTCGGGCTGATCGCCCTGTTGCTGGTCTTCCTGACCGCCCTGACCAACGGGCTGGCGCACCAGAACATCTCCGCCGTCACGGCCTGGGGCGAGGCAGCCACCACCTCCGGTGCGGAGGCCAGCGATGTCACCGTGGTCTTCGGCGCGGCGCACGCGGAGACCACCGAGGACGTGGAGTCGGACTTCACGGCCTCCTCCGTCACCGCCGGACAGCTCGAGGGCTGGCAACAGGACCCCCAGGTCCGGTGGGCCGAACCCGTCGGCGTGGGCCAGGCCCGCGCCGATTCCGGCAGCGCCGTGGCCGCCGTGACCCTGATGGGCCTACAGGCCGACAGCCGACTCACCCCGGGCGCCCAGGACGGCGCCACCGTGGCGGACGGCGCCCTGATCAGCGCCACCGCCGCCGGGCAGCTCGGTGTGGGCGCCGGGGACGAGGTGTCCGTCAACGGCCGCGAGGTGCCGATCTCCGGGACCATCGAGGACCACTGGTACTCCCACACCCCCGTGCTCTACCTGCCCCTGGACACCTGGGCCACCGTGACGCATGCCCCCGAGGGCACCGCCACCGTGTTGGTCGCCGGCACCGGGCACGACGCCGGCCACGCACCGGCCGCGGCACGGGAGACCACCACGGTGGCCACGGATGTGGACGGCGCCCTGAGTGCGCTGCCCGCCTACTCCTCGGAGAACGGCTCGCTCGTGATGATGCAGGCCTTCCTCTACGGCATCTCCGCCCTGGTGATCGCCGCCTTCATGGCCGTGTTCACGCTCCAGCGCACCCGGGACATCGCTGTGCTCAAGGCCCTCGGCGCCACCACGGGGTGGGTCGTGACCGACGCCCTCACCCAGGCCGGGATCGTGCTGCTGGCCGGTGCCGCCGTCGGCGGTGCCCTGGGCCTGGGCGGGATCGCCCTGGCGTCCGGCGTGGTGCCCGTGCAGGTGGACGCCGCCGCGGTCGCCATCCCGGTGGCCGTCACCGTGGTGCTGGGGATGGTGGCCTCGGTGGCGGCCGTCTGGCGCACCTGCCGCGTGGACCCGCTCGTGGCCCTCGGCGGCAGCTGAGCCCCTGCCGTCCCCACTCCCCCGCCCCGTTTCCCACTGATCCAGAAGGATTCCCCCATGCTGCACCTGTCCGACGTCACCCTGACCTATCCCGACGGCGAGAACGGCACCCTCAACGCCCTGGACCGCGTGGACCTGACCGTCCCGGCCGGCCAGATGCTCGCCCTCGTGGGCCCCTCCGGATCCGGCAAGTCCTCCCTGCTGGCCGTGGCCGGCGCCCTCGTGACCCCCACCTCCGGGACCGTGCACCTCGGCACCCAGGGTCCATCTGGACCCCGTGCACCGATCGAGATCACGGGGGCCAGCCAGGCCGAGCGGGCCCGGTTGCGGCTGGACCACATCGGGCTGGTGTTCCAGCAGCCCCAACTGATGCCCTCCCTGACCGCCCTCGAACAGCTCCAGCTGGTCGGGGTGCTGCGCGGAGCCCGGCCCCGTGCGCTTCGGGCGGCGGCCAGGGAGGCCCTGGCCGCCGTCGGGATGGAGTCCGCGGCCAGGAGGCGGCCCCACCAGCTCTCCGGTGGACAGCGGCAGCGCGTGAACATCGCCCGCGCGCTGATGGGAACGCCCTCCGTGCTGCTCGTGGACGAGCCGACCTCGGCCCTGGACCAGCACCGCTCGGAGGACGTCATGGAGCTGATCGCCACCCTCACCCGCGAGCTGGGCACGGCCACCGTGGTGGTCACCCACGACCTGGAGTTCGTGGACGTGGCGGACCGGGCGGTCACCCTGCGTGACGGGCGGCTCGCGGAGCACGCCAGCGTCTAAAGTGGGATTCATGACCGATTCTTCGCAGCAGCCCACCGGGCAGCAGACTGAACAGCAGTTCCGCATCGAGCACGACACCATGGGCGAGGTGAAGGTGCCGATCGACGCCCTGTACCGGGCGCAGACCCAGCGCGCCGTGCAGAACTTCCCGATCTCCGGCAAGCCCCTGGAGCCCGCCCACATCCACGCGCTGGCGCAGGTCAAGAAGGCCGCCGCGAAGGCCAACGCCGAGCTCGGCGTCATCTCCGCCGAGCGTCGCGATGCGATCGTGGCCGCCGCGGACGAGGTCATCTCCGGCACGCATGACGACCAGTTCCCGATCGACGTGTTCCAGACCGGCTCCGGCACCTCCTCGAACATGAACACCAACGAGGTGCTCGCCAACCTGGCCACCCAGTCCCTGAAGGCCGCCGGCTCGGCGGACGAGGTCCACCCCAACGACCACGTCAACGCCTCCCAGTCCTCCAACGACGTGTTCCCGACCTCGGTGCACGTCGCCGTGACCGGGGCCCTGATCAACGACCTGAAGCCGGCCCTGGAGCACCTCGCCGTCTCCCTGGAGAAGAAGGCGGACGAGTTCGCCTCCGTCGTCAAGTCCGGCCGCACCCACCTGATGGACGCCACCCCGGTCACCCTGGGCCAGGAGTTCGGCGGCTACGCCGCGCAGGTCCGCTACGGCATCGAGCGCGTCGAGGCCTCCCTGCCGCGCGTGGCCGAGGTCCCGCTGGGCGGCACCGCGGTGGGCACCGGCATCAACACCCCGAAGGGCTTCTCCGCCCGGGTCATCGAGCTGTTGGCCGAGGAGACCGGCCTGCCGATCACCGAGGCCCGCAACCACTTCGAGGCCCAGGCCAACCGCGACGGCCTGGTGGAGGCCTCCGGCCAGCTGCGCACCATCGCCTACTCGATGATGAAGATCAACAACGACCTGCGCTGGATGGGCTCCGGGCCGAACACCGGCCTGGGCGAGATCGCGATCCCCGACCTGCAGCCGGGCTCCTCGATCATGCCGGGCAAGGTCAACCCCGTGATCTGCGAGGCCGCCATCATGGTCTGCGCCCAGGTCATCGGCAACGACACCACCGTGTCCCTGTCCTCCACCAACGGCGCCTTCGAGCTGAACGTCGGCATCCCCGTGATGGCCGCCAACCTGCTGGAGTCCATCCGCCTGCTGGCCAACACCTCCCGCGTGATGGCGGACAAGATGATCGACGGCATCGAGGCCAATGTGGAGCGCGCCGCGTTCCTGGCCGGTGCCTCCCCCTCGATCGTCACCCCGCTGAACAAGGTGATCGGCTACGAGGCCGCCGCGGAGATCGCCAAGCACTCCGTGGCCCAGAAGATGACCGTCCGCGAGGCCGTCATCGACCTCGGCTACGTGTCCCGAGGCGAGGTCACCGAGGAGCAGCTGGATGCGGCCCTGGACACCATGTCCATGACGCGCCCCGCCTGACCCACCACCAGATGACGCTTTGAGGGCAATCCCACCGTGGGGATTGCCCTCAAAGTGCCTTAACGGTGGTCTAGCGGTGGTCCAGGGGTGCTCCAGCGGTGCACGGGGGCGGCCGTCCGCCGTCAGGAGACGAAGCGGGCGCCCTCGGACTCTTCGAGGCCCCAGGCCAGGGCACGGGCGTGCAGCGCCGGCAGCTCGGGCAGCCCGTCGAGGGTGAACCATCCGACGGCCGTGTTCTCGTCATCGTTGACCCGCGCCTCGCCGCTGACGTAGTCCATCACCATGACCACATCCAGGTACCGCGCCTGGTCCCCGTTCGGATAGGTCACCTCACCCGTGGTCCCGACGCCGGCCAGCCGCCGCGGTGCGCACGTTACGTCGGTCTCCTCCAGGGTCTCCCGCACGGCGGTCGACGCCGGCTCCTCACCCGGTTCGATGATCCCGGCCGGCAGCGTCCAGCGGCCGTTGTCCGCGCGGCGGACCAGCAGCACCTCGAGCTCCGACCCGGCGTCTGACCCGCCGCCCGCCGCGGCACCGTCGCGGCCGCCGCGCAGGACGACCGCCTTGCACCCGGGCAGCCACAGGGGCGCCGTGCCGACCTTCTCGCGCAGGGACAGGATGAACTCTGGAGTGGGCATGCCACCCACGCTAACCGCCCGCACCCCGATCAGAGGAGTAGAGCCACCGCGGTGCCGGCGAGCATGGCCGGGCCGAAGGGAAGATGCGTGGAACCGGTGGCACGGCGGGTCACCACCAGCGCCAGGGCCACCAGTCCGCCGGCCATGAAGCCGAGGACGATGGCCGCCAGAAGGTGGTCCCAGCCGAGCCATCCGGCGTAGAGCCCCAGGCCGCCGGCCAGCTTGACGTCTCCCATCCCCATTCCGGTCCGGTTGATCAGGTGCAACAGCAGCATGAGCGCCAGGTAGACCGCACCCCCGCCGAGCATGGACCAGAACCGGGACCAGCCGACGTCGTCCACCAGGCATCCCAGACCGAGCGTGAATCCGCCGCCGGCCGCCAGGGCGCCGGTCCACGGGTTGGGCAACCGGTGCTCCCGCAGGTCCATGACGGTCAGCCTCACGGCACACACGGCGAAGACCACCAGCCCGGCCGCCAGGGCGGCCAGCAGTAGCCAGTTCCCCTCGCGGGCGGCCGCGGCCAGGATCGTCGGCATGCCCTCAGCCTAGAGCGGCGGGCCGTGGTGCGGGGCACCAGTCACTAGGCTGTGGACATGTCACCCGCCGATCCCGTCCGACGCCCGTCCTCCCGCCATCGGGTGATCGAGAAGCTGCGCTCCTACCCCGCCTGGATCCAGCGGGCCCTGCCCGTGCTGGGCCTCGCGCTGCTGCTGTGGGTCCTGGAGATCATCGACCTGTTCCTGGGCGGATGGCTCAACCAGTTCGGGATCCAGCCGCTGGAGCCCTCGGGCCTGCCCGGCATCCTCTTCGCGCCCCTGCTGCATTCGGGGTTCGGCCACCTGATCTCCAACACGGTGCCCCTGGTGGTGATGGGGACCATGATCGCCTGGCTGACCCGCAGGTGGTGGCTGATCACCGCCGGCATCTGGCTGCTGGGCGGGCTCGGCACCTGGCTGATCGGCGGAATCGGGACCAACCACATCGGCGCCTCGGTGATCGTCTACGGCTACGCCGCGTTCCTGGTGGCCTACGGGATCCTCGCCCGTCGGTTCACCGCGATCCTGGCGGCGGTGGCCGTGGTGCTGCTCTACGGCGGGATCGTCTGGGGCTTCCTGCCGATGAACCCGCGCATCTCCTGGCAGGGGCACCTCGCCGGTGCCGCGGCCGGCGTGCTGGTGGCCTTCGCGGACACCAAGCAGGCCCGGCGGGACTGGCGCGAGCGCCGCGAGGCCCTCGGAGGCGGGTGAGCGACGTGGCCGTGACGGCGGTGGGCGACCGGCCGTCGGGCTGGCCAAAGGTCCCGCCAAGACTGACCAGAAGTCGAATGGTGTGACTTTCCACTAAATGGTAGGAATCACGGCCGTCTCGGAGTATGCTGAAGTCGCTTCCATCCGTGCGACACCGACTCATCTCCGTGAACCGTCAGTGGAAGCAGCAAGGCTCCATGGCCTCCATCCCGTTTCTAGGGGCCATGGTTGCGGTGGATCATCCCCCGGTCCCCCTCATCCCCCCTCCGCGGGGGCCCGGACGGAGTTCACCCCTAGGGGCCGTCGCACCCAGTGCGACGGCCCCTAGTTCTCTCTTCCCGTTCATTCTCCCCGGCCGCTCAGATGCTGGCGTCCTCGAGCAGCTCCGTGACCAGCGCGGCGATCGGCGAGCGCTCCGAGCGGTTCAAGGTGACATGCCCGAACAGCGGGTGGCCCTTGAGCGTCTCCACCACGGCGGCGATACCGTCATGGCGGCCCACCCGCAGGTTGTCCCGCTGGGCCACGTCGTGGGTCAGCACGATCTTGGAGTTCTGGCCCATGCGGCTCATCACCGTCAGCAGCACGTTCTTCTCGAGGGACTGGGCCTCGTCCACGATCACCCAGGAGTCGTGCAGGGACCGGCCGCGGATGTGGGTCAGCGGCAGCACCTCGAGCATGCCGCGGTCCACCACCTCGTCCAGCACCTCGGTGGACACCAGGGCGCCGAGGGTGTCATACACGGCCTGGCCCCAGGGGTTCATCTTCTCGTTCTCCGAGCCCGGCAGGTATCCCAGCTCCTGGCCGCCGACGGCGTACAGCGGGCGGAACACCACCACCTTGCGGTGCTCGTTGCGCTCCATCACGGCCTCCAGCCCGGCGCACAGGGCCAGGGCGGACTTGCCGGTGCCGGCGCGGCCGCCGAGGGAGACGATGCCGACGTCCGGGTCCAGCAGCAGGTCGATGGCCAGCCGCTGCTCGGCCGAGCGCCCGTGCAGGCCGAAGACGTCCCGGTCACCGCGCACCACCCGGGTGGAGCCGTGCTGGTCCACCCGGCCGAGGGCGGATCCCCGGGGCGAGGTGATGACGAGCCCGGTGTTCACGGGGAGGCCCTGGGTCTCGGCCAGGGTCACCGGCTGGTTGTCATACAGCGCACTGATCTCGTCCTCGCCGGCCGTGACCTCGGCCGTTCCGGACCAGCCGGAGTCCTTGACCAGCTCGTTGCGGTACTCGTCCGCCTGCAGACCCATGGCGGAGGCCTTCACCCGCATCGGCAGGTCCTTGGAGACCACCGTGACGTCCCGGCCCTCGTCCGCGAGGTTCTTGGCGACGGCGAGGATGCGCGAATCGTTGTCCGAGGTCCGGAAGCCGTAGGGCAGCACGTCCACGGAGATGTGGTTGAGCTCCACGCGCAGGGTCCCGCCCTGGGTACCCAGGGGGATGGTCCGGTTCAGGGATCCGTGTTCCAGACGCAGCTCGTCCAGCAGCCGCAGGGCCTTGCGGGAATAGAAGCCCAGGTCCGGGTCATCCCTCTTCCGCTCCAGCTCGGAGATGACCACGATCGGCAGGATGACCTCGTGCTCGGCGAAGCGCAACAGGGCCCGAGGATCGGACAGCAGCACGGAGGTGTCCAGCAGGTAGGACTTCTCGCCGACACTGACCCGCTCGTCGGGCTGGGCCGCTGCGGGGGTGTCAGTGACCAGGGTGTTCGTCAGGTGCTCCACAAGGACTCCAGACCGGGGCACACGCCCCGATGATCGAGGGTGGGTGGGGCGGACCGGCCGGGGCCGGGACGGCCCACCGTTTCGACGCTGTCTGGGATGACGGCATACGGCTTGGCCTTTCCGATCAATCCGCGGTGCGGATCCGAGACCAGGTGGCCCCGGCCGTTCCCGCCGGTGACTGATAACCCCACCGTAGGCCCGCACTGGCACCCGGGGCGGAAGGCGAGGGCCGTTTCCTGTGAACGTCTCGTAAACGATTCAGGAACCGAAGCGGCGCTGTCGGGAGGAGAAGTCCCGCAGGGCCCGGACGAAGTCCACGCGGCGGAAGTCGGGCCACAGGGCCTCGCAGAAGTAGAACTCGGAGTAGGCGGACTGCCACATCAGGAACCCTGAGAGCCGCTGCTCCCCCGAGGTGCGGATGACCAGGTCCGGATCGGGCTGGCCCCGGGTGTAGAGGCGGTCGGAGATCTGCTCGTCCGTGAGTTCCCGGGCCACCTCGGCGGCACCGCGGCCCTCGCCGTCGGCCTCCACCAGCAGCTCCTTGACGGCGTCCACGATCTCCCGCCGCCCGCCGTAGCCCACCGCCACGTTCACGTGCAGCCCCTCGGCATCCGCCGTGCGCGCCTCGAGGTCCGCCAGGGTGCCGGCGAGGCCGGCCGGCAGCAGCTCCGAGGCGCCCACGGCCTGCACGCGCACCCGATGGCCGTTGGGCAACCCGTCCCCCAGGCGCCTGAGGGTGGTCCCGATGATCCCGACCAGCTGCGCCAACTCCTCCGGCGGCCGGCTCATGTTGTCCGTGGAGAGCATGTACAGGGTGACCACCTTGATGCCGAACTCGTCACACCAGCCCAGGAACTCGTGGATCTTCTCGGCCCCGGCCTGGTGCCCGTCCGCGGTGGTGGCCCCGGAGGCCTTGGCCCACCGGCGGTTGCCGTCCAGCACCACCCCGATGTGCCGGGGCAGCTTGTCCCGCTCGAGGCCCGCCGCCAGCCGGCGCTCGTAGAAGCTGTAGAGGACGTTCGGTAGGTGCATGCGCGTCCCCTTGTCCGGTTCCCGGCGCCGCCGTGGGCGCGGCACCGGACTCATCGATCTCATCGTCGTCCCTACGGTAGCGAACTGACCCCGGCCCGCATGGTTACCCACGGGTAACATTCAGCCACCGGACGTATCCTGTTTCCATGGCACACTCCCCCCCGCCTGGCCCCCCGGTCGGCCCGACCGCTGCTCCCGCGACTCCCGACCGCCGCTGGCGCATGGACCGGGTGGTGGACCCCCAGCACCCCGACTTCAAGCCGCGGCTGCGCGGGTGGAGCCACGCGGCCATGACCCCGCTGGCCCTGGCCGCGGGCATCGTCCTCATCGTCCTGGCCCCGACCGCCACCCTGACGTGGGCCAGCGCCGTCTACGCCCTGACCGGTCTGCTGCTCTTCGCCGTCTCTGCCACCTACCACCTCGTGCAGTGGTCACCCCGGGTGGCGATCGTGCTCAAGCGGCTGGACCACACGAACATCATGCTGGTGATCGCCGGCACCTACACACCGCTCGCGCTGGCCCTGCTGACGCCGGAGAAGGCCGCCGTCCTGCTGGCGGGCGTCTGGATCGGGGCCGTGGCCGGCGTCGCGTTCCGGGTGTTCTGGACCGGGGCCCCGCGCTGGCTCTACACCCCCGTGTACGTCATCCTGGGGCTGGCAGCGCTGCTCTACCTGGGTGACTTCTTCGCCGTCAGCCCCGCCGCGGCCGTCCTGGTCTGCGTCGGCGGGGCCAGCTACATCACCGGGGCCGTGTTCTACGCCCTGAAGCGGCCCAACTTCCACCGCGAGTGGTTCGGCTTCCACGAGCTGTTCCATGTCTTCACCATCGGCGGCTTCGTGTGTCACTACATCGCGATCATGGTCGCGGTGCTCTAGGCCTAGCCTCCGGTTCTCGCTTTCAGACTCCGCGTCTGGGCAGGAGCCGGCCCCACCGTGATTGGATGGGCCCATGCCCACCGCCCCTGAGCCCACCGCCTCCCCGCCGCTCCCCGACCACCCCGTGGGGCGGATCACCGCCGTCCGCGTGGGGGCGGTGCGTACGGTGCGCTGGCGCGGAGAGGACGTGCCGACGGGCGCCTTCAAGGAGCCGGTCGAGGGGCCGGTGCCGCTCGGGATGACCGGCCTGGCCGGGGACGAGCAGGGCGATACGGTGCACCACGGCGGGCCGGAGAAGGCCGTGATGTACTATGCCCGCAGCCACTATGCCGCCTGGCGGGCGGACGGGCTCGACCTGCCCGAAGGGGCCCTGTTCGAGAACCTCACGGTGGACGGCCTGACCGAGGCCGACATCTGCCTGGCGGACGTGTGGCAGGTGGGCGATGCCGTGCTGCAGGTGAGCCAGTCCCGGCGTCCCTGCTGGAAGCTGTCCTCCCGCTGGGGCATCCCGGACCTGGCCCGCCGCGTGCAGGCCACCGGGCGCACCGGCTGGTACCTGAGGGTACTGACCCCGGCACCCGTGCAGTCCGGCCACCAGATGCGCCTGGTGGACCGGGCTCCGGGCGCCGTGGACCTCGCCGAGCTCTCCCGCGTCATGACCGTGGACAAGGACGACCTTGCCGCCGCCGAGCGCGTCCTGGCCTCCCCCGGGGTCCCGGACGGCTGGCGCGGCGCCCTGCAACGCCGGCTCGAGACGCGGAGGCCAGGCCAGGCGGGACGGACGGGCCAGGCGCGACGGACGGGCCAGGCGCGACGGACGGGCCAGGCGGAGACCTTCCCGGACGAGGACACCGACCGCCTCGGGCCGTGACCGTGCTCACGGCCGGAATACTTCCGGCTGACGACGGCGTTTCCCCAGTGAACTCTGACCTGTGAAACGTTGACCCGGCAAAGGAACCCATGTCCCCCTCGGCAGACAGCATCCGCAGCATCGGCATCCTCGGCGCAGGCCGCGTCGCCACGGCCCTGGCCCGCCGGGCCGTGGCGGCCGGATACGACGTGCGGATCGCCACCGCCAAGCCCGCCGCCGAGATCTCCCTGCTCGCCGAGATCGTCACCCCCGGTGCCACCGCCGTCGACGCCGCAGACCTGGCCCGCACGGACCTGACCGTCGTGGCGATCCCCCTGCGGAAGTACCGCGACCTGGACCCCTCGCACTTCGCGGGCCGGGCCGTCGTCGACGTCATGAACTACTGGGCCCCCACGGACGGCGAACTGGCGGATTTCGAGGCCGACCACCGTACCAGCAGCGAGGTCGTCCAGGACCACCTCGCCGGGGCCCTGCTGGTCAAGGCCTTCAACCACATCGGCTACCACGACCTCGAAGCGGATCACCGTCCCGCCGGCGCCGGCGACCGCCGGGCGCTCGCCGTGGCCGGCGACCACGAGGACACCCGGAGGGCCGTGGCCACCGTGATCGACCGCCTCGGCTTCGATGCGGTCGACGCCGGCCCGCTCGCCGCCGGTCGCGTCCTGCAGCCGGGCACGGAGATCTTCAACGGCAGCCACTCGGCCGCCCAGCTCAGCGGCCTGCTGGCTGAGGCCTGCGCCGGGGCGCGGGTGTGAGGCCCGGCCGGGCGGTGACTTGGCTGAGCGGCGGCTGAACGTTCACCGGGGGTTCATCCGGCGTCTGACCCGCGGCCCGAATGGCTTGCTGTAGTCAGTCCTGATGCCGCCGGTCCGCCCCTCGGGGGTCGATCCGGCCGGGGCATCAGCTCCACCCACCCCCCACCGACCCGCGGCCTTGCCCTGCCCTGAAAGCGGCCCTCCTCATGCTGCCCACCGTGTGGCGGCACGGTCCGGGCCCCTCCTTCAGATCGCCCGGCCCAGCCCGCCGGGTCACCCGAGTGAAGGAACATCACGCATGCATCAGCGCCGCCTGCTCGCCCCCGTGGCCGCCAGTGCGATCGGACTGTCCCTGGCCTTCGGCACCCTGCCGGCCATGGCTGCCCCGACCGCGGAGCCGACCTCCGTCTCGTACTCCAACATGGTCATGAACATCGGCTCCACCGAGGCCGACCGCAACTTCGTCTGGTACTCCTCCTCGGACTCCGCCGAGCAGCAGGTGCGACTGGTGGAGAAGGACGCCGAGGACGCCGTCCAGCTCCTGGACTCCACGGACACCGGCACCTCGAAGGACTTCCCTGAGCTGACCTGGAACCACGCCGGGGTGACGGGCCTGAAGCCGGGCACCACCTATGGGTGGCAGGTCGGCTCCGAGGCCGAGGGCTGGTCCGAGACCTACGAGTTCACCACCCAGGCCGATGAGCGCCTGGACGTCCTCGTCTTCGGCGACACCCAGATCGGCTCCGGCGGGGGCGTCCCCACCGACGGCGGCGCGTGGCAGAGCACCCTGGACACCGCCCTTCAGGGCGTGGCGAACCCGGACTTCCTGCTGTCCGTGGGCGACCAGGTGAACACCCATGACAGCGCCTCGGAGTACACCGACTACCTGGCCCCGGACGGGGTGCGCGAGCACGCCCTGGCCACCAACATCGGCAACCACGACGACGGCAGTGCCTCGGACGAACAGCACTCCTACGCCGAGCACTTCAACATGCCCAACCGGACCGCCAACCCCGGCTGGAACAACGAGATGGGCAACTACTGGTACATCCAGGACAACACCCTGTTCGTCTCCCTGAACTCCAACCACGGGGTCGCCGCAGACCACGAGGAGTACGTGCGCGAGGTCGTGGCCGAGCACGGTGCGGACGTGCAGTGGAAGGTCGCCACCTGGCACCACTCCCTGTACTCCACCGCCTCCCACGCCACCGACGGTGACATCGAGGACCGCCGCGAGTGGATGCCGTCGCTGATGACCGAGCTCGACTTCGACGTGGTGTTCTCCGGTCACGACCACGTGTACAACCGCTCCAACCTGCTCTACAACGGCCACCCGGTCAACAACCCGGTCACCGAGGCCAACCCGGAGGCACCGTCCGAGCTCGCCAAGTACGAGGGCGAGGTGCTGTACATGACCATGCAGTCCTCCACCGGCTCGAAGTACTACGGCATCCAGGACGGGATCGAGTTCCCCTTCAACGCGGTCCAGTCCCAGCTGCGCACGCCGGCCTACGCCCACCTCGAGGTGGACGGGGAAACGCTGAGCATCACCGAGCACCAGGTCGACGGCGAGGTCATCGACGAGGTCTCCATGACCCGCCAGGGCACACCGAACCCGGTCGCCCCGCCCGAGGGCATCGGCCAGACCGAGTTCGAGGGCCCCGGCGTGGTGGACACCCCGGTCGAGAACGTGCTCGACGAGGAGACCGGAGAGGTCACCGTCGAGGCACGCACCCTCTCCCCGAACGACGACGTCGAGGAGAGCGTCGGCGACGGAGCGATGGACATCAGCTCCTCGGACATCGAGATCGTCCAGGAGTCCCCGGGCGACGAGGACCTCGACGACCAGTTCGCCGGGCTCCGCTTCGACCAGGTCGGCATCCCCGCCGGCGCCACCATCACGGGCGCCCATCTGCAGTTCACCACGGACGAGCACGACAAGACCGGTGACCCCTTCGACGTACAGATCCACGTCGAGGACACCGGTGCCGCCGCGAAGTACACGGACGACGACTTTGCCGTGTCCTCGCGCAGCTACCTCGACCAGACAGTGGCCTGGAAGGACGCCCCGGTCTGGACGGAGAACGGGGAGCAGGGCGAGGCGCAGCGCACCCCGGACCTGACCGCCTTGGTGCAGGCCGTCGTCGACCGGGACGACTGGGCCCGGGGAGGCGCCCTGAACTTCATGCTCTCCGGCACCGGCACCCGCACCGCCGAGGCCTACGAGGGTGGCGGCAGCGAGCAGGCACCGAAGCTGATGGTCACCTACACGCTCGAGGACGGCGTCACCGAGGTCAGGGGCGAGATCGCCGAGGACCGCGACGACGTGGAGCAGTACGTGGACGGCGTCGAGGCCGGAAAGATGGACCACGGTTCCTCCGACCTCGAGCTCGTGGACGAGAAGTCCGACCAGAAGCAGGCCGTCGGACTGCGCTACGCGGACCTGCAGGTCCCGGCCGGCTCGGAGATCCTCTCGGCCCGCGTGCAGTTCACCACCGACGAGGCGGACAAGAACATCGATCCGTTCGACGTCGCCATCGCCGCCGAGGCCGCCGACGACTCCGCGGCCTTCTCGGACGAGCCCGGCGACCTGACCTCGCGCACCCTGACGGAGGCCACCGCCGAGTGGTCCGGCATCCCGGCCTGGGAGATCGAGCACGAGTCCGGCACCGCCCAGCGCACCGCCGACCTCTCCGACGTGCTCCAGGAGGTCGTGGACCGGGAGGGCTGGGCCGCCGGCAACGCGCTGTCCCTGGTGCTGACCGGCGAGGGCCAGCGCTCCGCCGAGTCGCGCGACGGTGAGGAGGACATGGCCCCCGAGCTGTGGGTCACCTACCGCGAGGCCGGCCAGGAACCGACGGAGCCGACCGACCCGACGGAGCCGACCGACCCGGTCGAGCCCGAGGCCCCGGAGCCCTTCACCGACAACACGGATGAGGACACCTGGTTCTTCGCACCGGTCCGGTGGCTGCAGCTCGAGGACCTCACCATGGGCTATGCCGACGGCAGCTTCGGTGTCCGCAAGAACATCACGCGCGGCGAGTCCCTGGCCTTCATCTACCGGTACCTCGACCCGGAGACCACCGGCGCCACCGAGGACTTCTCGGACATCGATGCGCACAACGTGTTCTTCGACCCGATCCGGTGGGCCGCCTCGAACGGCATCACCCAGGGTTACTCCGACGGCGAGTTCAAGTCGACCCGGCCCGTGACCCGCGGCGAGTTCGCCTCGTTCCTGTACCGGGCCGTGGATCCCGAACACACGGCGCCGGTGACGAACGGGTTCCCGGACGTCCCGGAGGACAACGCCCACCACCGCTCCATCTCGTGGCTGTCCGGCGAGGGCCTGGTGGACGGCTACTCGGACGGCAGCTTCGGCACCTCGCGTGAGATCACCCGCGCCGAGGTCGCGAAGATCCTGTTCAACTACAACGAGACGCTCCAGGGCTGACCCTCCGAGCAGGCAGAACGCGAACGCCCCGTCCCACCTGAGTGGGACGGGGCGTTCTCGTCCTGTGTGTCTCGGCCGCGCCGGGGGCTCAGTCGCGCCCGGAGTCCGGACCCTTCGGCTCCGGGGCCGGGCTGTCCAGATACCCCGGGAACTTCTCCTGCAGCCGGGCCTTCTGCCGGTCCAGGTCGGAGGCGGACCGCACCTGGGGGTCCTCCTCCCCCCGGGCCCGGAGCTCGTCCTCGGGCAGGTACCCCTGGTAGCGCTCCACCAGCATGTCCTCGGCGTCCACCGAGCGGTACTGCACGCGGCGCACGGAGCGGACCATCAGGCGCAGGACCACGATCACCATGGCCACCATCAGCGCCGTGAAGAGGAAGCCCTCGATTCCGGGGGTGACGTCGGCCTGCTCCAGCCCGGGACGCAGCGTCGGCTCGCCCACTCCCGGCACCGGCTGCTCGGACGCATCCGCGGTGGAGCTCGGGGCGGCGGAGAGGGTCACGGCAAGCGGGGGGAAGGCATTCACGGTAGACCAGTCTACCGGGGTGCCCCGGTGGGTCCGCCGATCACCGCAGCCCGGTGAACAGGTCCGTCTCCGGCAGCGTGGTCTCCACGCGCGAATCGATCAGGACGTAGTCCTCCCACGGCCAGGTCTGCCGCTGCCGGGCGTTCGGGGTCGAGAAGAAGTGCCCTGCCGGGTCGATCTGGGTGCGGTGCGCCCGCAGCGCGTTGTCCCGCTGCTCGAAGTAGTCGGCCACGTGGATCTGCGTGGTCACCTGGTGGCGCGTCATCCGGAAGCGTCCCGGTGCGGCCGCGCTCGGGGTCTGCTCCGCTGCCTCTCCGCGTTCCTCGCGTTCCTGCTCCTCCTGGAGCTTCCGGTACCACGCCAGCCGCTCCACGTACGGTGATTCCTCGCCGGCGCTGAGGTAGGCCTCGTGCAGTGCCTCATACTTCGCCGGGTTGAACGCACGGTCGTAGTAGAGCTTGGAGACCGTCCAGGCCTCCCCCGTGCCGGGGTACCGGTCCGCGTCCCCCGCGGCTCGGTAGGCCTCGACCGTGATCTCGTGGGACTTGATGTGGTCGGGGTGCGGGTAGCCGCCGATCTCGTCGTAGCTGATCAGCACATGGGGGCGGAACTCCCGGATCAACCGGACCAGCGGCGCCGCAGCCTGTGCCAGGGGCACCGTCCCGAAGCTGCCGAACGGCAGCGGCGGCATCGGGTCGCCCTCCGGCAGCCCCGAGTCCATGAAGCCCAGCCACCGGTGTTCGATCCCGAGTGCGGCCCCGGCCTCCTGCATCTCCGTCCGCCGGACGCCGGTGATGTCCCGGTCCAGGCGCACGGTGTCCCCGTAGCCGGGATTGAGCAGGTCGCCGCGTTCTCCGCCGGTGCAGGTGACGACCATGACCTCGGCGCCGGCCGCCTCGTAGGCGGCCATCATGGCGGCACCCTTGGAGGACTCGTCATCCGGATGCGCGTGGACGGCCATCAGCCGCAGCCCGGCGGAGGCCGGGACGCCACCGGCCTCGGGCACCGTGTGGTGCTCCTCGGGCTCCAGGGAACCATAGGTGGCCTGTCCCACGGACACTCCGAACTCCGGCGTACCGGTCCCGTCCGGGGCGTCCCGGTCGTTCGGCTCGATCCGATCATCGGGGGAAGGGGGGTTCACGTGGCCTCGATTGCTTTCGGGACTGTGGGGGGCGGCGGGATACTATGGCATGACATGACTTCCACACCCCAGACATCGGCTGACCCGGTGCCGAGTGACAGCCTAGCGAACCGGTACGGGCGCCCCCAAAGCACGGGCCCGTCGTTCCTGAAGCGCCGCGGCAAGTGGATCGCCGTGATCGCCCTCGTGGCGGCCGTCGCCGTCACCTTCTGGTTCGCGACCTCCTCGCACAGCCGGACCCTGGACTGGAAGGACGTGGGCTTCACCATCGACTCCCCGACCCGGGCCTCGGTGACCTTCCAGCTCACCAAGGACCCCGAGGACACGGTGCAGTGCGCCGTCCAGGTCCTCTCCCCGGAGTTCGCGGTGGTGGGCTGGCGCACCGTCACCGTCGGGCCGGAGACGCCCGCGGCGGACGCGATCCCCTCGGACCGCACGACCATGTATGACGTCGACCTGCGCACCGATTCCCTCGGCACCAACGGCGGCGTGAACGACTGCTGGTTCCCGGACGAGTAGCAGAACCCGGAAGTCCAAGCCGGCCGGGCCGACGTCGTGACGGGTTGTTACCTGCATCACCACAGGAATGACGGATCTGAAGCGTTTCCGTTAGAATAGGGGCTCAGTACGTTGTCACCCCGCCTGTCGGGGGTCGCCCGCACCATGCCGGGTGGCTCCGCTGGCGGGGTTCTTGCATGGTCGCCCCACGGGCCGCAACCCGCGGCACAGCGTCATGCACGCGGCGGCGTGGCGACCCAGCATCGGTCCCGCACTTCCGTTGACCACCAGATTGAAGGAGACTTCGCGTCCATGAGCACCACCGACAACGCTCCCTGGCTGACCCAGGAGGCCTACGACCGCCTGAAGCAGGAACTGGATCACATCTCCGGACCGGGGCGCCAGGAGATCATCGACCGCATCGAGCAGGCCCGCGAGGAGGGTGACCTCAAGGAGAACGGCGGCTACCACGCCGCCCGCGAGGAGCAGTCCAAGAACGAGGGCCGGATCATCGAGCTCAAGCACCTGCTCGAGACCGCCCAGGTCGGCGCCGCCCCGGCAGACAACGGGGTCGTGGAGCCCGGCATGGTCGTCGAGGCCAAGATCGCCGGCGACCTGGAGACCTTCCTGTTCGGCAATCGCGAGATCGCCGATGACAAGGACTCCATCACCGTGTACTCGGAGCGGTCGCCGCTCGGCGCGGCCATCCACGGCTCCAAGGTAGGCGACAAGCTCAGCTACGCCGCCCCGAACGGCAAGGACATCGCCGTCGAGGTCGTCTCCGCCAAGCCCTACAAGGCCTGATCGGCCGGCTCGGCCCCACCACACCGTGCACGACGGCGGCGCACCGGTTCCCCGGTGCGCCGCCGTTGCGCTGTGGTGGGCTTGCCGGGCTTGCTAGGTTGAGGGCATGCTCATCGTCGAAGAGATGTTCCTGCTGCTCACCCAGGACAACGGCACCACCGACCGCGCCCGCAGATACCGCCGCTACGGGCTCGTGGCCGCCGCCCTGACCGACCTGGCGGAGGCCGGTGTCCTGAAGATCGCCGCCGAGGGCAAGGACCCGAAGGCCACCGTCGTCCGCGCCGGGATGACCGGCCAGGCCCCACTGGATGCGATCCTGCCGGCCCTGGACGGGCTGTCCGGGAGGACGCTGTCCCAGCTGGTCTCCAGCTCCAAGCTCAATCCGGAGAAGGCCACCGGCCAGGCCCTCGCCCGCCAGGGGATCGTCCGGGAGGACTCGGGGTACCTGACCGTCAACCCGGCCCCGGAGATCGCCCTCCGCGAGCGGCTCGGCCAGGTCCTGTCCGGACACCGCGATCCCAGCCTGGCCGAGGCCACGGGGTTGGGCATCCTCAAGGCGCTGAACGTGGCCCACGGCCTGCTGGGCCCCGCCCGTGGAGACCTGGACCGGCGCGGGCTGTCCCGGCGGATCGAGTCCCTGGCCCAGGGGGTCCCAGCCGTGGAGGCCCTGAAGAAGGTCGTGGACCCGATCACCGCCTCCACCATGACCATGGCCACCGCTGCGGGGTCCGCAGACGCGAGCTGAGGACCTGTCGGCTCCTCCACATCCGGCCGAGTTCCTCCTTGGGTCCACAACCCGTCCGCGGGACCGCTAACGCGTCCGGCCCCTGTGATCGAATACCAGTACTAGAACAACAACTGGTGGTCCACGGTGGAGGTCCCACGGTGGAGGTCCCACGGTGGAGGCGATGAGGGCGGGAGGGGTCATGGCGGGCGGTAACGGCGGCAACGGCGGCAACGGCGGCAACGGCAGCCTGGCCGATGTGCCCCTGGCTGAGCTGTTGGCCCGGACCCACGCGCTGGCCGGCGAGTTGTCGTCCAGACTGTCCGATCCACGGCTCGTCGATTCACTCCCCCGGCTCCGGACGGTGGCGGAGGACCATGATCACTCGGAGGACTGGGGCCTGTACGCCCCTGCGGGTCGCCCAGCACCCGGCCCACTGGCGGACCGGCCGGAGACCGAGGCGGCCGACTCCACCTCGAACATCCCAGGTGACCTCCCCGGCCCGGCCGGGTCTCTGTCCGAGTTGCAGGTCGGCGTCGAGGACCTGGCCCGCGTCATCGATACCGCCCGTACCGCCCTGGCCGGGCACACGGATCGGATCTTCGATGCACACCAGCTCCGGGAGGAGCTCCTGGGGATTCCTCCGGGCAAATGCGCCTTCAGGAACGGGTCGGAGTACCTGCGGGACGTGCTGCGGATCGGCCGGCGGGAGGCCAAGGCCCGCGTCTCCCGCGCCGCGCACACCATGGCGTCGCTCACCCTGGACCACTGCACCGTGGTGGAGGCGGGCATGCCCGCGCTGGCAGATGCCGTCCAGGGTGCCGAGCTGGGCAGCACGGCGGTGGACCTGATCGTCACGACGGTGGCCGACGCCCGGCGAGAGGCCGTCCTGGCCGATGTGCCGCCAGGCGCCGTGGACGAGTTGCTGGCTAGCGGCGAAGCGTTGCTGGTCGCCCAGGCCCGGGAGGTGGATCCGGACACCCTGAGGAAGATCTGTGCGCATTGGCGGCTGAGGTTCGAGGCCGCGGTGAACCCGGACGGTTCAGAGCCCACCGAGGCTCAGCTCAACGCCACCCAGGGACTGTTCTACCGGGGCGAGGCCAAAGGCCTGCATGAGTGGCACCTGTGGGCGGACGACGCCCAGCACGAGATGCTCAAGACGGTGGTCTCGGAGGGATCGAATCCTCGGCGGACCCCCGGAGACACAGCAGACCACGGCTCCACGCAGGAAGACTGCGGCACGGAGGGGTGGAACGGCCTCGACGACCGTGCGGCCACCCTCGACGGCCGGAGCCGGGCACGGCGCGAGCTCGACAGCCTCGTCAGTGCCCTGACCGGCGCACTGTCCCTGGTCGGAGTCGGCTCTGGCGCTGGCACTGGCACTGGCACTGGCACTGGCACTGGCACTGGCACCGACTCTGGCACTGAATCGGGCCCTGGCGGGACAGCCGGATACCGCACCCGGCCCCAGGTCATGGCCGTCATCGACTACGAGACGCTGTTCGAGCGGTTCGGTCAGGACCCTCCGAGGAACGATGCGGCGGCTGGCCCACCGGACGGGATGGCACCGCCTCGACCGCGCATCGACAGGATCTCGACGACGTCCTACGTGGGCGACGTCAATCCACAGACCATCCGTCGGCTCGCCTGCGAGGCCGATCTGATCCCGGTCGTCCTCGGTGGCAGCGGTGAGGTCCTGGACGTGGGCCGGTCGCGACGCCTGTTCACGCACCGGCTCCGTCGCGCCATCAGCGCCCGGGACGGCGGTTGCACGGCGCCCGGATGCTCCATCCCTGCGCCCTGGTGCGAGGCGCACCATATCCAGCATTGGGAGGACGGCGGGCCCACCTCCGTGGACAACGGGACGCTGCTGTGTTCGCATCATCACCATGCCGTCCACGCCGGGGCGTGGAGGATCTCCGTCTGGCAGGGCATTCCGTGGTTCGTCCCGGCGCGGTACCTGGACCCGGATCGGCGGCCACGCCGCAATCTCTACTGGCGGCCCGGTCTGGCGGCCTAGTGGTGTCTGGAGCGGCTGTTGGAGTGAGGCCTAGTGCTGCACGAGCGGCTGGTACCCGGAGGAGCGCAGCCGCCCGAGCACCTGCTCGGAGTGCTCGCGTCCCTTGGTCTCCATGTCGATCGTGATGGTCACGTCCCCCATGCTCAGGGAACCGCCGATCCGGCTGTGGTCCACGCGGGTGACGTTGGCATCCGTCTCCGAGATGATCCGGGAGATGTTGGACAGCTCGCCAGGGCGGTCCCGCAGGGACATCTTCACGGTCAGGTACCGGCCTCCGGCGGCCAGACCGGACTGGATGACCTTGAGCATCAGCATCGGATCCACGTTGCCCCCGGAGAGCAGCGCCACCGTCCGCTGGGACTCGATCCCGAGCTCCGCCAGCTTGCCCTCGAGCAGGGCGGCCACACCCACCACGCCGGCGGGTTCCACCACCATCTTGGAGCGCTCCAGCAGGAAGACCAGGGCGTTGGCGATGGCGTCCTCGGAGACCGTCACCACGCCGTCCACGAGTTCCTTGATGATCTGGAACGGGATCTGGCCCGGCTTGCCCACGGCGATGCCGTCCGCGATGGTCGAGACGTGGGTCAGCGGCACCACGGCGTCTGCGGCCAGGGACGGCGGATAGGCCGCCGCGTTCTCAGCCTGCACACCGATGATGTTGATGTGTCGGCCCTGACGGCGTGCCATCTCCTTGACGGCCACGGCCACCCCGGCCAGCAGCCCGCCGCCGCCGATGCCCATCACCAGGGTGTCCACCTCGGGATCCTGTTCGAGGATCTCCAGGCCGATGGTGCCCTGGCCGGCCACCACGTCCGCGTTGTCGAACGGGTGGATGAACACGGAGCCGGATTCCTCCGCGAAGCGCTGGGCCTCGGCGAGGGCCTCGTCCACGTTGTTGCCGAAGAGCACCACCTCGGCGCCGTGGTCCTTGGTGGCCTGCAGCTTGGGCAGCGCCACCCCGCGCGGCATGAAGATGGTCGCCTTGATCCCCAGCTTGGAGGCCGCCAGGGCCACGCCCTGGGCATGGTTGCCGGCGGAGGCCGCCACCACGCCACGGGAGCGCTCCGCCTGCGTCAGCTTCGCCATCCGGACGTAGGCGCCCCGGACCTTGAAGGACCCGGCGCGCTGCAGGTTCTCGCACTTGAGGTGCACCACCGAGCCGGTCAACCGGCCCAACGCCCGGGAGTGGTCCAGGGGGGTGCGGACGATCACGCCGTCGAGCAACCGCCGGGCGCTCTCGATATCCGCCAGGGTGACGGGGAGGTCCGAACGGTCGGCCGGGCCGTCGGCCGGTGCCGCGACCGGATCGGCGTTGCTGGGGGGCGTGGTGGTCACGTGGTTCCTCCGTCCTGGTCCGGCCGTCGGCCGGAGTGGTCCATCCCCGTATTGTCCTCCTCCGCCGAGGACGTGTCGCGCAGGTTGCCTGCGGTGCCGTCTGCGGCACCGGGGCCGGTGCCGGTGCCGGTGCCGGTGCCCGGGCCAGGGCCGGTACCGTGCTCGGTGACCGGGCCGGCGTCGTGCTCCTTGCGGGAGGGTGTCTTCGCGCGCTTGAGCTCGCGGCGCGCCCGCCGCCGTTCCCGGGCCGTGGTGCCGGACGCCGCGGCGCCCTGCTGCCCATGCACTGCGGGGCCACCGGCGGTGGCGCGGCGGACCACCCCGTCGAGGGTCTCATAGGCCCGCCCCCACGGGCCCTCCAGACTGGCGGCGCGCGCCTTGAGCCGGGTGTCCCAGACGTCGGACGCGCCGGCCGGTTCCGGCTCGGCCGCGAGCCACGGCTTGGCGTGGAAGTACTTGATGGTGGCGTTGAGGAAGGCCATCACGGGCACGGCGAAGATCGCGCCGACCAGGCCCAGCACAGCGGTGCCTCCGGCCACGGCCAGGAACACGGCCAGCGGGTGGAGGCTGACGGCGCGTCCCATCACCAGCGGCTGCAGCACGTTGCCCTCGATCTGCTGCACCAGCAGCACCACGCCGAGCATGATCAGGGCGTTGACCCAGCCGTTGGCCACGAGCGCCAGCAACACGGCCACCGCGCCGGTCAGGAAGGCACCGACCAGCGGGATGAACGAACCGAAGAACACCAGCACCCCCAGGGGCAGGGCGAGTGGGACCCCGAGGATCCAGGCGCCGGCACCGATGCCGACGGCGTCCACGAACGCCACGAAGATCTGGACCCGGACGTAGCTGCCGAGGGAACCCCAGCCGGCCTGCCCGGCGCCGTCGATGGCCTCCCGGTGGCGACGGGGAACGAAGTTCAGGCAGAAGCGCCAGATCCCCTGGCCGTCGAACAGGAAGAAGATCAGGGCGAAGACCACCAGGACCGTGCCGGCGGCGATGTTCCCGGCGGTGGATCCGAAGCCGAGGGCCCCGGAGACGATCGTCTGGCTGTTGTTCCGCACCGCCTCCGTGAGGTCGCCGGCGATGTCGTTCCACTGGTCCGTGGTCACGCCCAGGGTCTCCAGCCAGCCGACGATCCCCTGGACGCCGACCACGATCTGGTCCCGCATGTCCGTGAACCCCACGGCGAGCTGCTGGCCCACCAGCGTCAACAGGCCCAGCACCATCAGGATGAACCCCAGGATGACGGCTGTCACGGACAGCCCCCGTGGCACACCCCACCTGATGAAGCGCCGGTGGATCGGCATCAGGAGGGTGGCCAGGAGGGCGGCGATGATCAGGGGGATGACCAGGATGGAGACATGGCTCAGCAGCCAGATGCCGGCACCGGTCATGGCCAGGATCAGCAGGACACGCCAGGACCAGGCGGCGGCCACGGTCAAGCCGTAGGGGACGTCCGCGGCCAGGCGGTCCCTCTCCTGCTCTGCGTTCAGGACCGGTTCGGGGCCGGGTTCAGTGACCGGTTCGGTGACCGGTTCAGTTAACGGGGCACCGGGCGCCGGGACGCCTGGGGCCGAGTCGCCTGTCCCGGGGACGCCGGGCTGTGGGCTCGTGGTCAACGTGCTGTCTCCTCTCGGTCGACGCCGCCGGCGGTGGTCCGTCCGGTGATCCCCCAGGAGGCTGTCAGCGATTCGCCCGAGGCGATCCACACCAGGCCGTCGCCGCTGTTCAGGGCGTTCGCCGGGGCCGTCATCGGCTCGACCGCGACCGCCCGGTGCCGGCCGGGGAACCGGTCCGTGAAGAAGACGTGCACATAGCCGTAGTCCGGCTCGGCCCAGAGTTCCACGCTCCGTCCGTCCGGTGCCGTCAGCGTGTGGTGGTGGCGCCCGTCCGACCCGGGGGTCAGGTCCGTGAACGCGGCGTCCAGCAGGCCGGTGCCGACCACCCGTCCGGCCCGGAAGTCCTCGTCCGTGCCCTGCACGGGTCGGGTGCCGGTGGGGATCAGCCGCTCGTCCGCCAGGATCCGGGTGGCGGCGGACAGGGTGAGGGTCAGCTCCTCGCTGGGCACCTCGCCCAGGCGCAGGAACGGGTGGGCGCCGAACGCTGCCGGCGCGGGCCGAGGCCCGTGGTTGGTGAGGTGCTGGCGCACCGTGAGGGAGCCGGCGTCGTCCAGGGTGTACGCCACCTGGTGGGTGAGGCGGAACGGGTAGCCGTGCTGCGGGTGGATCTCCCCGCGCAACACCACCTCCCGCGCGGAGTGGGCGGTGGCCAGGAACGCGGTGTTGCGCAACAGCCCGTGGCTGGCGTGGCCGCGGGAGGGCTCCGTGAGGTCGAGCTGCTGGACCTCACCGTCCAGGTACCAGCGGCCGTCCCGCACCCGGTTGGGCCAGGGGGAGAGCTGGATCCCGCACGCCGCCGGTGGGAGCTCGTCCGCCCCGAAGCCCTCCACGAGAGCGGTTCCGCCCACCTCGTAGCGGCGCAGGGCACCGGCCAGCGAGACGACCGTGACCTCGGCCCCGCCGTGGCGTAGCTCGTACTGGGTCCCGGTGGCAGCGGGACCCCCGACGTCGGGTGCGGTCATGGACATGACTCCTCGATCAGTGGCAACGGTCTGAGTCCATTCTGCCGTGCCGGGAGAGCGCAAAGGCCGGCCCGGCACCGGAGGTTCCCGGTGCGGGGCCGGCCTGTGCCGGTGGTGATCAGTCGCTGCCGCGCAGGATCGCCAGGATCCGCAGGATCTCGACGTACAGCCACACCAGGGTGACCGTCAGGCCGAAGGCGGCGGACCAGGAGTACTTCTGCGGGGCGCCGGCCTTGACGCCCTGGGTGATGGCGGTGAAGTCCATGACCAGGGAGAACGCGGCCAGGAAGACGGCCAGCAGGCCGATGCCGAGGCCCAGCAACGGGAACTCGCCGCGCAGGCCGAACATGGCGTCCGTGACGCCGAAGAGCATGAGGAACAAGTTCACCAGCGAGAACGCGGCGTAGCCGATCATCGCGATCATGAAGATCTTCACGGACTTCTTCGAGACGCGCCACTTGCCGGAGGCGAACAGCGCCAAGGTCACCGCGAACACGCACAGGGTGGCCAGCACGGCCTGCACGGCGATCCCCGGCCACATCTGTTCGAAGACGCCGGAGATGCCGCCGAGGAACAGGCCCTGGGCCGCTGCGTAGATCAGGATCAACGCGGGCGAGGGCTCACGCTTGAAGGCGTTCACCAGGCCCAGCACCAGGCCGACGATGGCACCCGGCAGCATCAGGGCCGGCATGTTCCAGCCGATGGCGGCACCGGCCACCACGAGCAGCAGCGTCATGAGGGCCTTGCCGATGACGTCGTTGTAGCTCATCCGGCCGGTGTCACCGGGGCCGGCGGCGGGCTCGCGGTAGGACTGCTCCAGCTGGGCGAGCTGCTCAGGCGTGTACTGCTGCTGCTGTCCGTACTGCGGCTGGGCCGGCTGCTTCCCCTGGGCACCCCCCTGGTACCAGCCGGGCGTCTGGGTGGCGGTCTGGCCGTCACCGGAGTGCATCTGCTGCTGGAAGTTCTTGGTGTTGAAGACGGGGTTGGCCACGGGCCATCTCCTCAGGTTGGTGGCGTGCAGTCCACTTCGCGTGGGTCCGGCCCGGTGTCTCGTGGAGGAAATCCGTCCTGGACCTGCAGTGGGGGCTGGGGTCAGTCTATCGGGCCTGGCTGGAAATCAACTCGGAGCGGCCACCGGACCCCGGTGATCCGCGCTCGGCTGAATCCGCGGGAAGAGTACCCCCAGTGGGACTCGAACCCACAACACAGAGATTTTAAGTCTCCCGCCTCTGCCAATTGGGCTATGGGGGCCCGGCGGACCGGATCAGCAGCGCACCGGAGCGACTGAACCGCAGACACCCAACACGTCACGACGCCGGCCCGGCACCTTCCAAGGGTACCGGGCCGGCGTCGTGGTGTGGGGTCACGTGCGGTCTAGCGCGTCACTTCTTCGCGGACTCCAGCGCCTTCGGGTTGTCGAAGCGGCCGGGCTTCAACTCGCCGCCGGCTGCCTCCAGGAAGGGGTTGTGCGGGTTCTCGAGGCCTTCGAGCGGGGTGGTGTCCCGGCCGAAGACCAGCTCCATGACCCAGCCGGAGACCACGCGGGCCTTGCGCTCGACCATCGGCATGGCCAGGCCGTGGTAGCCGCGGTGGGCCAGCCAGGCCGGGACGCCGGTGAGCTTCAGACCCATCGGGTTGCCCACGCCCTTGCCGAAGCCGAGGCCGGCCACGGCGCCGAGGGACTTGTGCACGTACTCCTCCACGGCGCCCTCGCCGAAGCGGACGGCCAGCAGGTTGGCGGCGAGGCGCTTGGCCTGGCGCACGGCGTGCTGGGCGTTGGGAACGCAGTGGCCGCCGGGGCCGTCGCCGGTCAGGTCCGGCACGGCGCAGACGTCGCCGGCGCCCCAGGCGCCTTCGAGCACGCCGCCGGTGCCGTCGGAGATCTGCAGGGTCGGGGTGACCTCGATCCGGCCACGCTGCTCCACCGGGAAGTCGGTCTGCTTGGCCACGGCGTTGGCGGCCACGCCGGCGGTCCACACCAGGGTGTCGGCCTCGAAGGAGCCCGCGTCGGACTTGTCCTGCATGTTCATGAGCTTGAGCACGCCACCCTCGGCGCCGGCCAGGGAGGTGTTCAGCAGCACCTCGATGCCGCGGGACTTCAGGTGCTCGACGACCTCGAGCGCCTGCTCCTCGCCGACCTCGGGCATGATCTTGCCCATGGCCTCGATCAGCACGATGCGCGCATCCGACTGGGCCAGCCGCGGGTTGCCCTTGATGTAGGCCCGGATCAGGTCCTCCATCTCGGAGATGGTCTCCACGCCGTTGAAGCCGCCGCCCACCACGGCGAAGGTCAGGGCGCGGGAGCGGGCCGCCGGATCGGTCAGGGTGGAGGCGATCTCCAGGCGGTTCAGGATCTGGTTGCGCAGCTGGACGGCTTCCTGCACGGTCTTCATGCCGATCCCGGCCTCACCCAGGCCCGGGATCGGGAACACGCGGGTGGTGGCGCCGGCGGTCATCACGACGTCCTGGTACGGGATCTCGAACTCGGAGCCGTCCTGCGTCTGGACGGTGGCGGTCTTGCGGGCGTGCTCGACCTTGATGACCTTGCCCTGCACGACCTCGGTGCGCTTGAGGTGGGTGCGGTGGTCCACCACGATGTGGCGGGGCTCGATGTGGCCGCCGACGACCTCGGGCAGGAACGGCTGGTAGGTCATGTACGGGTTCGGGTCCACGACGGTGACGACGCCGCCGCGCTCCTTGACCTTCTTCTCCAGGTTCTTGGCGACGTAGAGGCCGGCGTAACCGCCGCCGACGATCAGGACACGGGGCTTCGGGGACAGCTGCGGAGTGGTTGCCATGCCCCCACCCTAAGCCCGCGACCCCCACTTCGTGAAATTTCTCACAAAGTCACAATCTCCTCATCCTGACCGCCCGGCATCACCCTTCGGAGGAGGATCTCCGCTGCCGCAGATACACCACCACGGCCGTCCCGGCCAGCCCAGCCACCAACACCCCGGTGCCGATCACCAGTGCGGGGCGCAGTCCCGGCGCCGGGTCCCGGGGTGCCGCGGCCTGCGGCAGGTCGGTGGGCAGGGGATCCGGCCACGACGTCGGCCCGGCAGCCTCCCCGCCGGGCGCTGCGGACGGCGTGGGGGCACCGGAGGACTCGGCGCGGCGGTGCACCCGGATCCAGTCGGCGAGGGTGTCCATCGGGTTGCGGTCCACGGTCCCCACCTCGGCCCCCACGGCCGCGGCGGCGTCGATGATGCCGTGGCCGTAGACCGGGTCCACGCCGGGCACCCCCGCGTCCTCGGCCGTGGTCAGGATGCGGTGGATGACCTGATGGGCGGGCATCTCCGGGTGGGCCGAGCGGATCAGCGCGGCCAGGCCGGCCACCATCGGTGCGGCCCCGGACGTGCCCGCCCACGCGCGCCGGCCTCCACCCGGCACTGCGCCGACCAGGGGCTCAGCCGGCGCCGCGACACCGATCGAGATGCCCTCGGTGGACGAGTCCCAGCTCGCCGTGCCGTCCGCGTTCAGGCCGGCCACGGTCAGCACTCCGGGAATGGTGGCCGGTGCCCCGGCGGTCATGGTGCCCGAGGCGCGGTTGCCGGCGGCGGCCACCACCACCACGTCGTTCTGCTCGGCGTGCAGGAAGGCATCGTCCCAGCTCTCCGGCCAGTCCTGGCGGGTGGAGCCCAGCGACATGTTGATGACGTCCGCGCCCTGGTCCACGGCCCACGTCACGGCCCGGGCGATCTGGTCCTCCGCCGAGGGCCCATCCGGGTCCTGGGCCCCGAGGTTCACGGAGACGGACAGCAGCTCCGCCTGCGGGGCCACCCCGACGATCCCGTCCGGTCCGGCCACGCCGTCCGCGGCGTCTACACCGTCCGCGCCGTCCGATGCCGCAGCGGAGCTGGAGGGCGCGGCGGGTGTGGCGGCCGGGGCAGCCGCCGGAGCGGAGGCCGTGGCACCCGAGGGGAGCGTGGAGGGCACGGGGGTGGCCTTCGCGCTGCGGCGTTCCTCCTCGGCCTGGCGTAGCGCGGCCTCGTTGTTGCCGTGGCCGGCCAGGACGGAGGCCACCATGGTCCCGTGCTCGGCCATCTGGCCCACCGGCTCGGTGCCGGAGTCGTTGCCCGCCCCGGAGACGTCCAGACCGCCGACCACCTGGCCGGTCAGGTCCGGATGGTCGGCGTCGATCCCCGTGTCGATGACGGCCACGGTGACCCCCGCGCCCCGGGAGGTCTCCCAGGCCTGGCTGAATCCGTACTCCGTCAGCCAGTACTGCTGGTCCCGCCACTCATCGGCCGTGGCCCTCGGGAGGGTGCCCGGCGTGACGGGGCCCCACGGGAGGACGGGGCCCAGCACCAGGGCTCCCAGCAGCACGGGGGCGGCCGCGGCGAGGGCGGCCCGGCGCCGGGTCATCCCGCCTGGGACAGGGCGATCCCGTCCAGGATGTCGTGCTCGGAGGCGGTGGCCGTGGTGACCGTGCCACCACCGGCCTGGGCCACCCGGCGCACGATCATGGACCAGATCAGGGCCCCGGCCCCGATCACGTCCACGCGGCCCGGGTGCATGTAGGGCAGGGCCGTCCGCTCCGCGCGGGTGGCCGCGAGCAGCCGTCCGGCGGTGTCCGCGATGACGTCCACGTCCAGCTCGGCGCCGTGGATGGCGTCCGGTTCGTAGGCGGTCAGTTCGAGCGCGGCGGCGGTCACGGTGGTGACGGAACCGGCCACGCCCACGACGGCGGCCGCCTCCCCGAGAGGGACGCTCGCCTCGACCTCGTCCAGCACGGCCTCGATCTCCCGCACCGCGGCCTCGATCTCGGCGTCCGAGGGCGGGTCCGTCCGCAGGTGCCGTTCGGTGAAGCGCACGCAGCCCATCGGCATGCTCACAGAGTGGGTGACGCGCGGTCCCGCGGCCGGGGGGTCCGAGGGCACGCCGTCGGAGAGCGTGCCGTCCGAGAGCGTCCCGAGGACGAACTCGGTGGATCCCCCGCCCAGGTCCACCACGAGCACCCGCCCGGGGCCCTCGCCGCCGGCGAGGCCGCGGGCCTCGCCACCGTCTCCGCCCGCGAAGCGCGGGGCCAGCACGGAGACCGCACCGGCGAAGGACAGGGCCGCCTCCTCCTCGCCCGAGACGACCTCCGGCTCCACGCCCAGCCGGTCCCGGACGCCGGCGGTGAACTCGGCGGCGTTGGCGGCGTCCCGGCTGGCGGAGGTGGCCACGAAGCGGACGGACTCGGCGCCGTACCGGCGGATCAGTGCCGCATAGTCCTCGATGGCGGCGAAGGTGCGTGCCATGGCGGCCTCGGACAGGCGCCCGGTGGCGTCCACGTCCTCACCGAGCCGGACCACGCGCATCTCGCGGTGCAGGTCGACGAGCCGCGGCGGTGACCCCGCCCCGGCGTCCTGGCCGGACTCGAGGCGCGCCACCAGCAGGCGGATGGAGTTGGTGCCGCAGTCGATCGCGGCCACGGTCCGGGTCCCGGGGACCGACACCTGCTCCCCGGCCCCCTGCACGGGGTTCATCTCCCCGGCCAGTCGTTTCACGTGCCGGCTGAGGTCCTTGCTGGGCACGGGCGCCTGCTGGTCCCAGGCCCCGGTGCAGCGGCAGGTCGTTGCCGTCCACTCGGGGCTGATCAGCGCCAGCGCCTCGTCGCCGAGGGGGTTCACGCCGGGGCCGGCGGCCAGCGAGTGTCCCACGAGCACGTGCAGGCACTTGACCCGCTCGGGCATGCCGCCGGCGGAGATCCCGGTGATCTCGGGGACCCCGTCCGTGCCGGCCACCCGCCCCACCCGGTCCCGTTCGGCCAGGTAGGCCTCATGGGCGGCGCGGTAGCCGGCGGCCAGGTCCTCATCCCGGCCGAGCCGGTCGGTCATCTCCGCCATGGTCCCGGCGGCCTCCAGCCGGGAGACGGCGGCCGTCAGCACGGGGTGGGTGAGGTAGAAGGTGGTGGGGAACGGGATGCCGTTGGACAGCCGCGGGGCCGTGGTGGCCACCAGCGGATTGCCGCACACGCACCGGGCGCCGATCTCGACGACGTCGCGTGCCGGGCGGTTCAGCTGCCGGCTGATGGTGTCCAGGTCCTGCTGCGTGGGGGTTCGGTCCGGGTGCTGCGTCATGGTCTTGATTGTGCCCTGTCGAGTCGAGTTCAGTCGGTCCCCGCGCGCACCACGGAGTCCCAGAGGGCATCCGCCCACGGCAGGTCCGGGTTGACCTCGCCCGGGCTGGCCGGCGCGGGCACCGGATCCTCCACGGCCTCGTCGCCGCCGATCACCATGTAGGTCTGCTCGCCTGGCATCACCAGGTTGAAGCGTTCGCGGGCCTGCTGCTGGATGAAGGCCGGATCGTCCCACCGCGAGATCTCGTGGGTGAGGTCCTGTTCCAGCTGCCGCTCCGCGGCGATGTCCTCCCGGACGGCCCGCAGTTCAGCCTGCTGGTCCAGGAACACCCGGAGGGTCGGGGCCAGCAGCACGGCCGCCACGAAGAGCACCACCAGGAACGCGACCGAGCGGCCGGTGAAGTTCCGGGCGGGGACGGGCTCCACCGCGGCGTGGGCCTGGGGCGCCGTCCCGGCAGCGGCCGCGGACGCGGCCGCCCGGCCCCGCCGCGCCGACGTGCGGCGCAGGCGGGGGGTGGAACGGCTCAGCAGGGTTCGGCGGGCCTCGGCGCGGCGCTGTTCCGGAGTGAGCTCCGGCCCGGCCTCAACCTCCGGCCCGGCCTCAACCTCCGGCCCGGCCTCATGCTCCAGCCCATCCTCGACCTCCAGCCCAGCCTCCGACTCAGGGTCCAAGGGCTCGAGGACCTCCGGCTCGGCGGACTCCACCGCGGGACCGGCGGCCGACCCGTGGCGCGAGGGCGCCGCGTCGAGGGGGATGACCTTCGCGGAGTGCCCGCCCACGGGGTGGGGCGCGGAACCGGCGCCGGCGAACCGGGCTGCCGGGCCGGCGTCGTACCCGGGGTGCAGGCCGGCCGAGTGGGAGGAGGCGCCCGCGCCGACGTCGGCGAACTGGCGTTGCGAGGTCTTGGGTACCCGTGGACGGCGAGTTGCCACCTGTACCTCCCGCGTGCTGATCAGAATCCGGACATCTGACGTGAAAACCCGGCGGCGGGCCGGGTCCTTCTGAGGATAACGGCTGACCTGCCGCCAGCCGGGGCAGCGCGCCGGGCCGAGATCACTTTGAGGGCGATCCCACCGGTGGGATCGCCCTCAAAGCGAGGGGGCGGCGCGGGGCTCAGGCGCGGCGGGCGCGCGGGAAGGCCGAGGCGCCCGCGTAGATCGCGGAATCGCCCAGCTCCTCCTCGATGCGCAGCAGCTGGTTGTACTTGGCCACACGGTCCGATCGGGCCGGCGCGCCGGTCTTGATCTGGCCGGCGTTGGTGGCCACCGCCAGGTCCGCGATGAACGTGTCCTCCGTCTCGCCGGAGCGGTGGGAGATCATGCAGTGGAACAGGTGGCGCTGGGCCAGCGAGATCGCGTCGAAGGTCTCGGTCAGCGAGCCGATCTGGTTGACCTTGACCAGCAGGGCGTTGCCGGAGGCCTCGTCGATGCCGCGCTGCAGGCGCTCGGGGTTGGTGACGAACAGGTCATCCCCCACGAGCTGCACCTGCTGACCCACGGCGGCGGTGAGCTGGGCCCAGCCCTCCCAGTCGTTCTCGTCCAGGGGGTCCTCGATGGAGACCAGCGGGTAGTCGGCCACGAGACCCTCGTAGTAGGCGATCATCTCGGCGGCGGACTTCTGCTCGCCCTCGAAGGTGTAGGCGCCGTCCTCGCAGAACTCGGAGGAGGCCACGTCCAGGGCCAGGGCGATCTGCTCGCCGGGGGTGTAGCCGGCCCGGGTGATGGCCTCGGTGATGAGGTCGAGGGCGGCGCGGTTGGAGGGCAGGGAGGGGGCGAAGCCACCCTCGTCCCCCAGCCCGGTGCCCAGCTCGCGTTCCTGCAGGACCTTCTTGAGCGTGTGGTAGACCTCGGTGCCCCAGCGCAGGGCCTCGGAGAAGCTCGGGGCGCCGATCGGGGCGATCATGAACTCCTGGATGTCCACGTTCGAGTCGGCGTGCGCGCCGCCGTTGAGGATGTTCATCATCGGCACGGGCAGCACGTGGGCGTTCGGCCCGCCCAGGTACTTGAACAGGGACAGGTCGGCGGAGGCGGAGGCCGCGCTGGCCACGGCCAGGGAGACGCCGAGGATGGCGTTGGCGCCGAGGGTGCCCTTGTTCTGGGTTCCGTCCAGGTCGATCATCATCGCGTCGATCAGGCGCTGGTCCGTGGCGTCCTCGCCCTCGAGCTCGTCGGCGATGTCCTCGATCACGGCGTTGACCGCGCCGAGCACGCCCTTGCCCAGGTAGCGCTCCGGATCCCCGTCGCGGCGTTCCACGGCCTCGAACTCGCCGGTGGAGGCGCCCGAGGGGACCGCTGCCCGACCGAGGGAGCCGTCCGTCAGCAGGACCTCCACCTCCACGGTGGGGTTGCCGCGGGAATCCAGGATTTCACGGGAATGGATGGCGTCGATCAGGGCCATATGCGGTCTCCTTTGAAGGGCTTCTTCGGTGGCGGCGGCGCGGGGTGCAACGCGGGTTCAGCCTATCGGGTCGCGGCGGGTCCCGAGAGGTCGTGACGCAGCCGGGTCAGGTGCCGCCGCAGCGCCCGCTCAGGGTCCAGCCCGGCAGCGCGGGAGCGCTGGACCAGCCCGAACAGCGCAGCGCCCAGCGCGTCCTCGTCCTGCAGGACGGCGGAGTCGAGGTCAGCGGAGTCGTGGGAGGCGGATTCCGGGCCCGACGGCGGCCGGCCGGGTCCGGCCAGCGGGTCCACCGGTTGCCGGGCGGCCCGGTCCACCACCTTCGCGGCGGCAGCCAGGGCGGGCAGGTGGGCCGGGACGTCCGCGAAACCGGCGACGCCGGCCACCGCGGCGGGTGCGCCGGCGCACCGGGGTGCCGGGCCGGCGTCGGGCCCCTCCCCAGGGCTCTGCGCGTCCGACGGCGCGTCCGACTGTGCGCGCGCCGCATCCGCCTCGCGCTCCGCCCGCTTGATCCGCTCCCAGTTCTTCTCGATCTCGCCGATGCTCGCCGCGGCGAGGTCCCCGGCGGGCAGCAGGGTGCCGTCCGGGTGGAAGACGTGCGGGTTGCGGCGGATCATCTTGTCCGTGATGGCCTGCACGGTGCCGTCGAAGGTGAAGCCGCCGGCGTCCTGGGCGATGGCCGCGTGCAGGACCACCTGGAACAGCACGTCCCCCATCTCCAGGCGCAGCCGCTCGTAGGTCCCGTCCGCCAGCGCCTGCGCGGGCCAGCCGTCCGCGGGCGTGGACTCGATGACCTCCACGGCCTCATAGGCCTCCTCGATGAGGTACTCGGTCAGCACGTCATGGGTGAGCCGCCGCGTCCACGGGCAGTGCTCCCGCAGCCGGGCGACCACCCAGACGAGCCGGTCGACGGCGGTGCTCATGCGCCCTCCATCATGATGCGGCGGTGCTCATTCGTCCTCGTCGTCAGCGTCTTCCAGGGCCTCCAGGATGACGGGGCCGTCGCCGTCCGCACCACCGGAGATGGCGTCCCCCCAGGACTCGACCAGCAGCTCGGCCAGGGCCTCCCGGTCCTCCAGCGGCTGGAACGCGGCCTCGGCGGCGTTGAGCTGGAAGTCGAGCAGCTCCTCGAGGGAGTAGTTGAAGACCTCGGCGAGCAGGTAGAGCTCGTCCGTCAGGGACACCCCGCTCATCAGCCGGTTGTCCGGGTTGATGGTGACGCGGAAGCCCAGCTGGGCCAGCATGTCGACCGGGTGGGTGGAGACGGTGCCGCCGTAAGTCGCGACGGCACCGGTCTGCAGGTTCGAGGACGGGCAGACCTCGAGGGCTATGCCGCGGTCCCGGACCCAGGCGGCGGTGGCGCCGAGGTCCACGAGGGCGTGGTCCTCCCCCACCGGTTCACCGTTCTCGTCCGTGGCATTGAACTCCACCGTGATGTCGTCCGCGATCCGGACACCGTGGCCCAGGCGCAGGGCCCGGCCGTTGACGAGGGCGTCCTGGATCGAGGCGATCCCGTCCGACTCGCCGGCGTGGACGGTGGCCGGGAACTGCTGGGTGGCCAGCCAGGTGAAGGCCTCGGTGAACCGGGACGGTGGGAAGCCGGTCTCGGGACCGGCGATGTCGAAGCCCACCGCACCGGAGCCCCCGGTCTCGCGGTGGCGTACCGCGAGCTCGGCGATCTCAAGCGAGCGGTCGTTCTGGCGCATCGCGGTGATGAGCTGGCCCACCCGGATGGGGGTGCCGGCCGCCTCGGCGGCGTCCACGCCCTGATCGAGCCCGGCCTGGACGGCTTCCACGGCCTCGTCCAGGCTCAGCCCGCCGGCGGTGTGCTGCTCGGGGGCCCAGCGGATCTCGGCGTAGACCACGCCGTCCTCCACCAGGTCCTCCACGAACTCGCGGGCCACGCGCTGCAGGGAGTCGGCGCTCTGCATGACGGCGATCGTGTGGTCGAAGGTCTCGAGGTAGCGCTCCAGCGTGCCGGAGTTCGCGGATTCGGCGAACCACTCGGCCAGGGAGTCGGCGGTGTCAGCGGGCAGTGCGTGGCCGATCTGTCCGGCCAGCTCCAGGATGGTGGCCGGGCGCAGGCCGCCGTCCAGGTGGTCGTGGAGGCTGATCTTGGGCAGGGCTGCCAGATCGACGTCGAGGGGCGAGGGGGCGGAGAATTCGATCGTGTCAGTCACGGGGCGAGTCTACGGCAGGGGCCACGGCCTGCCGGGCCGGTCGGTGGCCTTCCGCCATGCGGGCCCGTGCGGCCATCCTCGCCAGGATCCGTTTCAAGACCTGGTCCGCCAGCCAGCCCACGGCCGCCGCCGCCACCACGGCCACCGTGATCTGCAGCAGCGTGTTGTCCATCCACCCGGTGGTGGCCTTGGCGATGCCGATCGAGTACGCAGACCAGAGGAAGGCCGCGAACACGTCCAGCAGGGTGAACCGCAGGCGGGGGTAGCCGGTGGCCCCGGCCGTGTAGTTCACGGCCACCCTCCCGCCCGGGATGTACCGGGCCGTGCAGATCACCAGGGCGCCGTGGCCGTCCAGGGCACGGCGGGCGCTGCCGATCGCGCGCCGCACGCTGCGGGTCCGCATCCACCGGAAGCGGTCGATCCCGATGGCGCGGCCGAGGCTGTAGGCGATCTGGTCACCGGTGATGGCCCCCAGGGCGCCGAGCAGCCAGACCCACCACAGGGACACGGTGTCCGCCGTGCCCGAGATCGAGGCCAGCGCCACGATCACCGACTCGGAGGGCACCACGGGGAAGAAGCCGTCGATGGTGCACAGCAGGTAGAGCGCGAGGAGCACCCACCACTGCCCGGCGGCGTGGAGGACGGCATCCTCGATGAGCTGGAACACACGCCCAGCCTAGCGACCGGAACCGGGTCACCGGACCGCGGCGGACGCGGATCCGGGATGGTTCAGGGTCATCCCCGAGGCGTCCTCCGTGCTCGGTCGATCCGTGGCCGATACGCGGTCGATCCGCGGTCGGCACTCGGCCGGTTCTCAGTCGATCCGGTCGATGATCAGGGGCCGCGGCGCGAAGCCCTCCGCCGCCGGCGTCCCCTCGGCCGCCACCTCGAAGCCGCCCTCAAGGGCGGCCTGTGCGCGGTCGAACTGCTCCGGGGTGTCCGTGTACAGGGTCAGCAGCGGCTGGCCGGCCCGCACGGTGTCCCCGGGCTTGGCATGCATCCGCACGCCGGCGGCGGCCTGCACCGGGTCCTCCTTGCGGGCCCGGCCGGCTCCGAGCCGCCACGCGGCCAGCCCGACGGCCATGGCGTCCAGCCGGGTCAGCACCCCGGACTCCGGGGCGGTGATGACGTGGGACTCCCGGGCGGTCGCCATCGGGGCGTCCGGGTCGCCGCCCTGGGCGGAGATCATCCGGCGCCAGACGTCCATGGCGCGGCCGTCCGACAGGGCCTCGGCCGGGTCCACGCCCGTCACGCCGGCGCCGGCCAGCATGGCGCGGGCCAGCTCCACGGTCAGCTGCACGACGTCGGCCGGTCCCCCACCAGCGAGGACCTCCACGGATTCGGCCACCTCGAGGGCGTTGCCGGCGGTCAGCCCGAGCGGGGTGTCCATGTCCGTGAGCAGGGCCGAGGTGTTCACCCCGGCGTCCCGTCCCAGGTCCACCATGGTGCGGGCCAGCTCGCGGGCCATAGGCTCGGTCTTCATGAACGCCCCGGAGCCGCACTTCACGTCCAGCACGAGGGTGCCGGTCCCCTCGGCGATCTTCTTGGACATGATGGAGGAGGCGATCAGCTCGATGGCCTCCACCGTGCCCGTGACGTCCCGCAGCGCGTAGAGCTTCTTGTCTGCCGGGGCCAGGCCGGCGCCGGCGGCGCAGATCACGGCGCCGATCTCGGAGAGCTGGTCCATCAGGGCTGCGTTGGACAGCTCCGCCTGCCACCCGGGGATGGCCTCCAGCTTGTCGAGCGTGCCACCGGTGTGTCCCAGGCCGCGGCCGGAGAGCTGGGGCACGGCCACGCCGTACACCGCCACCAGCGGAGCCAGCGGCAGCGTGATCTTGTCCCCGACCCCGCCGGTGCTGTGCTTGTCAGCGGTCGGCTTGGGGCCGGCGTCGGGCCCGGCGGAGGCGGATGCCGCGCGCAGCCCGGAGAAGTCCATCCGCTCGCCCGAGGCGATCATGGCGTGCGTCCAGCGCGCGATCTCCGCGCGGTCCATGCCGTTGAGCAGGATGGCCATGGCCAGGGCGGACATCTGCTCGTCCGCCACCACGCCGCGGGTGTAGGCGTCCACCACCCAGTCGATCTGGGGGCCGGTGAGCGTCTGGCGGTCCCGCTTGGCGCGGATGACCTCGATCGCGTCGAAGGGTTCTGCGGTCCGGGTCATCGGCCACGCTCCGTTCTGTCCGTCATCTCCGTCATGTCCGCGGGGCCGAAGGCCTGCGGCAGGACCTGTTCCATGGTCAGTTCGCCCTCGGGGCCCATCAGGCGCATGCCCGGGGCGTGGAATTCGAAGAGCAGCTGGCGGCAGCGGCCGCAGGGCATCAGCACCTGGCCGTTGCCGTCCACGCAGTAGAACGCCAGCAGCCGTCCGCCGCCGGTCATCTGCAGGTTGGACACCAGGGAGCACTCCGCGCACAGGGTCAGGCCGAGGGAGGCGTTCTCGATGTTGCAGCCGGCCACCACGCGGCCGTCCTCTACCAGCGCGGCGGCCCCCACGGGGAACCCCGAGTACGGGACGTAGGCGCGGGTCATGGCGGCGCGCGCCGTGGACTCCAGCCGCTGCCAGTCGATGCCGGATCCGGTGCCCGTGATCCGCGGCAGGGACGCGGTAAGGGGGATGTCGTCCTCGAAGGGGTCGCTGAATCCGTGTCCGCCGGCCTGGCCGGACCCGTCGTGCTGTTCCACGCCTACTCCTCCACTCTTCCTTCACTACTCCTTGACATACGGTGAGCCGTTGGCCGCCGGAGCACGCGAGCGGCCGACCAGGCCGGCCACCACCAGGATCGTCACGAGGTACGGCAGCATCGCCATGAACTGGCTGGGGACCGGGGTGCCCAGGATGGCCAGCACGTACTGCATGTTGGTGGTGAAGCCGAACAGCAGCGCGGCGAAGAAGGCCCCCAACGGGTTCCAGCGGCCGAAGATCACGGCCGCCAGGGCGATGAAGCCCTGGCCCGCGGTCATCTCCTTGGAGAACGAGGAGGCGGACACGAGGGTGAAGAAGGCGCCGCCCATCCCGGCGATCGCCCCGCCGAGCAGCACGTTGGTGTACCGGGTGCGGATGACGTTGATGCCCACCGTGTCCGCGGCCTTGGGGTGCTCGCCGACGGCCCGCACCCGCAGCCCCCACTTGGTGTGGAACAGGCCGATGTACAGGAGGATGACGATGACGTACATGCCGTAGCCCAGCAGGGTCTGGTCGAACAGGATCGGACCGATGATCGGGATGTCCGCCAGCAGCGGGATGCGCAGGTTCGGGAAGTGCGGCGGGGAGTTGAACAGGGAGGAGTTCGCCGACAGCACGGTGCTGAACAGGAAGCTGGTCAGCCCGGCCACGAGGACGTTGAGGACCACGCCGACGATGATCTGGTTGACCAGGTAGCGGATGGCGAAGACCGCCAGCAGCACGGAGACCAGCACACCGGCCACGATGGCGGCGATGAGCCCCGCCCACACCGACCCGGTGACCGAGCCGGTGACGGCCGCCGTGAAGGCGCCGGCCAGCAGCTGGCCCTCGATCGCGATGTTCACCACGCCGGAGCGTTCCGAGAGGACACCGGCCATGGACCCGAAGATCAGCGGGATGGCCAGGGTCACGGACCCGGCGATCAGGCCGGTAAGGAACACCGTGGTGGTGTTCGCCGCGCCGACCACCCACACGAGGAAGCCCATCACGAACAGGGCGGCGAACGCGGCGGGGACCCAGCCGTTGACGGTGCCGGTCCGGCGCACCTGGAGGAAGGCCATCACGGTCAGGGCCGCGAGCAGCGCCGTCACGGCCCACCCGACGGGGACGGTGGCCGCCACGACGTCCGGGATCTGGACCGCGTCGGCGTCCGTGGAGATGCGGAAGGTGGCCGAGGCACCCGAGGCGTTCAGGGCGAAGACCACCAGGGACACCGCCGTGAGCACCGCCAAGGCGACCGGGGTGGTCCAGTGGCGGACGACATCCTGGGTCGGTGCCGCGGCGGCGGGGGCGGGGGCTGCCGGGGAGGGGCCGCCCGGGGTGGTCACGGTGCTGCTCATCGCTGCTCGCCTTCCGCGTCGGGGGTGGTACTCGCGCTGTCCGGCTCGGCGTCACCCGTTCCCGGGCTCTCCCCGATTCCTGCCGTGTCGGAGGGCACGGCGTGGCCGTCAGCCGTGGTGGCGGCCGCGGCACCGGCCAGGGCGGGCTGGGTGACGGGGTCCGCGGTCCTCCGCGCCTGCAGGGCCCCGGGTGCCGGGAGCCGGAAGATCAGGCGCACCAGGGGCGGCGCCGCGATGAACAACACGATCATCGACTGGATGATCAGCACGATGTCGATGGGGACGCCGGTCTCGGTCTGCATGGTGACGCCACCGGCGCGCAGGGCGCCGAACAGAAGCCCGGCGCCGAAGACCCCGATCGGGTTGGAGCGGCCGAGCAGGGCCACCGTGATGGCGTCGAAGCCGAAGGAGCCGGCGACGTCCGTGTTCAGCATCTTCTCCGTGCCGGCGACCTGGCTCATGCCCGCCAGGCCGGCGAGGCCGCCGGAGACGGCCATGGCCACCACGTACATGCCCTTCACGGACACCCCGGCGGTCCGGGCCGCGTCCGGGTTGGCGCCCACGGCGCGCAGCTGGAAGCCGATGGTCGAGCGCTGCATGAGCCACCAGGCGAAGACGGTGGCGAGCAGGGCCACCACGAAGCCCCAGTTGAGGCGGAAGGAGTCCCCGAACAACAACGGGAACCGGGCCGATGCCGGCAGGAAGTCCGAGACCGGGTTGGTGGAGCCCTCACGCTGGAGCACGGGGGTGTACAGGAGATAGGTGACCAGGTGGATGGCCACGTAGTTGAGCATGATCGTCAGGATGACCTCGTGCGCACCCGTGAGGGCCTTGAGGAAGCCCACCACGGCCCCCCACAGGGCACCGCCGAGGATGCCCATGACCAGCACCAGGATCAGGTGCAGCCCGAGGGGCAGTTGCAGGTGCACGCCGAACCAGGTCGCGAACATGGCGCCGAAGATCATCTGCCCCTGGCCGCCGATGTTGAACAGGCCGGAGCGGAAGGAGATGGCGATGCCCAGCGAGATGATGATCAGCGGGGTCGCCACCGTCAGCGATTCCATCAGCGGGTAGATGCCCTGGCTGAAGGTGTCGGCCCGGTAGTTGAAGACCGCGCCGCGGAACAGGGCAGCGTAGGCGGAGGACACCGCGGCCCAGGCGGCCGCCAGGGTGTCGCCCGGACGGGCGAAGAGATACCCCGCGGACTCGATGACGTCCTCATCGGTGAAGACGATCAGCAGGGCGCTGATGACCAGGGACAGCACGATGGCCAGAACGGTCACCGTGCCGTTGCCGGCCAGGACGTCCCGCATCGAGAATCCGCCGGTGGTGCGGCCGGCCGTGCCGCCGGGTTTCGGGCCGGGGACGGGAGCGGTGGTGCTCTCGGTGGTGGCGGCGCTCATGCCGTCTCTCCCTTCTGGGTGGGGGCCGCCGGGGCGGCCTCCGCCGCGGACCGGTTGGCCGTGGCGGGGTCCACCCCGGCCATCATGAGGCCGAGTTCGTCCCGCGAGGTGTCACCGGGGACGATCCCGATGATCCGGCCGTGGTACATCACGGCGATCCGGTCGGCCAGGTCCAGGACCTCGTCGAGCTCCGTGGAGACGATCATCACGGGGACGCCGGCGTCCCGCTCGCGGATGATGCGGTCGTGCAGGAACTCGACGGAGCCCACGTCCACCCCCCGGGTGGGCTGGGAGGCGATGAACAGCTTGAGCCCGTCCACCAGTTCACGGGCCATGACGACCTTCTGCTGGTTGCCGCCGGACAGCGTGCCGACGGGCAGGTCCACGCCCTGGGTGCGGACGTCGAACTCGGTGACCCGCTGCTCCGCGAGGTCCCGGATGGCCTTGAGGTTCAGTTGGAAGCGGCCGCCGGCCGGCGCCTGGTCGAAGCGGTTGAGGACCAGGTTCTCCGCCACCGTGAACGAGCCCACCAGCCCATCCGTGGACCGGTCCTCGGGGACGTAGCCGACGCCGGCCCGGATGATCTGCTTGGTGGTGCGGCCGAGCAGCTCCTCGCCGTCCAGCCGGATGGACCCCTGCGCCTTGAGCAGGCCCATGATGGCCTCCGTCAGCTCGGTCTGTCCGTTGCCCTGTACGCCGGCCACGGCGAGGACCTCGCCCTGGCGGATGGAGAAGGACACCTGGTCCACCAGCCGGACGCCCGCGGGGCTCAACACCGTCAGGTCGGCGACGGTGAACGTCTCCTCCCCCAGGTCCGGGGCGGACTTCGTGGTGTTCAGCTCCACGGCGCGGCCGACCATGAGGGCGGCCAGCTCAGAGGGCTCGGCTCCCGGGTCCGCGGTGCCGACCATCTTCCCACGGCGCAGCACGCTGATCACCGTGGAGATGGCCTTGACCTCGCGCAGCTTGTGGGAGATGAAGACGATCGCGGTGCCGTTGTCCCGCAGCCTGCGGATGATGTCCAGCAGTTCGTCCGTCTCCTGGGGGGTCAGCACGGCGGTGGGCTCGTCGAGGATCAACACGCGCGCGTCCCGCACGAGTGCCTTGATGATCTCCACACGCTGCTGGACGCCCACCGGCAGGTCCTCCACCAGGGCGTCCGGGTCCACGTGGAAGCCGTACTCGGCCGAGATCTCGCGGATCTTGCGGCGGGTGGCCTCGAGGTCGAGGATGCCGGCGGCGCGGGTGTGCTCGTCGCCGAGGGCCACGTTCTCCGCGACCGTGAAGACGGGGATCAGCATGAAGTGCTGGTGCACCATGCCGATGCCGGCCTCCATGGCCTCACCCGGTCCGCTGAAACGCACCGGGGTGCCGTCCACCAGGATCTCGCCCGCGGTCGGCTCATAGAGGCCGAACAGCACGTTCATCAGGGTGGATTTACCGGCGCCGTTCTCCCCGAGTAGGGAGTGCACCTGGCCGGACTCGACCGTGAGGTCGATCGAGTCGTTGGCCGTGAAGGCACCGAACTTCTTGGTGATGCCGCGTAACTCGAGTTTCACCGTGCTCCAGCCGTTCTGGCCTTGAGAAGACCGTTGCAGTGTTCTGGGCTCATGGGAGAGATCATCTCAGGAGAAGGACGGTGGGGCGGCCCGCAGGCCACCCCACCGCGTGATCCGCCGTCCGGCCCAGTTCGGACCGGACTGGCGGTCAGACCTCGGGCGAGTAGTCCGAGTCGACCTCGATGGAGCCGTCGATGATGCCGGCCCGGATCTCCTCGAGCTCGGCCTTCATCTCGTCCGAGACCTCGGCGTCGAAGTCGTGGAAGGGGGCGATGTCCACGCCGCCGTTCTCGAGCGTGCCCACGTAGGGCTCGCCGTCGAACTCGCCGGCCAGGTCAGACTCGATGACGTCCTTCACGGCCTCGCCCATGAGCTTGACCACCGAGGTGAGGATGATGTCGCCGGACTCCGTGGTCTCGAAGCCGTCGGAGTCGACCCAGATGACCTTGGCCTGCTTGCCACCGGCGTTGGCCTCCGTCACGGCGTCCAGGGTGCCCAGACCCACCGGACCGGCCACGGGCATGATGATGTCCGCACCCTCGTTGATGAAGTTGGAGGTGTTGGTCTTGCCGTTGGCCTGGTTCTCGAAGTCACCGGTGAAGGAGCCGGTCTTGGCCTCGCGGTTCCAGCCCAGCACCTCGACCTCGGCGTCCTTCTGCTCGTTGTAGTACTCCACGCCGGCGGCGAAGCCGTCCATGAAGATCGTCACGGTCGGGATCTCGGCGCCGCCGTAGGTGGCGACCTTGCCGGTCTCCGAGGTGCCGGCGGCCAGGTAGCCCGCCATGAAGGCGCCCTGGGCCGTGTCGTAGATCAGGCGCTTGACGTTCTCCGGGAACTCCGGGTCGGTGACGTCCACGCCCATGAAGTGGGTCTCGGAGTTGTCCGTGGCGATCGGCTTGATGGTGTCACCCAGGAGGAAGCCCACGCCGATGATCATGTTGCAGTCGGCCTGCAGCATCGAGTTGACGTTCGGGGTGAAGTCGGACGGGGAGGTCGACTCGGCCTCGAGGGTCTCGATGCCGAACTCCTCCTCCGCGGCCATCAGTCCCTCGTAGGAGGACTGGTTGAAGGAACGGTCGTCGAAACCGCCCTGGTCGGAGACGATGCAACCTTTGTAGTCGGAGTTGTCCGCGCCCACGGCGGAGCCCTCGGAGGAGGCCGCGGCCGAGCCGTCCCCGGCGTCCTCCGGGGCCGCGCCACAGCCGGCCAGGAGCAGGCCGGACAGGCCCAGGACGGCGGCCGGCAGGAGTGCTTTTCGAGACGACCTGCGATGCAGGGGGGATGCGATGCCCATGATGATCCTTCGGTGCGAGTGAGCGGGCTTCAGGGGTGCGGGCAGGTCAGTCGACGGCCGGCCTGCACGGGTGTCCGCGCCCAGATGACGGACAGTTACCGGGGAGTTTACCCAAAGTTGGCAGGAAACGCTTCAGAAATCGGGGCCGAGGTGTACAACGGATTGGTCACTGGACCCCGGCGAGGGTCCTCAGGGCCGCGGCCGTGAAGATGCGCATGCCAACCCCGATCGCCCGCTCGTCCGGCGCGTAGTCCCCCATGTGCAGGTCGTAGACCGGGCCTCCCGGGGTCCGGGTCCCCAGCCGCAGCATGGCGCCGGGGACCTGCTGGGTCATCCAGGCGAAGTCCTCCCCGCCCATGGACTGCGGCGTGAGCTGGATGGCCCGGGAGCCGAGTTCATACCGGGCGGCGTCCTCGATGAGGTCCGTCTCCGCCTCCGTGTTGACCACGGGCGGGACGCCACGGACGTGCTCCAGGTGGACCTTCACGCCGAAGGGCCGGGCCACCTGCTGGACCACCTCGTCCAGCAGGTCCCCGGCGGATTCCCACACCTCGGCGTCCAGGCACCGCATGGTCCCGGCGAGGTAGCCGGAGGCGGGGATCGCGTTCGGCGCCGCCCCCGCGTTGATCTGCCCCCACACCACGGAGACCGCCGAACGGACGTCGATGCGCCGGTTCAGCACCGCGGGCACCTGCATCGCGATCGCGGACAACGCGTGGACGAGGTCCTCGGTGAGGTGCGGGCGCGAGGTGTGGCCGCCGCGGCCGGACAGGCCGATCTTGATGGTGTCCGCCGCCGAGGTGATGGCCCCGATGCGGGTGCCGATCGTGCCGACGTCGAACCGGGGTTCGCAGTGCGCGGCCAGGATCCGCGGGATCCCCTGCAGCGTGCCCTGCCGGATGACGGACAGGGAGCCGCCGGGAAGGCGTTCCTCGGCCGGCTGGAAGATGATGCGCACCCGGCCCGCCAGCGGCAGGTGGGCGAAGTCGGGACCGGGCCGGCCGTCGTCGCCCAGGATCCGGTGCAGCGCCAGCGCGGTGCCGGCCATCACGGAGGTATGCAGGTCATGGCCGCAGGCGTGTGCCACCCCGGGGGTGAGTGAGGCGTACTCCAGGCCGGTCTGTTCCGTCAGCGGCAGGGCGTCGATGTCCGCGCGCAGCCCGAGCACGATCGGCCCCGAGCCGATGTCCACGTAGGCCCCGGTGTCCTCGAGCCTGACCGGTGACAGCCCGGCGGCCGAGAGGGTCTGCAGGATGCGGTCCGTGGTGCGGTGCTCGTCGTAGGACAGTTCCGGGTGCGCGTGCAGGTCCCGGCGGAAGGCCACCACGGCGGGCTCGAGCTCCTGGACCAGGGGGGTGACCCGCGGCAGCCCCGGATCGTCCAGGACGGGGCGGGGTTCATGCACCACGGGGCTCATCCCTCACAGGACGTCGTCATCGCCGTGGGCCTTGAGGGACTCCACGGCCTGCTTCACGGACTGGGCGTGCTCGGTGGTGGTCACCAACAGGGCATCCGGGGTGTCCACCACCACGATGTCCTGCACCCCGATCAACGCGATCACCCGCGCCGTGTCCGTCACGACCACACCGGAGGCCTTGGAGGAGTACACCCGCGGCGTCTCCCCGATCACGGTGATCCCCGAGGCCCGCTTGGCCGGGTTCAACCGGGCGATCGCGGCGAAGTCCCCCACGTCATCCCACGTGAACCCACCCGGGATCACCGCCACATCCCCGGCCGCCGCCGCCGGCTCCGCCACCGCGTAGTCGATCGCGGTCTTCTTCAACCCCGGCCACACCCGCGCCATCGTCTCCGCCTGCGCCTCGGTGCCCCAGGCCTTGGCGATCTGCACCACCCCGGCATGCAACTCGGGCTCGTTCGCCGCCAGGTGCTGCAGCATCAGGGACACCGGGGCCACGAACATCCCGGCATTCCACAGGTACTCCCCCGAGTCCACGTACTCCTGCGCCACCGCCTCGGCCGGCTTCTCCACGAACGCCGCCACACTCTTGGCATGCGGGGCCCCGTCCACGGACAGGTCCTCACCCTGCTGGATGTACCCGAACCCCGTGGCCGGGTGCGTGGGCCGGATCCCGATCGTCACGATCCGCCCGGTGGCCGCCGTGGCCACCGCCTCCGCCACCGCCTCCTGGAACTCCTCCACCGGGGTGATCACCTGATCCGCCGCGAAGGACCCCATGATCGTCTCCGGATCCCGCTCGAACAGGATCGCCGCCGCCAACCCGATGGCCGCCGCCGAGTCCTTCGGCTCCGGCTCCAGCACCACGTCCTGACCGGCCAGGCCCGGCAACTGCTCCACCACGGCGTCCTCATGGGCCTCACCGGTCACCACCATCACCCGGTCCCCCGCCAACGCGGACAGCCGGTCATAGGTGGCCCGGATCAGGGTCTGCCCCGATCCGGTCAGGTCATGCAGGAACTTCGGGGCCGCCGCCCGCGAGAGCGGCCACAGCCGCGTCCCCACACCACCGGCGGGGATCACTCCATAGAAACGGTCCAGCCCCGGGGTACCGGAGAGGTCCACGGCTGGCTGGCCATTGATTTCGGGGTCAGTCATCACACCGGACAGCATAGGTGACCGCCTCCCTCCATCCCGGCAGCGCCCCACCCGCACCGCCCGCGCGGTGACACGTGCCACACCGGGGCCTGGCCGGGTCAAAAAGGGGACCGGAGCGCCAAGAAGGACTAGTCTGTCGTGGAGGAATGCACTCGCACCGGCGTTTCCATGTGCCCACTGGAGGTGGCACAGGCGCCCTTGCAGTCCCTGGGAGGTTTAACAGTGTCAACTGCGACATCAGCGCAGGCCCCGGCGAAGTCCGGCCGTGGGACCCTCTATCGCGGCAAAGAGGGGATGTGGTCGTGGGTGATCCATCGGGTCACCGGCGTCGCCATCTTCTTCTTCCTGCTGGTCCACGTGCTGGACACCTCATTGGTGAGGGTCTCGCCGGAGGCCTACGACGCCGTGCTCGGCACCTACAAGAACCCGCTGATGGCCGTCGGTGAGGTCGGCCTCGTCGGGGCCATCATGTTCCACGCCTTCAACGGCATCCGGATCATCCTGGTCGACTTCTGGAAGGGCGGCACCAAGCACCACAAGAAGATGCTCTGGACCGTCGTGGTCGTGTGGGTCATCGCCCTGGCCGGCTTCTCCATCCGTCACCTGATGCTTGCTCTGGGAGGTCACTGAGCCATGAGTGCCACCGCTGAATCCACGATCGCAGCCCCCCGCACGGGGCGGATCGACCCCAAGTACACCCGCGGCGCGTCCACCACCGGCAACTTCGAGATGCTGACCTGGTTGTTCATGCGCATCTCCGGTGTGGCCCTCGTGGCCCTGATCTTCGTCCACCTGTTCTCCAACCTGATGGTCGGGGACGGCATCAACGGCCTCGACTTCGGGTTCGTGGCCGGCAAGTGGGCGGATCCGTTCTGGCAGTTCTGGGACCTGGCCATGCTGTGGCTGGCCATGCTGCACGGCACCAACGGCGTGCGCACCATCATCAACGACTACGCCGAGCGTGACGGTGTGCGGTTCTGGCTGAAGATGGTCCTCTACGTGGCGACCGTGGTCATCATCGTCCTGGGCACCCTGGTGATCTTCACCTTCGAGCCCTGCCTCACGGATGCGGCCGGGAACCTGCTGGGGTCATCCCCCGCGTTCTGCGAGACGCTCTGACGCTCCCGCGCCCCACTGACCCACCGAGATCTCTCGAGTAGAAGGAACTCCAACGCATGCAGGTACACAAGTACGACGTCGTGATTGTCGGTGCCGGCGGCGCCGGCATGCGCGCGGCGATCGAATCCGGTCAGCGCGCCCGCACAGCGGTGCTGACCAAGCTCTACCCCACCCGTTCGCACACGGGCGCCGCCCAGGGCGGCATGTGTGCCGCCCTGGCCAATGTCGAGGAAGACAACTGGGAGTGGCACACCTTTGACACCGTCAAGGGCGGCGACTACCTGGTGGACCAGGACGCCGCCGAGGTCATGGCCAAGGAGGCCATCGACGCGGTGCTCGACCTGGAGAAGATGGGCCTGCCCTTCAACCGCACCCCGGAGGGCCGGATCGACCAGCGCCGCTTCGGCGGCCACACCCGTGACCACGGCAAGGCGCCGGTCCGCCGCGCCTGCTATGCGGCCGACCGCACCGGCCACATGATCCTCCAGACGCTCTACCAGAACTGCGTCAAGCACGACGTCGAGTTCTACAACGAGTTCTACGTGCTGGACCTGCTGATGGTGGACGAGCCGGGCACCCGCCCGGACGGGACCCCCTACACGCAGAAGCGCGTGGCCGGCGTCGTCTCCTACGAACTGGCCACCGGCGAACTGCACATCTTCCAGGCCAAGTCCGTGGTCTTCGCCACCGGCGGCGCAGGCAAGGTCTTCAAGACCACCTCCAACGCCCACACCCTGACCGGTGACGGCATGGCGATCGCCTACCGCAACGGCCTTCCGTTGGAGGACATGGAGTTCATCCAGTTCCACCCGACCGGCCTGGCCGGCCTGGGCATCCTCCTCTCCGAGGCGGCCCGCGGCGAGGGCGGCATCCTGCGCAACTCGGACGGCGAACGCTTCATGGAGCGCTACGCCCCGACCATCAAGGACCTGGCGCCCCGTGACATCGTGGCCCGGTCCATGGCCGAGGAGGTCCGCCAGGGCCGTGGCTGCGGCCCGAACAAGGACTACGTGCTGCTGGACCTGACGCACCTGGAGCCGGCGCACATCGACGCCAAGCTCCCGGACATCACGGAGTTCGCCCGCACCTACCTCGGGGTCGAGCCCTACACCGAGCCGGTGCCGGTCTTCCCGACCTGCCACTACGTGATGGGCGGCATCCCGACCAACATCAAGGCCGAGGTCCTCCAGGACAACGACACGGTGGTCCCGGGCCTGTACGCCGCGGGCGAGGTCGCCTGCGTGTCCGTGCACGGCTCCAACCGCCTGGGCACCAACTCCCTGCTGGACATCAACGTCTTCGGCCGCCGCGCCGGCATCTACGCTGCCGAGTACGCCGCCACGGCGGACTTCGTCGAGCTGCCGGAGAACGGCGAGGCGCCGACGATCGAGCACATCGAGAACCTGCGCTCCGCCACCGGCACCGAGCGCGTGGCCGAGCTGCGCTCGCGCCTGCAGGAGGTCATGGACGCGGACATGCAGGTGTTCCGCACCGAGGAGTCCATCCGCCGGGCTTTGGACGAGATCGAGTCGTTGCGTGCGCGCTACGAGCAGGTCGCCGTCCAGGACAAGGGCAAGCGGTTCAACCTGGACCTGCTCGAGGGCCTGGAGCTGGGCTACCTGCTGGACATGGCCGAGGCCATGACCGTGGCGGCCCTGCACCGCAAGGAATCCCGCGGCGGCCACTACCGCGAGGACTACCCGGACCGTGACGACGAGAACTGGATGACTCACTCCATGCTCTACCGCGATCCCGACTCCGAGATGGAGGGGGTCAAGGGCATCCGGTCCGAGACCAAGCCGGTCGTTGTCACCCGTTACCAGCCGATGGAGCGTAAGTACTGATGAGCACCACAATCAACGAACCCGCCGAGGGACCCTCCAAGGTCGATCTGGGCGCCCAGGGCGGCGGCGGCGCCGGTGAGATTCCGAGCTTCGACGTCACCCTCAGGGTCCGCCGCTACCTGCCCGAGTCTTCCGAGGAGTCCTACTGGGACGAGTGGAAGATCACCATGTACGGCACCGACCGCGTGCTGGACGCCCTGCACAAGGTCAAGTGGGACCTCGACGGCACCCTGTCCTTCCGCCGGTCCTGCGCCCACGGCGTCTGCGGCTCCGATGCCATGCGCATCAACGGCCGCAACCGCCTGGCCTGCAAGGTCCTGCTGAAGGACCTGGACCTGTCCAAGCCCATCCTGGTGGAGCCCATCAAGGGCCTGCCGGTGGAGAAGGACCTGATCGTGGACATGGATCCGTTCTTCCAGTCCTACCGCGAGATCATGCCGTTCCTGGTCAACAAGGGCCCGGAGCCCACCAAGGAGCGTCTGCAGTCCGCCGAGGAGCGGGAGCGCTTCGATGACACCACCAAGTGCATCCTCTGCGCCGCCTGCACCTCCTCCTGCCCGGTGTTCTGGACCGATGGCCAGTACTTCGGTCCGGCCGCCATCGTCAACGCCCACCGCTTCATCTTCGACTCGCGCGACGATGCCGGTGACATGCGCCTGGAGATCCTCAACGACAAGGAGGGCGTGTGGCGCTGCCGCACCACCTTCAACTGCACCGATGCCTGCCCCCGCGGCATCCAGGTGACCAAGGCCATCGCCGAGGTCAAGCAGGCGGTCCTGGCCGGGGCGTTCTGACCCCTCCCCCACCGACCTGACCCACCTGCACCGCAGCACGCAGAAGCCCCCCGGAGATCTTCTCCGGGGGGCTTCTGCGTTGCCGGGTCCATCGTGTCCGCGGGGGTGTGTCCGTGGGGGTACGACGGCGGCCGGTTGCCTCAGGCGCGGGCGCGCAGGTACGCGTTGACGTCCTTCGAGAACGCGGTCACGAGCCACCAGATGTTCACGACCAGGAAGGCCACGGTGACGACGATGCTGGCGATGCCCAGGCCGGCGGCCACGGACATCATGACGCCCAGGCCGGTCAGGCCCCACAGGGTGAACAGCGTGCCGATCGCGGCGAACACGGTGCCCAGGATGCGGGCCCAGTTCTTCGACTTGCGCAGGCCGAAGTACACCAGCAGGTAGACGGCCGCCGCGATGACCAGGGTCACCACGGTGGTGCCCATGGCGATCGCCGTCCCGATCTCCATGCCCTCCTCCAGCTGCTCCCGCGGGATGCCCAGCTGCTCGGACTGCTGGTCGAGGGTGGCATCCATGATGTCCTGGTTGCCGGAGGTGATGAAGCCGACGATGCTGGAGATCACGTAGATCGCCAGCGAGGCCAGGGTCAGGTTCTTGAGCAGGCCGAACTTCTTCGGCTCGGACACCTCCTGGCCGAAGGCGCCGGAGTCGTAGGCGGCCGTGCCGTACTTGGAGCCCTGCTGGCCCTGGCCCTGCATCTGGCCCTCGAAGGCCGGGTTGCCGTAGGGCTGCTGCTGGCCCGGGACGCCGTAGGGCTGCTGTGGATTCTCTGTCATGGTGTTACCCCTCTCTGGATGGTGGAAAAGTTCTCTCGCCGGGCTACTCGTACCGCAGGGCCTCGATCGGGTCCTTCTTGGCGGCACGGGCTGCCGGCATGGTGCCGGCCAGGAACGCGATCACGAGGATCAGCGCCGTGATCAGCAGGATGGACAGCGGGTCCACGGCGAACAGGCTCAGCCCGGCCACGCCTGACAGCGGGCCGTTGACCAGGGCCGCGTTGCCGCCCACGCCGATCGCCACGCCCAGGCCCACGCCGATCACGGAGCCCATGACCCCGAGCAGCACGGCCTCGGTGGAGAACAGGCCGAAGACCTTGCCTCGGCCCATGCCGAGGGCCTTCATCAGGCCGATCTCCCGGGTCCGCTCCTGCACGGACATCAGCAGCGTGTTGACGATGCCGAAGCTGGCGGCCAGCAGGGCGATCAGCGCGAAGCCGTTGAGGACCCACGTCACCGTGTCGATGATCCCCGTGATGACGCCCAGCTGGTCCTCCAGGGTCAGGCCCATGAGACCCTCGTCCATCAGGGCCGCCTTGACCGCCGTCTCGTTCTCCGCCAGGTTCTCCACGGTGGCCACGGCCTGCACGTAGGACTGGGGCTGGTCCACCTCCAGGCCGGAGTTCTGCACCTCGTTCAGCTCCTGGTTCAGGGAGCTGGAGGGCATGGGGCTTCCGCCCACGCCGGAGATGGCCTGCTCGGAGACGCCCACGATCTGGGCCTCGACCGTCTGCTCCTGCTGGGCCAGGTCCTTGAGGCCGATGATGACGGTCTGGCCGATCACCTCGTTCGGGTCCTCCGTGTCGAAGGCCGGCAGCCAGTTCTCCGGCACGGTGATCTGGCTGGCCTCCGGGTCCGGCAGCTCGCCGGCGGACAGCTCCATGCTGTCTCCGTCCGAGGGGAAGCCCAGGCTGTCCAGGACGAACTGGTCCCCCGCCTCGGTCTGGAGGTAGTCCGCGGTGACGAACACGATGGGCTCGACGTCCGTGACCGAGTCGATCCCCTGGATCGTGGCGATGTCGTCCTCGGTCAACATCTGCATGCCGAACTCTCCGGTGGCGCCGGATTGCTCCGGGTCGTACTCCTGGGGCTCCGAGCTGGTGCTCATCTGCTGGGCGGGGTCGGCCCCGGGCATCACGTAGATCTGGTCGGTCTCACCGAAGCCGGCCACCATGGAGTCCACGTACTTGTTGATCCCGGCGCCCAGCCCCGAGGTCAGGGTCAGGGTGAAGGCACCGATGACGATCGCGATGACCGTCAGGAAGGTCCTGGTCTTGGACCGCATGGTGTTGCCCAGCGCGGTCTTGACGACGTCTACGCTCCTCATGCCTGTGCCTCCCCGGTCCCGCCGGTGCCCGGGGCGTCCGGACGCGCGTCGACCGGTGCGGGGGCGGCGTGCCGGCCGTGCCCGCCCGGCCGACGCGATCCCTCCCGGGAGGCCTGCCCCACGCCGGCGCCGGCGGCCTTGGCCGCCTCGCCCCGTTCGTCGGCGATGATCATCCCGTCCTGCATCAGCAGCCGGCGGTCGCAGCGGGCGGCCAGGTCGTCGTCGTGGGTGACGACCACCAGGGTGATGCCCCGGTCCCGGTGCAGCCCGAAGAGGATGTCCTCCACGACCTCGCTGGTGGCCGTGTCCAGGTTGCCCGTGGGCTCGTCGGCGAAGAGCACGGTCGGGTTGTTGACCAGGGCGCGGGCGATGCAGACGCGCTGCTTCTGGCCACCGGAGAGGTCGGTGGCCTTGTTCTTGGCCTTGTCCGCCAGCTCCAGCTGATCCAGTACCTGGAGGCCGCGGCGCTTGCGTTCCGCGGCGGGGACACCGGCGATCTTCAGGGGCAGGATCACGTTCTCCAGCACCGTCTGGTTCGCGTTGAGGAAGAACTGCTGGAACACGAACCCGAAGGTGTCGTTGCGCACGGCGGAGACCTGGGAGGCCTTCAACTGGCTGACGGGGCGCCCCTGCATAGCCACCACGCCGGACGTCGGGTCGTCCAGCAACGCCAACAGGTGCATCAGCGTGGACTTCCCTGAGCCCGACTTGCCGACGATCGCCACCGATTCGCCCTGCTGGATCTCGAAGGTCAGGCCCTTGAGGGCGTCGAAACGGGATTGCCCGCGCCCATAGACCTTGACCAGGTTCTCCGTCTCGAGAACGGGTACTGACATGCGGGACCTTTCCTTGTGACTTTCGTCGGGGTGGGGTTCCCTGTCAGTATGTCAGGTCACCCGGTCCCAGCCCGGTCCGAAACGGGCTCTGGGGCGCACAGATGACAGGTGTCATGGGTGTCCGTGACATGGCTCAGCGGCTCGGCGGCAGGAACCCGGCCTTCGCGTACACGTCGGCCAGCACCGGCGCGGCGACCTCGCGGGCCTTGGCCGCCCCGTGGTCCAGCAGCCGGTCCAGCTCGGCCGGGTCGTCCATCAGCTCCAGGGCCCGCGTACGGATCGGGGCCAGGCGCTCGACGACGGCCTCGGCCAGGTCCACCTTGAGGTGGCCGTACATCTTCCCGACGTAGGCCTCCTCGAGCTCGGGGATGCTCCGGCCGGTGAAGGCGGCGAAGATCGAGAGCAGGTTGGACACCCCGGGCTTGGTCCCCCGGTCGAAGCGGACCTCGGTGCCGTCGTCGGTCACGGCGGACTTGATGCGCTTGGCGGTGACCTTGGGCTCGTCGAGGATGTTGATGAGCCCGTTCGGGGACTCCGCGGACTTGGACATCTTCGCCGTGGGGTTCTGCAGGTCGTAGATCCGGGCGCCGTTCTCCGGGTAGAAGCCGGTCGGCACCACGAACGTCTCCCCGTGCCGGGTGTTGAACCGCTGGGCCAGGTCCCGCGTCAGTTCCACGTGCTGGCGCTGGTCGTCGCCCACGGGAACGCCGTGCGGCTGGTACAGCAGGATGTCCGCGGCCATCAGCATGGGATAGGCCAACAGCCCGACGCCGGCCGCCTCCGCGCCCTGCCTGGCCGCCTTGTCCTTGAATTGGGTCATGCGCTGGGCCTCACCCATGCCCGTCATGCACATCAGGATCCAGGCCAGCTGGGCGTGCTCGGGCACCTGGGACTGCACGAACAGCGTGGAGCGTTCGGGGTCGATCCCGGCTGCGATGTACTGCGCCGCGGTGTTGCGCGTGCGCAGGCGCACGGACGCCGGGTCCTGTGGGGTGGTGATGGCGTGCAGGTCCGGGATGAAGAAGTAGGCGTCGAAGTCCTGTTGGACCTGCACCCAGTTCACCAGGGCCCCGAGGTAGTTGCCCAGGTGCAGGGAGTCTGCCGAGGGCTGCATGCCCGAGAGCACGCGGTGGCGCGTGCCGGCGCCGGCCAGGTGGGCGGTCGTGGAGGTGTCCTGGGCCAAGACGTCCGCCGGGGACGTCCGCGCGGTGCGGGGGCCGGCGTCGGGGGTGGGGTTCTCGGTCACGGGGTCTTCCTCAGAACTGGTAGTCGACCACGAGCGGGGCGTGGTCGGAGAAGCGGGTGTCGTAGCTGGGGGCGCGGTCCACCACGGCGGAGGTGGCCTTGGCGGCCAGCTCGGGGGTGGCGGCCTGGTAGTCGATGCGCCAGCCGGTGTCGTTGTCGAAGGCCTGGCCGCGCTGGGACCACCACGTGTAGGGCCCGTCCACCTCTCCCGCCAGGTCGCGGTGCACGTCCCGGTAGCCGATCTCCTCGCCGAAGAAGCGGTCGAAGTAGGCGCGCTCCTCGGGCAGGAAGCCGGCCTTCTTGGTGTTGCCCCGCCAGTTCTTGATGTCGAGCTTCGTGTGGCCGACGTTGAGGTCACCGGTGACCACGGCGTAGTCCCGGGTGGCCCGCAGCTCGGGCAGGCGCCGGATCATCTCGTCGAGGAACCGGTACTTGTCCACCTGCTTGGGGGTGTCGACGACCCCGGAGTGGACGTAGGCGGACACCACGGTGAGCGCCTTGCCGTCCGGGGCGATCAGGTCGGTCTCGATCCAGCGGCCCGAGTCGTCGAAGTACGGCTCCCCGATCCCGACCCGGGTGTCCTGGGGTTCCAGCAGGGTGGCGATCGCGACGCCGGCACGGCCCTTGGCCGCGGCGGCGGTCTCCACCACGTGCCAGTCCTGGCCCGTGATGTCCTCGAGCAGGCCCTCCACGATCTCCTTCGGCGCACGCACCTCCTGGAGTGTGAGGACGTCGACCCCGCGGCCGGCGAACCAGGCGCCCATGCCCTTGCGGTGGGCGGCACGGATGCCGTTGACGTTGACGGTGGCCAGGCGCAGGGCACCGTCCGCCTTGGGGGCGTGGGCGTTGGTGTGGATGACGGGCTGGGGTGCGGTCTCGGCGGAAGTCACGCGTTCCAGCCTAGCGGGACCGAGGACCGGGGCAGGTCAGTTGATGACCTCCCCGGCGATCGGGCCCTCGGCGTCCGGTCCACGCCGCGGCCGCTGCCCCGGTGCCGGTTCCGGCTTCGCCCCCGTGTCCGTGCCGGTGCCCTTGTCCTTGTCCGTGTCCTTGAGCATGTCCCGGGCGTTCGCGGAGGTGATGTGGATGGTCTCCAGGGCGCGGGTCACCATGTCCGTGTCCGCCTCGGTGCCCTTGGCGAGTTCCTCGGTGACCACGCGGGCCTGCACCTGGACGATCTTGAACGAGTGGTCGAGCTTGGTGTCCCGCATCGGGTCGGCCGGCTCGGGGGCACTGGCCCGGTCCGGGACCTGCGGGGCCAGGGAGGCGGAGAAGTTCTTCATCTTGCGGTCCACCGAGCGCGCACCGCGGCGCACCCCGAGGACCACGAGGATGGCCAGCACGAGCCAGCCGGCGGAGATGGCCACCAGCAGCCAGCCGATCACGTCGTTCTGGTTGGCCGCGAACATCAGGGCCACCAGCAGGATCACCACCATGGCGGCGAAGGTGATGCCGCTGCCCTTCGAGGCCCAGCCCAGACCACGGGCCCCGGTGCCGGCCTGGCCGGCGTTGCGCTTGTTCGAACTCTCCACTGACTGCATGTCTCGATTATCCCGCATGTGAACGTCCGTGGTGTCCCGTCCGGGCGCTGATCGCCACCGGCTTAGTCTGGTGGACATGCCCGCCTCCTCCCGCCCCTCCGCCTCAACGCCTCCCGCCGCCCGGCCGGCGCTGTGGTCCCGGGGTTTCGTGCTGGCCTGCCTGGCCAACATCATGATGTTCTTCAACGTGCACTTCCTGCTGTCCACCGTGGCGGGCTACACCGTCGCCCGGTTCGCGGTCGGCGACTCCGTGGGCGGTGCCGTGGCCTCGGTGTTCATCCTGGGCACCCTCATCTCCCGGATCCTCGCCGGGCCGCTGATCGAGCGGTTCGGCTCCCGCCCGCTGCTGCTCATCGGCTTCGCCGCGTTCGTCGTCGCACCGCTGCTGTACTGGGCCTCCGGGTCCGTGTGGGCGCTGCTGCTGGTGCGTGCCGTCCACGGGCTGACGTTCGGGGTGTCGTCCTCCGTGATCGCCGGTGCCGCCGTGAACCGGCTCCCGGTCTCCCGGCTCTCCGAGGGCACCAGCCACTACTCCTCCTCCACGCTGATCGGCGTGGCCGCCGGCCCCCTGATCGGGCTGGCCCTGGCCGGCTCAGCCGCCGGCGCCGGCGTGGGGGGCGGGTTCGGCCCCGTCGCCGTGACCGCCTCCGCCGTCTCCCTGATCGGTCTGGTCACCGCGTGGTTCATGGACGTCCGCCCGCGCCAGCCGGAACCGGGGCACCCGGGGGACGGGCCGGCGTCGGGCACCGCGGAGGTGCCCGACGCCCAGGCTCCCGCCGCCCAGGCAGCCCCCACAGCCCCGGCCGCCCCGCGCCCGGCGTGGGCGCGCTACGTGGAGCCCGGCGCGGCACCCACCGCAGCCGTGGCGGCCCTGTACTCCCTGGGGTACGCCGGGATCGTCACCTTCCTGGCCACCCTGGCCAGCGAACGCGGCTTCGGCGCCGTCGCCAGCCTGTTCTTCGCGGTCTACGCGGGCACCGTGCTCGTCTCCCGCCTGTTCACGGGCCGGCTCATGGACCACCGGGGCGCGAACGTGGTCATGCTGCCCGCCTTCGTCCTCTTCGCCGCCGGGCTCGCGGCCATCGCCGCGGCGGACCACGTCTGGGTGTTACTGGCGGCCGCCGTGCTGGTGGGACTCGGCTATGGCCAGCTGCTCTCGGCCGGGCAGGTCATCTGCGTCACCCGGGTCCCCCGGGAACATGCCGGCATGGGCGCCTCGACCTACTTCCTGGGGATCGACCTCGGCATGGGCCTCGGCCCGCTGCTCGCCGGGGTCCTCGTCCAGTGGTGGGGCACCGGCGGCCTGTTCTGGGTCCTGGCCGGATTCGTCCTCGCCCTGCTCCCGGTGTTCTGGCTGGTCCAGGGCCGTCAGCTCCACGGGGAGGTGCGTCCGTGATGAACCGGAACCCCCTGCCGGCCGGCGGGCAGCCCGCCGGCGGCAACCGAATCCTCGTGGTCCTGCTGGTGCCCCTGTTCATGTCCCTGATGAGCGTCAGCGTGGTCAACGTGGCCCTGCCCGCCATCGAGGACGGGCTGGGGGCCTCCCCGGCGGACATCCAGTGGGTGCTGGCCGGTTACGCCCTGGCCTTCGGCGTGGTCCTCGTGGCCGCCGGACGCGCCGGCGACCTCTGGGGCCGCAAGCCGATCTTCATCGCCGGCATCCTGTTCTTCACGGTGGGGTCGCTGGCCGCCGGCCTGGCGGTCGACCCGCTGATGCTCAACCTGTCCCGGGTCGTGACCGGCCTGGGTTCCGGGCTGCTCAACCCGCAGATCATCGGCATCATCCAGAACGTCTTCCACGGCCGGGCCCGTGGCCGCGCCTACGGGTTCTTCGGCACCATCGTCGGCCTCGGGGTCGCCATCGGCCCGACCCTGGGCGGGGTGATCATCGGGGCCCTGGGCCCGGAATGGGGATGGCGCATCACGTTCCTCATCAACGTCCCCTTCGGCGTGCTCTCCGCCGTCCTGGCCGTGGCCTGGCTCCATCCTCCGGCGCGGGACCGGGCCGCCGAGGCACGCCGCACCCTGGGCGCGCTGGACCCCGTCGGCATGGTCCTGCTGGCCGCCGCCGTGGTCTTCGTGATGCTCCCCTTCATCCTGCCCGGGACCTGGCTCCTGCTGGCGCCGGCCGTCGTGCTGCTCGCCGCCTGGTGGAGGTGGGAACAGCGCATGAAGGCCCGGTACCCGGTCACGGGACGCGCCCCCATGGTGGATCCGATGCTGTTCCGCATCCCCTCCTTCAGCTACAGCACGGTGACCACGTCCTTCCTCCTGGGAGCCATGCCGGGGCTGTGGGCCGTCCAGGCCATCGTGACCCAGCAGGGGCTGGGCCTGTCCGCGCTGGCGGCGGGCCTGACCTCCCTGCCCCCGGCGGTGGCGATCATGGTCCTCTCCCCCTGGATCGGCCAGCATGTCCACCGCCGCGGCCCGCTGTTCGTGGTGCTGGGCGGGGTGCTGGCCATGATCGCCGTGGTCCTGGGCATGGTCGCCTTCCACCAGATCGCCGCCGGCGCCTGGCCCTACTGGACCCTGGCCGCCTGCCTGTTCCTCTTCGGCCCGGGCCAAGCCCTGCTGATGACCAGCACGCAGGTCCTCACCATGCACGAGGTCCCGTTGCACGCCGCCGGAGCCGCCGGCGGGGTCTCCCAGACGGCCCAGCGCGTGCTGACGGCCATCGGCCTGGCCGCCGTGACCGGGGCCTTCTACGCCTCCCTCGCGGCCTCCGGTACCGACGGCGACCGCCCCGACGCGGCCTCGGCGGGATCCGCGGTGGCCGTGGCCCACGGGGAGGCCGCCGACGCCGCCCTGCTGGTGGTCCTGGGGCTGCTGGCGGTCACCCTGGCCGCCGGCGTGCTCGACTACCTCCGGCGCCGCCGCAACGGGACCCTGGTCCTGGAGGACTGACCCCCACCACCGATCACGGCCGCAGTACAGGTCGAGAATCGCCGGCAGAGTCGACAGGTGTCGGTACCGTGATCCGGGTCAGCGCAGGAACAGCGCCTTCAGCCGGTAGGAGGTGAAGACCAGCCCGCCGCAGATCATCACCGCGAAGTACAGCACGTGCACGCCCGTGAACACCGTGAAGACCCCGGCCCCCAGCTGACGCATCAGCTCCACCCCGTGCCACAGCGGCAGCGCCTGGATGACCCACTGGACGGGCTCCGGGTACACGGCCAGCGGGAAGAACGTGGCAGAGAACAGGAACATCGGCATCAGCACCACCATGATCCAGTCCATCTGCTGGAACTTCGTCATATAGCTGGTCACCGCCATCCCCACGGAGGCGAAGGCGAACGCGATCATCAGGGCGGCGGGCACCAGCAGCAGGGCCCACCAGCTCGTCACCAGGCCCAGGGCGGACATCACCACCAGGAACGCCACCGAGTACAGGCCACCGCGCATCAGGGCCAGCGTGATCTCCCCCAGCGCGATGTCCACCGGCCCCAGCGAGGTGTTGAGCATGGTCTCGTAGAGCTTGGACATCTTCATCTTGAAGAACACGTTCCAGGTGGAGTCGTAGATGGCGCCGTTCATGGCGGACACGGCCAGCAGCGCCGGGGCGATGAACTCCCCGTAGCCCACCGGTCCCGCCGGCCCCTGGACCTCCCCCACCAGCGCCCCCAGCCCGATCCCGAGGCTCAGCAGGTACAGCACCGGCTCCACGAAACCGGACACGAAGATCGCCCAGTTCGAGGTCTTCAGGGCCCGCAGCCCCCGCTGGACCACCACCCGGATCCGGCCCGCGTACATCCCGGCCCCCGGTCCGGTCCGCGCGGTGAGTTCCGGCATCGGGGGCACCTGCTGTACCGGAACCCGGGGCACGACGCCGGCCGGCCGGCTTCCCGCTGCCACCGCACCGGGTGCGTCGGCAGCGGCGGGCGCGGGCCGTCGTCGTGCGCTGCCGGTTCTGACCCGTCCCACCGCCGCGTCCCGGTCCGCCGTCCCGGGGACCCAGCCCAGGCGCCGGGTGTAGATCCGGCGCACGAGGATCCAGCCGAGGGCGGCCAACGCCAGCAGGTAGCCCACGTGCACGGCGGTCAGCCAGGCGGGGTTCTCCATCCCGTAGGAGGCGATCCGGCCGAGCTGGGCGGCATGCCACTGCGGGGAGATCCAGCCGATCCACTGCAGGCCGATCGGCAGGGCGTCCAGGGGGTAGAAGGTGGCGGAGAACAGGAACAGCGGCATGATGATGAAGCGCTGGACGAGGGCGAACTGGCCGGCGTCCCGCCGCAGGGAGGCCGCGTACGCCATGAGCGGCAGCCCCACGGCCAGCCCGCCCAGGCACGCGGAGAGCACCTGCAGCCAGCCCCAGGGGCTGGAGACCGCCCCGAAGGCGAGCATGATGAGGAAGAACAGCACGGACTGGACCAGGTACCGCAGCAGGACCGCGGTGACGTGGCCGGCGGCGATCTGGTGCGGGGCGATCGGGCTGGCCTGCGGGCCGAAGTAGAGCCGGTGCCACTTGAACCCGTCCATCACGGGATAGGTGAACTCCGTGGCGGCGGCCATCAGGGTGCCGGCGGCCAGCAGGGCCGGGGCGATGAACTCCAGGTAGCCGACCCCGCCCGTCCCGTCCGCGGCGCCGACCGCCTCCGAGCCGCCGCCGCCGATCAGGGTGGCCAGGCCCATCCCCATCGCCAGCAGGTAGACCAGCGGCTCCCCGATGGCGGAGACCAGGATGACCCCGCCGTAGCGGCGCATGTTCTGCAGGTAGTGCTCGGCATAGTACCAGGCGCCGAACCGGCGGACCCGGGCCGCGGAGGCGGCCGGGCTCAGCGGGGCGGCCGGGCTCAGCGGGGCGGCCGGGCTCAGCGGGGCGGGCGGGCTCAGCGGGGCGGGCGGGGAATCAGTCAATGAGGCTCCGCCCGGTCAGGGTGAGGAAGACGTCCTCCAGCGAGGACCGGCGCACCAGCGAGGTGACCGGTTCCAGGCCCAGCCCCGTCACCGTCTCCAGGGCGCCCTCGCCGTCGTGGGCGTAGACGAGCACCCGGTCCGGCAGGGACTCGATCCGGTCCACCCCGGCCAGCTCGCGCTCGAGCTTCAGGGCCGCCGCGGCGTTGTGGACGGCCCCGAACCGCAGCTCGAGGACCTCGCGGCTGGAGTGTTCCCGGATCAGGGCGGCCGGGGACCCCTCGGCCATGATGCGGCCGTGGTCCACCACGATCAGCCGGTCACACAGCTGCTCGGCCTCGTCCATGTAGTGGGTGGTCAGTACGAGCGTGGTGCCCTGCTCCTTGAGCCGGAACAGCCGGTCCCACAGGATGTGCCGGGCCTGCGGGTCCAGCCCAGTGGTGGGCTCGTCCAGCAGCAGGACCCGGGGCTCGTTGACGAGCCCCCGGGCGATCACCAGGCGGCGCTTCATCCCGCCGGAGAGGTCGTCCACCCGCGTCTGGGCCTTCTCGGTGAGCTGGGCGAACTCCAGCAGCTCGGTGGCTTTGGGCCGCAGGTAGGAGTAGGGCAGGCCGAAGTACCTGCCGTAGACGATGAGGTTGTCCCGTACGGTGAGTTCCTCGTCCAGGTTGTCCTGCTGCGGAACCACCCCGAGGTGGGCGCGGACCTCGGGCCCGTGGCGCTCCGGGTCCAGGCCCATGATGGCCAGGTCCCCGCCGGTGCGCTGGGACACCCCGCCGATCATGCGCATGGTGGTGGACTTGCCCGCGCCGTTGGGGCCGAGCAGCCCGAAGGACTCCCCCGGACGCACGGCGAAGTCGATCCCGTCCACGGCCGTCACGGCGCCGTAGCGCTTCGTCAGCCCGCGGGCCTCGATGACCGGCGGGGTTGTAGAGGCGACCGAGGCGGCCGAGGCGGCAGAGGCGGGACCAGTGCGATCCGCATCACATCTTTCAGGAGTCACCCGGGCGAGTGTAGCCGGGACCAGAGGCTGCCGGCAGGCCCCTTCCGTTCGCCATTACGTGGGCCTGACCGGGCTGCCGTCATCGGATGGACGTTTCGTCGGAGCGCACCACGACGAGATGTCCGCCCGATGACGACCACCTGTCCGGCTCAGGAGCGCGCGGCGACGGCCCTCTCGGCGGCCTCGACCACGTTGGCCAGCAGCTCCACGCGGGTCATCGGCCCCACGCCGCCGGGGTTGGGGGCCATCCAGGAGGCCTTCTCGGCCACGGCCGGGTCCACGTCCCCGGTGATCCTGGCCTTGCCGTCCTCACCCTCGACGCGGGAGACGCCCACGTCCAGGACGATCACGCCCTCCTTGACGTCCTCGGCCTTGACCATATGGGCCACCCCGGCGGCGGCGATGATCACGTCCGCGCGGGCCAGCTCGGCCTTCAGGTCCTTCGTGCCGGTGTGGGCCAGCACCACGGTGGCGTTGACGTCCCGGCGGGTCAGCACCAGCCCTGCGGGCCGGCCGATGGTCACCCCGCGGCCGATCACCAGCACGAGCTGTCCGGCCAGCTCGATCCCGTAGTGCTGGAGCAGGTCCACGCAGCCCTTGGGGGTGCACGGCAGCGGGGAGTCCAGTTCCCCGCCCACCGAGGCCACGAGCCGGCCCAGGTTCATGGGGTGCAGTCCGTCCGCGTCCTTGTCCGGATCGATGGCCTCCAGCACCCGGTCCGTGTCGATGTGCTTCGGCAGCGGCAGCTGCACGATGTACCCGGTGCAGGCGTCGTCGGCGTTGAGCTCGGCCAGCACGGCCAGCAGCTCCTCCTCGGTGGCGGTCTCCGGCAGGTCGCGGCGGATGGAGGTGATGCCCACCTCGGCGCAGTCCCGGTGCTTGCCGGCCACATAGGACTGGGACCCGGGGTCCTCCCCCACCAGCACGGTGCCCAGCCCGGGCACCACGCCCTGTTCCTTCAGGGCCGCCACGCGGCCGGCCAGATCCTTCTTGATGGCGGCCGCGGTGGCGCGGCCGTCGAGCTTCTGTGCGGTCATGGCGGGGTCACGCTTCCTTGCGGGGTCGGCAGGGCCAGAGGGAATCTATACCTATCACCATAGTGATTGAGGTCGCTCCTGTCACCAGCCCTCCAGGCCGTCGTACAGCGGGAAGTCTGCCGCCAGACGGTCCACCCTGGCCTTGAGCGCCTCCACGTCCGGGCCCGGCGTCAGGGTCTGGGCGATGATGTCCGCCACCTCGGTGAACTCCTCGGCGCCGAAGCCGCGGGTCGCCAGGGCCGGGGTCCCGATGCGCAGGCCGGAGGTGGTCATCGGCGGCCGGGGGTCGAACGGAACCGAGTTGCGGTTCACCGTGATGCCCACCTCGTGCAGCAGGTCCTCGGCCTGGCGGCCGTCCAGTGCGGCGTGGCGCAGGTCCACCAGGATCAGGTGCACGTCCGTGCCGCCGGTCAGCACGGAGACCCCGTGCTCGGTGACATCGGCGGCGGTCAGCCGCTCGGCGAGGATCTGCGCGCCCTCGATCGTGCGGCGCTGGCGCTCGGCGAACTCCTGTGAGGCGGCGATCTTGAAGGCCACCGCCTTGCCGGCGATCGCGTGCATCAGCGGGCCGCCCTGCTGGCCCGGGAACACCGCGGAGTCGATCTTCTTGGCGTACTCCTCCCTGGAGAGGATGAAGCCCGAACGCGGGCCCGCCAGCGTCTTGTGCGCCGTGGAGGTCACCACATCGGCGTGCGGCACCGGGTTCGGGTGCAGCCCGGCGGCCACGAGGCCGGCGAAGTGGGCCATGTCCACCCACAGCTTGGCGCCGACCTCATCCGCGATGGAACGGAACGCCTCGAAGTCCAGCTGGCGCGGGTAGGCGGACCAGCCGGCCACGATCATGGCCGGCTTCTCGGCCAGGGCCTTCTCGCGGACCTTGTCCATGTCGATCCGGTAGGTGTCCGGGTCCACCTCGTAGGCGGCGATCGTGTAGGTCTTGCCGGAGAAGTTCAGCTTCATCCCGTGGGTCAGGTGCCCACCGTGCGCCAGGGACAGGCCCATCAGCGTCTGACCCGGCTGCAGCAGCGCGGTCATCAGGGCCACATTCGCCTGCGCGCCGGCGTGGGGCTGCACGTTGACGTGCTCGGCGCCGAACAGGGACTTGGCCCGCTCGATCGCCAGGTTCTCGGCCACGTCCACGTGCTCGCAGCCACCGTAGTAGCGGCGCCCGGGGTACCCCTCCGCATACTTGTTGGTCAGCACCGAGCCCTGGGTCTGGAGGATCGCGCGCGGCACGAAGTTCTCGGAGGCGATCATCTCCAGGGTGTCCCGCTGGCGGCCCAGCTCGAGGCCCAGGACCTCGGCGATCTCCGGGTCCACGGCGGAGAGCGGCTGGTTGTTCAGGGAGGTGCGGTCGGCGAATGCTGCGGTGGGCTCTGTCACGGAAGGCTCCTGCTGGCGTAGTCACGATCATGGGACGCCGCCGGACCCAGGCGGGCGGTCCGAAGGCCTGCACGGTCCGGCGGCCTTCAGCAGGTCGCCGATCCGTGTTCGCCGCTTCCCGGTGGTGGTCCACCTTCGCCAGTCGCGGCCTGCGCCCCATCGTAGCGCGGGGCCGGGCCTGACCCGTTCGCATTTCCCTGCCATACTGCGCCTCATGAGCAACTCCGCGTCCGGCCCCACCCCCCTGCTGGCCACCGTGGTGATCGGCGCCGGTCAGGCCGGGCTCAGCGCGGCCGGCCAGCTGCTGCGCAAGAAGCTGCGCCCGCACGAGGACTTCATGGTCCTGGACGCCAACGACGGCCCGGGCGGGGCCTGGCGGCACCGCTGGGACGCCCTGACCTTCGACGCAGCCCATGGGATCCACGACCTGCCCGGGATGGCGCTGGGCACCCCGGATCCGGCCGAGCCCGCCAGCCGCGTGGTCGCCCGCTACTACGGCAGGTACGAGCGGGATCTCGCCCTGCCCGTGGTCCGCCCCGTGAAGGTCGTCTCCGTGGATCACCATGTGGAGGATGCGGCGGCAGGGCACGGCGAGACAGGCTTCTTCACCGTCACCGCCGCCGACGGCCGCACCTGGCGGGCCCGCACCGTCATCAACGCCACCGGCACGTGGGACAGCCCGTATGTCCCCTACTACCCCGGGATCGCCGAGTTCACCGGCCGCCAGCTCCACACCCGGGGGTTCACCGCCGCCTCCGACTTCGCGGGGCAGCGGGTCCTGGTGGTCGGGGGCGGCACCTCCGCGCTGCAGTTCCTGCTCCAGCTGCATGAGGCCGGCGCCCGGACCGTGTGGAGCACGCGCCGCGAGCCGGACTGGACGGACCGCTTCTTCGATGCCTCCTGGGGCGTGGACGTGGAGACCTCGGTCTCCGCGCGCACCACCATGGGCCTGCCGCCCCTCTCGGTGGTGGCGGCCACGGGCCTGCCCGTCACGGAGCAGTACCGGGCGGGCCTGGCCTCCGGCGTGCTGATCAGCCGCGGTCCGCTGCGCCGGCTCACGCCCACGGGCGTGGTGCTGGACGGCCCGGGGCCCGACGGCGGCGCGGTCCCCTCCCAGGGTCGCGTCGCGGACGCGCTGCTGGAGCCGGGCGCGGCGGCGGCCGGCGGCCTGGACCGGGTGACTGCACTGACGGGGCGGGCCTGCACCCAGGTGTCCACGGAGGACCCGCTCACCACGTGGGAGACACCGGTCGACACCATCCTGTGGGCCACCGGATTCCGGGCCACCATGGACCACCTGGCCCCCCTGCACGTCCGCGAGCGCGGCGGCGGGGTGGTGATGCACGCGGACGGGGTGTCCGTGGCCAAGCGGCCCGGCCTCTTCCTGGTGGGCTACGGCGCCTCCGCCTCCACGATCGGCGCCACCCGGGCCGGCCGGCGGGCCGCGGTCGGGGCCGCCGAATCCACCACCGGGCATTTATGAGTTACTCAGAATATGGCATACTGGAGCCATGACCCAGAGCACCCCGTCCGGAGCCGCGCCCCTGGCGTGGGCTGCCCGGATGCGGGCCGCTGGCCTGCGGGTCACCAAGCAGCGGCTGGCCGTGCTGGACGCCCTGCACGCCAGGCCGCATGCCACGGCGGACGAGGTCCTGGCCCACGTGCGGCAGTCCCTGCCGGGGATCACGGTGCAGTCGGTCTACACCGTGCTGCACTCCCTCACCGGCGCCGGACTGCTGCGTCAACTGGACCTGGCCAACTCCCCCGCCCGCTATGAGACCCGCGTGGAGGACAACCACCACCACGCCGTCTGCACGGACTGCGGCCGGATCGAGGACGTGGCCTGCGCCGTGGGTCACGCCCCCTGCCTGACCCCCTCCGAGACGCACGGAATGACCATCCAGGTGGCCGACGTCGTCTACCAGGGCCTGTGCGCGGACTGCGCCGCCCGACCGGCCGGCGCTGCCGCCGCCCCAGACCCCCGGACGGCCCGTCAGGGCTGACCGGTATCCCCACCACCCGACCGACCCGACCACCCCAACCAACCCCGTAGGAGAACGTGATGACGGAAACCACTCCGCACGCCACCGGTTCGACCACCCAGGCCGGCATCCCCGCCGTCAGCGACCGCAACTCGCTGACCGTGGGCGCCGACGGCCCCATCGTCCTGCACGACCACCACCTGGTGGAGACCCTCGCGCACTTCAACCGGATGAACGTCCCGGAGCGCCGCCCGCACGCCAAGGGCGCCGGCGCCTTCGGCACCCTGGAGATCACCGAGGACGTCTCGCAGTGGACCAAGGCCGACTTCCTGCAGCCCGGCAAGAAGACCGACATGCTGGCCCGCTTCTCCACCGTGGCCGGCGAGCTGGGCTCCCCGGACACCTGGCGCGATGTGCGCGGCTTCTCGCTGAAGTTCTACACCGAAGAGGGCAACTTCGACATGGTGGGCAACAACACCCCCGTGTTCTTCGTCCGCGACCCCATGAAGTTCCCGCACTTCATCCGCTCCCAGAAGCGCATGCCGGACTCCGGCCTGCGTGACGGCACCATGCAGTGGGACTTCTGGACCCAGAACCCCGAGTCCGCCCACCAGGTCACCTACCTCATGGGCGAACGGGGCCTGCCCAAGTCCTGGCGCACCATGAACGGCTACTCCTCCCACACCTACTCGCTGGTCAACGCCGCCGGCGAGCGCTTCTGGGTCAAGTGGGCCTTCGAGTCCCAGCAGGGCGTGGAGAACCTCTCCAACGAGGAGGCCGAGCGCCTGGCCGGTGCGGACGCCGAGTACCACCGCCGCGACCTGCGTGACGCGATCGCCGAGGGCGACTTCCCGAAGTGGGACCTGTATTTCCAGATCATGCCGTACGAGGAGGCCAAGACCTACCGGTACAACCCCTTCGACCTCACCAAGATCTGGTCCAAGAAGGACTACCCGCGCCACAAGGTCGGCACCCTGACCCTGAACCGCAACCCGGAGAACTTCTTCGCCGAGATCGAGCAGTCCGCGTTCTCCCCGGCGAACATGGTCCCGGGCACCGGCAACTCCCCGGACAAGATGCTGCTGGGCCGCAACTTCGCCTACGCGGATGCCCAGCGCTACCGCATCGGCACCAACTTCCAGCAGCTGCCGGTGAACAAGCCGATCAACCCGGTCCACACCTACAACTTCGAGGGCAACATGTGGTATGAGCACACCGGTGCCCGCTCCGTGTACGCCCCGAACTCCTTCGGTGACTCCTGGTCGGACGAGACCGGCCCGGTGGACAACGGCTGGGAGGCCGACGGCGCCCTGACCCGCGAGGCCTACACCCTCCGCGAGGACGACGGCGACTTCGTGCAGCCCGGCATCCTGGTCCGCGAGGTGTTCAACGACGCCCAGCGCGACCAGTTCGTGCAGACGGTCTCCGGCGCCCTGGACGGCGTGCAGGAGCCGGTGCTCTCCAACGCCTTCCAGTACTGGAAGAACGTGGACGCCACCATCGGCCAGCGGATCGAGGACGCCGTGAAGGCCAACGCCGACGGCTCCGACGTCCCGGGCATGGGCGTCGACCGCGACCGGTAACCTCCGGTAGCCCCCGGTGGGGACACCACGGGCCCCGTTCCTGCCATGGCAGGGACGGGGCCCGTGGTGTCTGCAAGCACGGGGACAGACTCAGGGACAGGCTCAGGGGAGGCGGCCCGGGCGATCACCGCCCCCGCCCCGGTCCTCGTCGTCGGGATCGACGGGGTTCATGGTCCGGTCGCCAGCCGGCCGGTCGTCAGCAGGCCCGCCGTCAGCAGGCCCGCCGTCAGCAGTCGGGGCGCCGGAAGGTGGGGCGTCGGCAGGCGGGGCGTCGGCTGCGACGGGTGCCGCATGACGCCCCGGGGCCTGGTCCCGCACCGACTGGTCACCGTCGTGGTGGTCACCGTCGTGGTGGTCACCGGCCTGGTGGTCACCGGCGTCGTTGTCACCGGCGTCGACCGGTTCAGCACCGCCCCGGCGGTGCCCGCTCCGGTCGGTCCGTACCTCCGGGTCCAGCCGGTCGGCCTCCCGCAACTGCGAATCCAGGGCACTGCGGGAATCGCCGGCCGAACGCTCACGCTCCTGAGCCTCGGCACGCAGCTGGTCGGCCTGTTCCTCCGCGGCCCGGGCCTCCAGGCGCGCGGCTGCCGCCTGATCCTCCTCGGCGCGCGTGTGCTCCTGCCGTCGGGCGGCGTCGTCGCGCAGCTTCTCCGCCTCCCGGTGATCGGCCTCCCGACGCTTGGCACGCCGCCTGTTCCCCATGACGACGGCAACCGCGATGATGATGAGGAGCACCACCACGCCGATTACCAACCACAGGATCTGCTGGTCATTCATCGCGCGTCCTTTGCTGTAACGGTCAACGTTCTGGCCGGCCGGGCGCCGACCCGTTGGTTCCGCCCACTGTGCCACAGGGCATGGCCGAGGCCGAGGCCTACGGCCCGCGCACCTGGCGGACTCCCGCGCCGGGTGCCCACCACCGGAGGACAATTCGGCCCCGGGTGATACTAATCACTATGGAGATAGGTATGCTTGAGTCATGAACGTTCCCGCCACCCCCTCAGCCACCGCGTCCACGGCCGCCTCCCAGTCCCCGGCCGGCTCCCCCGGCAACGCCATGGTGTTGTCCCTGTCCTGCACGAACAGCAAGGGCATCGTGCACGCCGTCTCCGGTGCCCTGCTCTCGGTCCAGGGAGACATCACCGAGTCCAAGCAGTTCGACTCCCCGGACTCCGGGACCTTCTTCATGCGGGTGGAGTTCAACACCCCGGAGACCCTGGACGACGTCGAGGCCGCCCTGGCCCCCGTCCGGGACCAGTTCTCCATGGACCTGGGACTCTGGGAGGCCTCCCGCAAGACCCGGACCCTCGTGATGTGCTCCAAGGACGGCCGGACCCTGAACGACCTGCTCTTCCAGCAGCGCGCCGGCACCCTGGCCGTGGAGATCCCGGTGATCGTCTCCAACCACCTGGAACTGCAGCCCATGGCGTTCTTCTACGGCATCCCCTTCATCCACATCCCCGTCACCAAGGACGCCGACGGCAACTCCAACAAGGACGAGGCCGAGGCCAAGCTGCTCGACCTCGTCAAGGAATACGACATCGAGCTGGTCGTGCTGGCCCGCTACATGCAGATCCTCTCGGATGACCTGTGCCGCAAGCTCGAGGGCAAGGCGATCAACATCCACCACTCCTTCCTGCCGTCCTTCAAGGGCGCCAAGCCCTACCATCAGGCCCACGACCGCGGCGTCAAGCTGATCGGCGCCACGGCGCACTACGTCACGGCGGACCTGGACGAGGGGCCGATCATCGAGCAGACGGTCCAGCGCGTCACCCACGCCCAGACGGCCCGTGAGTTCGTGGTCCGGGGGCGCGAGGTGGAGGGCTCCACCCTGTCCCGCGCCGTGAAGTGGCACGCCGAGCACCGGGTGCTGCTGGACGGCAAGCGCACCGTCGTCTTCGACTGACCTCCATCTGAGTGGCACGAAGTGGCCCCGACCCCGCACAGGGAGGGCCATTTCGTGCGACCCAGATCACGCGGGCACCGCGTACGCTGAGGCCATGGCACACCTGATCACCATCGCCGGCGCCGAGCCGGCCGCCCACGCGTCCTGCTTCCTCGCCCCGACCGCCACCCTGTCCGGCGATGTCGCCCTCGGCGCGGAGTCGTCCGCCTTCTACGGGGTATCCGCCCGGGGCGACTCGGCCCCGATCCGCGTGGGGGAACGCACCAACCTGCAGGACAATGTGGTGCTGCACGCGGACGCGGGCTTCCCCTGCACCCTCGGCCATGACATCTCGGTGGGCCACTCCGCGGTGGTCCACGGGGCCACCGTGGAGGACGGCTGCCTGATCGGGATGTCCGCCACCGTCATGAACGGGGCCGTCATCGGCGCCCAGTCCCTGGTGGCGGCCGGCGCCCTAGTCCTGGAGGGCACCGTGGTCCCGCCCCGTTCCCTCGTGGCCGGCGTCCCCGCCAAGGTCCGCCGCGAGCTCACGGAGGAGGAGCTGGCCTCCCTCGCGAAGAACTCTGCCACCTACGTCCGGCTCGCCGCGGCGCATCGCGAGGCGACCGCCTGAGCCGACTACCTGAGCCGACCGTCCCCACCATCACGAGAGCGGCAACTGTCGATTTCACCGGCGATTCTCGACGTTAACTGCGGCCGTGATCAGCCAGGCGGTGGTCCGGCAGGTGGTGGTCCGGCAGCTGGGGCTCTGCCGCTGGGGCTCAGTCCTCCCTGGAGGCCGCCAACTCGATCTCCCGCTCGCGCTCCTCGGTGGCCATCCGCGTCAGCTCGGCGCCGGCCTCGGCGTCCCGGGTCAGGTTCTCCCCGGACTCCGGGTCGAAGAGGTGCACGCGGGAGGAATCCACCCACAGTTCCGTGGGCTGGCCGGGCCGCACCCGTGACTCCGCGGACAGGGTGGTGACCACCTGCGGGCGCAGCTCGTCGGCGTCCATCTCCGCGGCCAGGTCGGCGAGCAGCCGGCGGACCTTCTCGTCCGGCTCGAACTCGATGTAGCCGTACTGCTCGTGTCCCAGCCACTCCAGGTGGGACAGCTCCGCGGTGAAGACCGACCCCTTGGACATCTTGGCCTCGTCCACGAGCTTGGCGTCCTCGAAGAACTCGGGCCGCAGGCCGATCATGAGCAGTTCCCGCCCCCGGGCCACGGCCGCCTTCTCCGCCGAGATGGGGATGTCCCCGATCGGGGAGGAGAGGACCGCGCCTCCGGCGCCGTCCGCGCCCTCCTTGAGCGTGGCCGGCAGGAAGTTCATGGAGGGGGAACCGATGAACCCGGCCACGAACAGGTTGACGGGCTGCTCGTAGAGCTCGCGCGGGCTGGCCACCTGCTGGAGGATGCCCTTCTTCAGCACGGCCACCCGGTCCCCCAGGGTCATGGCCTCGGTCTGGTCGTGGGTCACGTAGACGCTGGTGACGCCGAGTCGACGCTGCAGCTGGGCGATCTCGGCCCGCATCTGCCCACGCAGCTTGGCGTCCAGGTTGGACAGCGGCTCGTCGAACAGGAACGCGTCCGCCTCGCGGACGATCGCCCGCCCCATGGCCACCCGCTGGCGCTGGCCGCCGGAGAGGTTGGCGGGCTTGCGGTCCAGGTGCTCGGTCAGCTCGAGCAGGTCCGCGGCCTTCCGGACCCGGTCGTCCACCGAACCGCCCCCGACCCCGCCACCGGACCCACCGTTCTTGTCCTTGGCCAGGCGCAGCGGGAAGGCGATGTTCTCATAGACCGTCAGGTGCGGGTACAGCGCGTAGTTCTGGAACACCATGGCCAGGTTCCGGTCCTTCGGGGCGGCCTCGTTCTTCCGGGTCCCGTCGATCTGCAGCTCCCCGGAGGTGATGTCCTCCAGCCCGACGATCATCCGCAACAGGGTCGACTTGCCGCAGCCCGAGGGGCCGACCAGGATGACGAACTCACCGTCGGCGATGTCCAGGGACACGTTGTTCACGGCCGGGAAGCCGTCATCGTACTTCTTGACGATGTTGTTCAGGGTGATGGAGGCCATCGGTGCTCCCTTTCTTTGGTTCTCGCTGACTGGTGCGGGCTGCCTAGCCCTTGACCGCGCCCGAGGTCAGGCCGGCGACGATTTGCTTCTGGAAGAACATGACCAGCAGCACGATGGGGATGGTCACGATGATCGCCGCGGCCGAGATCGCCCCGGTGGGCGACTCGAACTGGGAGGCGCCGCTGAAGAACGCCAGGGCGGCCGGCACCGGTCTGGCCGCCTCCGTGGAGGTCAGCGAGATGCCATAGACGAAGTCGTTCCAGGCGATGAAGAAGGCGATGATCGCCGTGGTGAACACCCCCGGCAGCGCCAACGGGACGATCGCCTTGCGGAACGCCTGCAAGGGGGTGGCTCCGTCCACCTGGGCGGCCTGCTCCAGCTCCCACGGGATCTGCTGGAAGAACGCCGTCAGCGTCCAGATCGAGATCGGCAGGGTCAGGGACAGGTACGGGATGATCAGGCCGGGCCAGGTGTCATACAGCCCCAGGGTCCGCCACATGTTGAACAGCGGCGTCACGAGGGAGATCACGGGGAACATGGAGACCATCAGCGAGACGGTCAGCACGACCCTCTTGCCCGGGAAGTCCAGCCGCGCGATCGCGTAGGCGCACAGGGTGGCCAGCACCACGGCGATCGCGGTGGCGATCACGGAGATGCCGATCGAGTTCCACAGCGCCGTCAGGAACAGCTCCCGCGAGTCACCGACCAGGATCTCCGAGTAGTTGACCCCGGACCACTCGGTGGGCAGGAACTTGCCGTTGGACAGGTCGGCCGGGGCCTTGAAGCTCGTAGCGAGGATCGAGGCCACGGGGAAGAGACACCACACGGCCACGACGGCGGTGAGCACCCACCAGCCGATGGCGGTGTTCCGCCGGGCCCGACGGGCCTTCTGCTGGCCTTCGAGCTCCTCGTCGGTCAGTGCCTCCTCGCGCGGGGCACGGGAGGCCCGGCTGTCGTTCGACGCCTCGATGCTCATTTGCGTCCTCCCTTTCCACCGGCCAGGTCGACGTTGAAGACCTTGATCGCCGTGAAGGCGATCAGGGCCACACACAGGAACAGCACCACGGAGATGGCCGAGCCGAGCCCGATCTCCAGCCGGCCGATCGAGGTGCGGTAGGCCAGCAGCGAGAGCACCTCGGTCCCGTAGGCACCGTTGGTCATGATGAAGATCGAGTCGAACACCCGGAACGCGTCCAGGGCCCGGAACAGCACGGCCACCATGATGGCGGCCTTCATGTTCGGCAGGATCACCTTGCTCAGGCGCTGCCACCAGCTGGCGCCGTCCACGGCCGCCGCCTCGGAGAGGTCCTCCGGGACCTGGGCCAGCCCCGCGAGCAGGAGCAACGAGATGAAGGGTGTGGTCTTCCAGATCTCCGAGAACATGATGACCACCAGCGAGGTCCCGCCCTGGGCGAACCAGTTCATGTCGTCGTTGAACCCGGGCAGCCAGCTGAGCCAGTTGTTCACGTAGCCGGAGTCGATCGAGAACATGTAGTACCAGGCATAGGCGGAGACCACGGTGATGATGCCGTAGGGCACCAGGATCACGGTGCGGACCAGGCCACGGGTGGACTTGATGGCCTTGTGCATGATCATCGCCAGGATGAAACCGAGGATGAGCTCCACGAACACCGTCACCACGGTGATCAGTGCCGTGACGCCGAGGGCGCTCCAGAACACCTGGTCCGTCAGGATCGTCCCGTAGTTCTGCAGGCCGATGAACTCCCGGTCGGCCGGAGCCGTCAGGCGGTAGCTGAACAGGGAGTCCCAGACGGCCTGGGCGACGGGGTAGAAGATGACGGCCACCATCAGGACGAAGGCCGGCCCGGCGAGCCACCAGCCCAACCGCGCCTCGGCACGGGCCCGTTCGGACCGCGGGGCCCTGCGGCGGCCACGGGACCGTCCCGGCGAGGCGGCATCCGGTTCGGGGGCCTCCGGGCCGACCGCGGGGACATTCGTTGGGACGGCACTCACAGCAGGGACTCCCCTCGCAGGACTTCCATGATGAACTGGCCGGTCTCGGCCGGTGTGGTCTCGGGGTTGACGGCGCCCGGCGGGGTGAAGCGCTGCTGGATCGCCGTGGAGACCTCGTTGTAGTAGGGCGTCTGGGGCCTGGGTGCCGCCAGTTCAAGGGATTCACGGATGGCCGGGGCCATCGGGAACTGTTCCTCCACCTCCGGGTCCTCGAACGCGGCGGCGCTGGAGGGCGGGTTGCCGTTCGTCACGAAGTACTGGGTCTGGTGCTCCGGGGTGACGATGCACTCGATGGCCGCCCAGGCCAGCTCGGGGCGCTCGGACTGCGCCCCGACCCCGAGGTTGATGCCGCCGAGCGGCGGTGCCTGCTCCTGGTCCTCGAAGACCCGCGGGTACAGCGTCCAGCCGATGTCCTCGGGCAGGTCCTCCGGCAGCGAACCGTCCTCGACGGCGGCGTTGGTGGCCGGCCAGACGAACGGCCAGTTCACCATGAAGGACCCGCCGTCCCCCTGGAAGAGCAGCATGGCCTCGTTCTCCTGCTGGGTGGCCAGGCCGGGGCCGCCGAGCCCCTCGCTGCCGATGGTGGAGATGATCTCGGCGGCCTTGATCCCGGCGTCCGAGTCCAGCCCGGTCCTCACCTCCGCGGCCGAGGCCTCCGGATTCTCGAGGATCTGACCCCCGCCGGACTCCACCAGGGCGTTGAGCCACACCGTCATGGACTCCGCCCGGGCGCCCTGAACGCCCAGTTCCTTGTCCTGGTCCCGGGCCACCTGGATCAGCTGGTCCCACGTGACGGGCCCGTCCATGTCCAGCCCGGCCTCCTCCACCACGGACTTGCGGTACCAGAGCAGCTGCGTGTTGGCCCAGAACGGGACCGTGACGAGGTTGTCCTTCCAGCTGGCACCGGCCAGGGCCCCTTCCAGGGTGTCCTGCGTGGTGGCGGAGGCCACCTCCGCCGGGACGGGTGCCAGGAATCCCGGCTCGGCCAGTTCGGGGATGAAGGGCGGGTCCAGGGACATGATGTCCATCGAGGTGTCCCCGGCGGCCAGCCGCCGGGTGAGCTGCTCACGCTGGGAGGCCGCGTCGTTGGGCAGCACGGAGGTCTCGATCCGGTAGGCGCCGTCCGACGCCTCGGTGCACTGCTGTGCGATCGCGGCCTGGCCGCCGTCGTCCGGGTTGGTGTACCAGGTGAGCACCGGTGTGTCCTCGGCCGGGCCGCAGCCGGCGAGCACGAGGGCCGCAGTGGCCACCGCCGCCGCGCCGACAGCGCGCCGGGAGCGCCGCGGCGTGGAGGCCGTCCTCGGCGAGGTCCTCGGTCGTGGATCCGTCATCAGTCGCGTACCTCCGGTCCGTGTCACACCGTGACCGATGCCGTCGCTGCCCGTCAGGGACGGCAGTGTGCGGTGGGTCACTGTGACGTGAGCATATTCCCGACGCGGTGGTTTCCCAAGGGCTCCGGTCCGACGGGTCGGATGCCTTACGCTTCATCCCATGGGCACCGAGGTCGAGTCGAGCACCTATTCCCGTTCCGAACGGACGCGCTACCGGGAACGCCTGGAGTCCTCCCTGCAGGACTTGAAGGCCTTTCTGGCCGGCCACGAGTTCCCTGAGGCGGGCCGGATCGGCCTGGAGCTGGAGCTGAACCTGGTGGACGGCCGGTCGCAGCCGGCCCCACTGAACCGCGAGGTGCTGGCGGCCATCGACAACCCGGCGTTCCAGACCGAGCTGGGCCGGTACAACATCGAGCTGAACCACCCCTCGCTGACCATCCGCGGGCGGGGCCTGACCGATCTGGAGGAATCGCTCAAGGCCGAGTTGGACCGCGCGGATGAACGTGCGGTCCGGGCCGGCGCCCACCTGTACGCCGTGGGAATCCTGCCCACCATCAGCGGGGAGGACCTGGCCGGGGAGGGCTGGATCAGCGAGGGCAACCGCTACGCCGCCCTGAACGCGGCGATCCTCGAGGCGCGCGGGGAGGACATCCTCATCGACATCACCGGGCCCGAGCGCCTCTCCTACTACGCCCGGGACATCGCCCCGGAGTCCACCTGCACCTCCATGCAGCTGCACCTCGAGGTGACGCGCGCCCAGTTCGGCCCGGTGTGGAACGCCGCCCAGGCCATCGCCGGCCCCCAGGTGGCGCTGGCCGCCAACTCGCCGCTCTTCCTCGGCAGCCGGTTGTGGGCCGAGACGCGGATCCCGGTGTTCCAGCAGTCCGCAGACACCCGCGGCCCCGAGTTGGCCCGGCAGGGGGTCCGGCCCCGCGTCTGGTTCGGCGAGCGGTGGATCGACGGGATCGACGACCTGTTCGAGGAGAACATCGCCTTCTTCCCGGCCCTGCTGCCCGAACTCTCCGGTGACGGCACCAGCACGGCCGCCGGCGCGCCGAGGCTCGCCGAGCTGCTCCTGCACAACGGCACGGTCTACCGCTGGAACCGGCCCATCTATGATCCCGGCAAGGACGAGAAGACGGACGACGGCGGCACCTCACCGGCGCTCGCGGCGAACCTCCGGGTGGAGAACCGGTTGCTGCCGGCCGGGCCCACGGTGGTGGACATGGTGGCCAACGCCGCCTTCTTCTTCGGGCTGGTCAAATACCTCGTGGAGACGGAGGAGAACCCCTGGGAGCGGATGTCCTTCGGGGTGGCCCGCACCAACTTCTACGAGTGCGCCCAGCAGGGGCTGAACGCCTCCGTGTACTGGCCCGGCTACGGGGACCTGCCCGTCACCGAGCTGCTGGACCGGCACCTGCTGCCGGCCGCCCGCCACGGTCTGGAGTTGCTGGAGGTGGAGGACGAGGTGGCCGAACGCTACCTGGCCGTGCTCACCGGACGCACCCGGACCGGCCAGAACGGGGCCACCTGGATGACGCGCTCCCTCGCCCGGTTCGAGGAGTCCGGGCTGGCCCGCGGCGAGGCCCTGGCCCGGCTGGTGGACACCTACGGCGAGCACATGCGCGGCGGCGAGCCGGTGCACACCTGGGCGTTGCCCCAGGGAGCAGCCACAGATTGATTGTGGTTTACAAACATTGAGAACTGCATATGATTGTCCTATGACTTCCGTTGCTCTCCCCCGCCCGATCTTCGACGACTCCCACGACGAGTTCCGAGACGTCGTCCGACGCTTCGTCGAGCGGGAGGTCACGCCCCACCTCGAGGCCTGGGCCACGGCGGGCCGGGTCGACCGCAGCCTCTTCAAGAAGGCTGCCGAGACCGGGCTGATCGGCATCAACGCCCCGGAGGAGTTCGGCGGCGGCGGAGTCGAGGACTTCCGCTTCAACGCCATCCTCATCGAGGAGTTCGCCCGCGCGGGCGCCACCGATGTCTCGATGTCGATCGGCGGGGAGAACGACCTCGTCGCACCGTACTTCTCCGCCTTCGGCACCCCCGAGCAGAACGAGCGGTGGCTCACGCCGATGATCGCCGGCGAGAAGGTCGGCGCGATCGCGATGACCGAGCCCGGCACCGGCTCGGACCTCGCCGCCATCACCACCACCGCCGTCCCCGAGGGCGACCACTTCATCGTCAACGGCTCCAAGACCTTCATCTCCAACGGTCTGCTCTCCGACTTCTTCATCGTCGCCGTGCGCACCGACCCGGAGGCAGGGCGGGAGGGCATCAGCCTGCTGGTCATCGAGGCCGACACCCCGGGGTTCACCCGGACCGGCCCACTGAAGAAGATCGGCCTGCCCGCGCAGGACACGGCGGAGCTGTCCTTCGCGGACGCCCGGGTGCCGCGCGCGAACGTGCTCGGCGGCGAGGGCAAGGGCTTCTCCAACATGCGTCGGAACCTCGCCATCGAACGCCTCAGCATCGCGGTGACGTCCATGGCGCGCATGCGCGCGACCTTCGAGCAGGCACTCGACTACTCGAAGGAACGTCGCGCCTTCGGTCAGCGCATCGCCGACTTCCAGGCCAACCGCTTCTACCTGGCGGAGTTGGCCACGGAGATCGAGGTCACGCAGACCTTCATCGACCGCTGCATCCTGGACGCCTCGAGTCACCAGCTCGACGAGGTGACCGCGGCCATGGCCAAGTGGTGGGCCACCGAGCTGCACCAGCGGGTCATCCAGCGCTCCCTGCAGTTGCACGGAGGCTACGGCTTCATGCGCGAGTACGCCGTGGCGCATGACTACATGGATTCACGCGTCGCGACCATCTTCGGGGGCACCACGGAGATCATGAAGGAGATCATCGGCCGTCGGCTCACTCGCTGACAGCGCTCCTGAAGAGGTTCCCCCGCCCGGGTGGGCGGGTCAGATTCCGGCCGTCAGCTCACGCAGGGCCGCGACATGTTCGGTGAAGGCGGCCCGCCCCTCCTCCGAGGTGGACAACCAGGTCCGTGGCCGTTTGCCGACGTAGCCCTTGCGGATCCGCACGTAGCCGGCCTCCTCGAGTGCGGTGGAATGCTTGGACAGAGCGGAATCACTGATGTCGAGGACCTCCTTGAGGCTCTTGAAGTCGATCTCGTCGACCCCGGCCAGGGACGCCATCAGGGACAGTCGGATGGGGTTGGTGAACTGGTCGTTGAGGTTCTGGCGTGCCGTGGCGCTCATGACCGCCGCCACCAGCCGGCGATCACCAACGGGGCGGCGATGACGAGCCCCACCAGGGCGGCCACCGGCCAGCTCTCCCGGGACGGCAGGGCCATCAGGAGCATCGACACCGCGTACAGGGCGAAGGTGGCCATCAGCCCGATCAGGTAGCGGCGACCGCCACCCAGCGGGGTGGCCGTGCGCGTGCGCAGGTACCACCAGGTCAGGGCCAGGACGGCGACGACGTAGACCCCCATGGCGGTGAGGAACGCCGGCAGCATGACGTCTGGCCGGAAGACCGCAGGGATCACGTGGGCCGCGCCGATGAGCAGGGCCAGGGCCGTGCAGAACCACGCGAGACGACGGCGGGACTGCTCCTGGACCCCTGCCAGGCGGGCCTCGGCCCCCCGCAGCGCGGACAACTGCGCCTCGGCTCCCGGGGACCCCTCGGGACGGCCACTCACCGGAGCGACTTCCGGTGGACGGAGTAGGCCGAGGCCATCGACGCTCCCCCGGCGATCGTCGACATCGTGGCGACGAGGACCAGGCCGGGCTGCGCGGTGACCACGCCCGCCGTGATCATGACGAGGCCGATCAGGGCGAGCATGACGGCGCAGACCGCGAGCCAGAACCGGGCGTGGCTCGCATGGCGGGCCGCGCCCGGGACCCGTCCGGGCGCGGGGCCGGCGGCGGGGCTGGTAGCGGGGCTGGCGAGGGTTGCGATCTCGGGATTCATGATGACCTCCGGTGAAGTGATGATGCGTCTGGGGATTCGTCTGGTTCCAGCATGGCAGATACTTTCCACTTTGGAAAGTAGTTTCTCGAACTCGTGACTCGCCGGCTGCGCCGCCGCTCAGGCAGGATGATGCGCATGGACCCTGACATCCACCGCGGCCAGCTGTCCCCCACCGAGGTCTACCGCCGCTTCGGGCGGATCGAGGCGCGTGGAAGTTCCCCCACCTACCGGGAGTGGTCCGGGTGCCTCGCCGAGGACCCCGCGGCCCTGGACCTGATCGCCAGCCTCCCCCCGCCCCAAGCGGCAGCCGAACCTGGTGTTCGCCGCCGCCCGGCTGCACGGTGCGGCGGGCCCCTACGCCTCGTTCCGCGGCACCCTCATGGAGCGCTCCACCCAGACCAACGAGGCCGCCCGCTGCGCTGTGCTGCTGCCGTTCCTGGCGGAGCTGAAGCAGCCGATCGCCCTGATCGAGGTGGGCGCCTCGGCCGGGCTGTGCCTGCTGCCGGACCGCTACTCCTACCGGTACGGTGACGGCCCGCGCCTCGACCCCGAGGCAGGACCCTCCGAGGTCGTCATCGAGTGCGACCTGGGGCCGGGCCTGACCGTGCCAGACAACCTGCCACAGGTGTCCTGGCGGGCCGGGATCGACCTGGACCCCGTGGACGTCCGGGACCCGGAGTCCACCGACTGGCTGGAGGCCCTCATCTGGCCGGAGCATCAGGACCGTCCGGACCGGCTGCGGTCCGCCCTGGACATCGCCCGACGGGACCCGCCGCGACTCGTGGCCGGCGACCTCAACGAGGCACTGCCGGCCCTGGCCGCGGAGGCCCCCGCCGACGCGACCCTGGTGGTCTTCCACACCGCCGTCCTGGCCTACCTGGACCCGGCGGCCCGCGCCGACTTCGTGGAGACCGTGAACGGCCTGCCGGGCCACTGGATCAGCAACGAGGGAGGCGGTGTGGTCCCCCTCTCCTCCCCCGACTCCGCCCCCAGACCACCGACGGAGGCCGCGGCTGAGGGGGCCCAGGACGGCCGGTTCGTGGTGGCCGTGGACGGCGTGCCGCGCGCGGTGGCCGATCCCCACGGTCGCTCGGTGGCCGGTCTCGACGGCGGGTAGGCCCTCTCCCCTTGCCACGCGGCCGCCGACGGCGTACGCATGGACCATGGACATTCCCCCCGAGACCTTGAATCGCGACGAGCTGCAGGACTACCTCAACCACCACCTGTTGGGGTCGAAGAGTGGGGTCCGCCTGTTCCAGGCCGCTGCCAGCACCTGGAACGGCACGGCGTACGAGCAGGAGTTCCTGGAGCTCTCCGAACAGGTCAGCGAGGAACAGGACGAACTCAGCCAGCTCATCGACCAGCTCGACCTGCGTCAGTCCGTGGTGGAGAACGCCATAGGCATGGCCGCTGAGGCGGCCGGTCGACTCAACCCGGTGAACATCACCCGGTCGAAGTCCGAGGGCATGACCCAGGTGGAGATGGATGTCCTGCAGAGTGCCCTGCAGGGCAAGGCCGGTATGTACGCGGTGCTGGCCAGACTGGCGGAGCGCTTTCCCGACGCCGGCCTGGACGGCCAGCGGATGTCAGACCTCTACGAGCAGGCGCAGGACCAGCAGGCCCGAGTCCGTCGCATCAGTGATGAGACGATGGACAGCCGGTTCGTGGCTCCTGACCACCACCACGGGAGCGGGGTCTCGACGTGACCCTCCGGGACCGGATCGCCGCCCCCGGGGGACCCGGAGGAGCGATCACGGCCGCAGTCGAGGTCGGGACACGGGCGGATCGACAGTTGCCGCGGCCGTGATGCGTGGGGCCTACTCGAGCGGCGAGCTGGAGCGGTGCTCGGCGTTGCCCAGGCCCTCGGTGCCGTCGAAACCGTCCAGCAGGGCCCGGATCGCCTGCTGGGAGCTGACGGTCTCCTGCCAGCCGGTCGCCTCGCGCAGCTTGGTGGTGTCCATGATCGGCACCGTCTCGGCCATGTCGATCCACCCCGGGTCGGTCGGCTGCACGCGCGCCGCGTAGGTCAGAGCGGCCAGCGCCTTGAACACGCCCACCGGCAGCTCGAGGTAGCGTCGGGAGCCGAGTAGCTGGCCCATGGTCTGGGCATCCAGGACGGGCTCGGCGGCCACGTTGAACGCCCCGCCGGCCCGCTGCCTCACCACCTGCCAGTACGCCTCGGCCACATCCACGGCCGCGACGGCCTGGAAGCGGATGCCGGCCGGGAACGGGAGCACGGGCAGCCGGCCCACCGCCAGCAGCCAGGTCAGCAGCCGCGCCGGGACGAGGGCGCCGAGGAAGTAGTCCTTGATCTCCGGTGCCGGCACGGCCCCGAAGATCAATCCCGGCCGCAGGCGTGTCACCAGCACCCCGGGGTTCTCCGCCTCGAAATCGTCCAGCAGCGATTCCACCTCGGCCTTCTGCGCCCCGTAGTGCGAGGTCGGCGTGCCGGTGGTGGGGTGGGACTCGTCCACGGGAACGGTCTTGGACCCCTTGCCGTAGGCCCCGATCGAGGACGCGTAGACCAGGTGCGGGACGCCGGCGTGGGCGGCCGCCTGGAACACGGTGCGGTTGCCGTCCACGTTGACAGCCCGCAGGTAGTCGCGATCCCGGTTGGGACGGATCACCCACACCAGGTCGATCACCGCGTCGGCCCCGTGCATCGCCGACTCCAGCTGCGGCCCGGCATCGGGATCCGTGACGTCGATCCGGTGCCACGTCACGCCCTCGAAGGGCGGCCCGGGGCGGTCCGGGCCGCGCCGGGACACCCCGACGATCGAGTCCACCTCACCGGCCGCCTGGGCGGCCTGGAGCCGGTGCAGCAGGGCGGTGCCCGCATTGCCGGTGGCCCCCAGGACCACGACCCGCATCAGACCTCGCCCTCGGGTGCCACCACGGGCACGGTGGAGGTCACGGGGGCGATCTCGGGCTTGAGGATGACCTTGATGCAGCCGTCCTGTTTCTTCTGGAACGTCTCGTACATCTCCGGTGCCCGGTCCAGCGGCACCCGGTGGGTGGCCAGGTCGAGCACGCCGAGCGGGTCGGAGGGATCGTCCACCAGGGGCATGAGGTCGTCCATCCAGTGCTTGACGTTGCACTGGCCCATGCGCACGGCGATCTGCTTGTCGAACAGCGTCAGCATCGGCATCGGGTCCGCCGTGCCGCCGTAGACGCCGGACAGGGAGATCGTCCCGCCGCGGCGTACCGCCTCGATGGCGGTGTGCAGGGCGGCCAGGCGATCCACTCCCGCGGTCTGCAGGGCCTTGCGGCCCACCGCGTCCGGCAGAAGCCCGACGGCGGCATGCGCGGCTCCCGCGGCCGGCGACCCGTGCGCTTCCATCCCCACGGCGTCCAGCACCGCGTCCGGGCCGCGCCCGTCCGTGGCCAGGCGCAGACGCTCGACGAGGTGCTCGTCCTCGTCCGCGGTCTCGATGCCGTGGCGCTCGGCCATGCCCCGGCGCTCGGCCACCGGGTCCACGCCGATCACCCGGTAGCCCAGGTGCTTGCCGATCCGGGCCGCGAACTGGCCGACCGGGCCCAGACCGAGGACGGCGAGCGAGCCGCCGTCGGGCACCTGGGCGTACTGCACGCCCTGCCAGGCGGTGGGCAGGATGTCCGAGAGGTAGAGCCACTGCTCGTCCTCGCCGGTGTGCGGGACCTTGATGGGCCCGTAGTCCGCGTTGGGCACGCGCAGGTACTCCGCCTGTCCCCCGGGCACGGAGCCGTAGAGCCGGGAGTAGCCGAACAGGGCGGTGCCCGAGCCCTGCTCACGGACCTGGTTGGTCTCGCACTGGGACTGCAGGCCACGCTGGCACATCCAGCAGTGGCCGCAGGAGATGGTGAAGGGGATGACCACCCGGTCCCCCACGGAGAGGTTGCCCACCTCCGGGCCGACCTCCTCCACGATGCCCATCGGCTCGTGGCCGATCACATCGTCCTTGTCCATGAACGGGCCCAGGACCTCGTAGAGGTGCAGGTCCGAGCCGCAGATCGCCGTGGACGTGATGCGGACGATCGCATCCGTGGGGGCCTGGATCACCGGATCCGGGACGTCCTCGACGGTGACATGCCGTTTGCCTTGCCAGGTAAGTGCCTTCATGGGCGCCACGCTATGGGCTGGGACGGCAGCGTGTGAAGGGGCTGGACGTGACGCCCTCGTTCTGGTTGGGCCTGCCTCACCCTGGGCGGGCCCGGCCTCCCGGGGGTGAACTCTGCCTCCCGGGGGTGATCCCGGGCGGGCAAGGGTGCAAGGATGGCCGCATGGGACCCATCAGACGAACGTGGTTGGTCGCAACAGTGGCGACGATGGCTTTGATCATGACGGGATGCACCTCCTCGGGGTATCCGGCCGACCCGGACGGAACCTTCGACGAGGTCTCCGGCGGAACCCTCTCCGTGGGGGTCGTCCACCACCCGCCCTATGTGGACGCCACCGGCGAGGAGCCCTCCGGCAGCGAGGTGGACCTCGTCCGGGCCTTCGCCGAGCAGTTGGAGGCGGACATCGAATGGACCGCCTCGGGTGAGGAGGCACTGATGACCGCCATGGAGTCAGGAGACGTGGACCTGGTGGCCGGGGGGCTGACGGATCAGTCCCCGTGGAGTTCCACGGCATCGCTGACCCGCTCCTACGCCGAGGCCACCGGCCCGGACGGCGAGACGGTCCAGCTGGTGCTGGCCGTCCCCCTGGGCGAGAACCAGATGCTCGGGGAGCTCGAGCGGTTCCTGGACGAGCAGCACGAGGGGGCCACGCCGTGAAGAAGACGTCCCGCCGCTTCGGGCGCACCGAACTCTCCCCCGCACTCCAGGACTCCCTGCGCCGGGCGATAAGGCTCGAGTGGATCACGCTGGGCTACCTCGCCGTCACCATCTCCCTGATCGCGCTGGTCATGGGCAGTTCACAGGCCATGCAGGCGGCATGGATCGAGGACATGCTCTCCGTGGTCCCCTCGGTGGCCTTCCTGGTGGCCGTGACGGTGGTGAACAAGCCCCCCACCCGCAGACGCCCCTACGGAAACCACCGGGCCGTCGGGGTCGGCCACCTGGTGGCTGCCGTCGCCCTGTTGGTCATGGGCTCCTACCTCATCCTCGACTCAGCCATGGGGCTGGTCCAGGGCGAGCACCCGCCGATCGGCACCTTCCACCTGTTCGGGCACACCGTGTGGCAGGGCTGGTTCATGATCGTCCTGATGCTGCTGCTGATCCCGGGGCCGATCGTCCTGGGCCGCCTCAAGATGAAGCTGGCGGAGGAACTGCATGACAAGGTCCTCTATGCCGATGCGGACATGCTCAAGGCCGACTGGCGCACCTCCCTGGGCACCGCCGTCGGCGTGGCGGGCGTGGGCCTGGGCCTGTGGTGGTTCGATGCCGCCGCGGCCATCTTCATCGGCTTCAGCATCGTCAAGGACGGGATCACGAACGTGGGCACCGCCATCACCGATCTCTCCGACTCCCGGGCCCGGACCATCGAGGGCAAGGACCCGCACCCGCTGGTCGATGAGGTGGAGGCGCACGCCCGGTCCCAGGACTGGGTCCTGGACGCCGGCGCCCGGGTCCGGGACGAGGGCCATGTGTTCCACACCGAGCTGTTCGTGGTCCCGGTCCACGGCGCCGCCCAGAGTCCCGAACGCCTCCGGACGCTGGCCGAGTCCGTGGTCGAGCTCGACTGGAAGCTGGAGGACGTGGTGGTGGCGCTGGTGGAGGAGCTGCCCGCCGAGGTCCACGGCGGCGAACAGCAGGACAAGCAGTCCGAGGGCGGCCGCGCGTCCCAGTGACATCACCGTGACATCAACAGCGACCCGCCCGTCCGCCTACCGGCGGGTCGTGGTCCTCGCGGTGGCCGGCGCGCTCCAGGGGTCCTCCGGCCACGGATGCTTGGGGTACCGTCCCCGCATCTCGGCCCGGACCTGGGCATACGGACCCGACCAGAAGGAGGCCAGGTCTGCCGTCACCGCGAGCGGGCGGCCCGCCGGGGACAACAGGTGGAAGACCACCGGCACCCGGCCGCCCACCAGCCGCGGGGTCTCGGCCAGCCCGAAGCACTCCTGCAGCTTCACCGCCACCACCGGGTCGGACCCGGCACCCACCGCCGGATAGTCGATCCGTGCGGTGCGCCCGCTCGGCACCGGCAGCCGCTCCGGCACGAGCTCGTCGAGACGCGCGGCATCGGGCCACGGCAGCAGCCGGCGCAGGGCCGAGGCCAGGTCCAGCGAACCCGCCCGGGCCCCGCCTGCCAGCTTCTCCACCTCGGGTGCCAGCCACCGGTCCCAGTCTGCGGCGAGCGCCGCGGAGGAGACGTCCGGCCACGGCTCCCCGAGCATCCGGTGCAACAGGTCCAGCCGGCGGCGCAGCCCGTCCGCCCCCGGCGCGGCCTCGGGGTCCAACCCGAGCTCCTCCGGCCCGCGCTCGGCCAGCAGGCGCACGACGGCGGCCCGGCCGGCCACGCGCTCGGGCGCCACGGGCGTCTCGGTCAGGAGGATGGCGCCGAGGACGCGTCGCGAACGGCCGACGACGCGTCCGATCACCCGGCCACCCTGCCGCTCCGCCTGCCAGTCTGCCGTGGACTCCTCGCGATACAGCGGCCCGGCCAGCCGCACCGCCAGTGCCTCGGTCACGGGTGCGGCGGCCCGGATCACGGCGCCGGTGCCCGCGGCCGCCGGGCCGTCGGCACGGGACACCTCGGCCACCGCCAACCAGTCGGTCCCGGCCAGCGGGCTGCCCGGTGGCAGGGCGGCGCGCGTCCCGGAGGCCAGCAGGTACACCCCGTCCCCCCGGTGCCGGGCCAGCCGTTCGGGCCACGCGAGCCCGACGACGGCCCCCACCTCGGCCTCCCGCGGCACCGCGTCCTGTGGCACGGTGTCCCCGGCCAGCCGTTCGAGGCGCTGGGCCTCCCGGCGCCACCGCGCCTCCCCCTCATGACGCCCCTGACCCAGCCGCGCCAGGGCCACCGTCAGGTCGGCTCCCTCGGCACGCACGTCCCCGGAGACCAGGGCGACCACCTCGGCGGCGGCCCGGGCACCCACCAGCCGGCCGCCGTCGAGCAGGGCGCGGGCGAGCCGCGGCTCGGCGGGGATGGCGGCCAGGCGGCGCCCGTGGTCGGTGGCCCGCCCCGCGGGGTCGATCGCGTCCAGAGCCGTGAGGGTCTGCAGGGCCTCCGCCAGCGCCGCCGGCGGCAACGGCTCCGGCAGCACCAACCCCGCGCCGGCCGGCGCGCCCCAGCAGGCCAGCACGAGCGCGGCACCGGTGAGGTCGGCGACGGCGGCCGCGGGCGTCGGGTGGGCCGGCGCGGCCCCGTAGGTGGTGCGGTCATAGCAGCGCACCACCGTGCCGGGTCCGAGGCGCCCGGCGCGGCCGGCCCGTTGCTCGGCGGAGGCCTGGGCGCAGGCCACCGTGACCAGGCCGGTCATGCCGCGGGCGGCGTCCCGCCGGGGCTCGCGGGCCAGGCCGGAATCCACGACCAGACGCACCCCGGGCACCGTCAGCGAGGACTCGGCCAGGGAGGTGGACACGATGATCCGGGGCGGATCGGTCGGCCCCTGCCGGCCCCCGATCGCGCGGTCCTGTTCGGCCGGCGGCAACTGGCCGTGCAGGGCCAGCACCTCGGTGCCCGGGGCCAGGGACCTCAGCCGGGACGCCACGTCGGTGACCTCGCGGGCCCCGGGCACGAAGACCAGGGCATCCGTGTCCGGCTCGGTGGCCAGCACCTCGGTGTGCGCCTGCGCCGCGCTGCGTGCCACGTGGTCCAGGAACGGGCGGGTCACGCCACGCAGGTCCTGTCGGCGGCCCGCGGCCGGGCGGTACCGGACCTCGACGGGGTGCAGGGCGGAGGGGCAGTCCACCACCGTGGCGGGCCCGGGGCGGCCGGTGCCCTCGCCCAGCCGGGCGGCGAACCGCTCGGCGTCCAGGGTGGCGGACATGGCCACCAGCAGCATCTCGGGCCTGAGCTGGGCGACCTCCCCGAGCATGCCGAAGAGCAGGTCGGTCTCCAGGTCCCGTTCGTGCACCTCGTCCAGGATCACGGCGCCCGTCCCGGGCAGCTCCGGATCGGCGAGCAGGCGGTTGACGAGCACGCCCGGCGTCACGAACTCCACGAGCGTCTCGGGCCCGGTCCTCCGCTCTCCCCGCACCACGTAGCCGGAGCGCCCCCCGGTGCCGGATCCGTCCAGGGCCGCGAGCCGGCGGGCGGCCGCGCGGGCCGCGACCCGGCGCGGCTGGGTGACCACGGCCTTGCCGCCCGTCCCGGAGCCCGCTGCCAGCAGGTTCGCCGCCGCCGGGGGGACGAGGGTGGTCTTGCCGGTGCCGGGCGGAGCCTGCACCACGGCCAGACGCTCGGCGGAGAGTGTCCGGCGCAGTTCCGGCAACGAGGAGGCGAAGACCAGCCCCGCCCCCAGTCGATCGAGGTCGAAGGGGACGGCCCCGGCACCGGACCTGACAGAGGAGCTCATCCCTCCATTGTGGCCCCCACGGTGACGCTCACGGCGTGGGTGTGCCCCCGTTGGCATTGAGGGTGTCACCCGTGATGTAGCTGGACTCCCCGGAGGCCAGGAACACATAGGCGGGGGCCATCTCGACCGGCTGGCCGGCCCGGCCCAGCGGGGTGTTGTGCCCGAACACCGGCAGCTTGCCCTTGGGCTGGCCCTCCGAGACCTGCAGGACCGTCCACACGGGGCCGGGCGCCACGGCGTTGACCCGGATCCCCCGCGGGGCCACCTGCTGGGCCAGCCCCTTGGTGAAGTTGTTGATCGCCGCCTTGGTGGCCGCATAGTCCAGGATCATCGGGTTCGGCTCATAGGCCTGGACCGAGGTGGTGTTGATGATCGTCGAGCCGGGTCCCATGTGCCTCAGGGCGGATCGGCAGAGCGTGAACATCGACTTGATGTTGATCTGGAACGTCTCGTCGACCTGCTCGTCGCTCAGCTCCTCCAGCGTCTCGTTGATCACCTGCTTGCCGGCGTTGTTGACCAGGATGTCCAGGCCGCCGAGCTGATCGGCCGCCGCGTCCACGACCCCCTCCCGGTAGGCCCGGTCCATCAGGTCCCCCGGGAGCGCGACCGCGGTGCGGCCGGCCTCCTCGACGGCCTGCACCACGCGCCGGGCGTCCTCCTCCTCGGCCGGCAGGTAAGCGATGGCCACATCCGCACCCTCCCGGGCGAAGGCGATCGCCACGGCGGCACCGATGCCGGAGTCCCCGCCTGTGACGAGGGCCTTGCGGCCGCGGAGCCGGCCGAGTCCCGCATAGGACTCCAGGCCGATGTCCGGCACCGGCTCCGTCCTCACGTCCAGTCCCGGCTCGGGCTGGTCCTGCTCCGGCGGGGAGACCTTCGGATGCCGGGTGGTCGGGTCGTCTGCGGCCAGCTGGGCGTCGTGGGATGGGTTCTTCGAGTCCTTGTCCATGACACCGAGCCTAGAAAGTCCTCGGGGCGGACAGCAAGGCGTGAGGTCCACCCGCCCGGTGAGCACGGGTTGTGACAGCATGGCGGCATGACTGATGCGACGAAACGCCCCGACCGGGTGCTGTTCTACCCGCCGGCCGACACCCGCTCCGATGGCCCCTACCGCGAGGCCCATGCCGAGCCGGCCCAGGCGACGGCCGACGTCGGCGGTGTGGTGGTGCCCAACGACGCCCAGACGCCCTACGGGGACGGCAGCGCCACCGCCCTGGTGATGGTGTTCCCCGTCCCGGTGGACGAGGTGCGTGCCCTGCTGGCGGCCAACCCGGGGATCAGCTGGGTGCAGCTGCCGTTCGCCGGAATCGAACGCTACGTCCCCACGATGCGGGAACACCGGGAGATCACCTGGACCTCGGCGAAGGGGGTGTATGCCCCGCCCGTGGCCGAACACGCCCTCACCCTGACCCTGGCCCTGCTGCGGGACCTGCCCGAACGCGTGCGGGCCACGAGCTGGGGGGCCGGCGGCGGGACCACCCTCAACGGCCTGCACGCCGTGGTGCTCGGCGGGGGCGGGATCGCCCGGGAGTACCTGCGGCTGCTGAAGACCTGGGACACGACGGTCACCATGGTGCGGCGCTCGGCGGGCGAGGTGCCCGGCGCCGACCGCACCGTCACCCAGGACCAGTTGGACGAGGTCCTGCCCGGCGCGGACGTGGTGATGGTCGCCGCCGCGGCCACCGACGAGACGCGCGGGATGATCGGCGCCCGCCAGCTGGAGCTGATGGACGGACGCGCCATCCTCGTGAACATCGCCCGCGGCACCCTGGTGGACACGGACGCCCTGGTGCAGGCGCTGGCGGCCCGGTCCATCCGCGCGGCCGGCCTGGACGTCACGGATCCAGAGCCGCTGCCGGACGGACATCCGCTCTGGGACGAGCCGCGGTGCCTCATCACCCCCCACACGGCCGACACCCCTGAGATGTGCATCCCGTTGATCAACGCCCGGACGGTCCGCAACCTCTCCGCCCGGGCCGCCGGTCAACCCCTGGAGGGACGGGTGGACGCCGACGCCGGGTACTGACCGGGACCGGGCGTCCGGTCCCCTTAGGCTGGGGGTATGAGATCCCCCGTGCAGGAGTACCTCGACCGGCTGGTCGAGCAGATCCGCCCCGTCGACGAGGGCACCACCTACCAGGCCGTCCCCTCGGCAGCGGCCATGGACCGCTCCCTGTTCGGCCTCGCCCTGACCACGGTGGAGGGACACGGCTACGCGGCCGGGGACGCCGACCACGCCTTCTCCCTGCAGTCGATCTCCAAGGCCCTCACCTACGGCCTGGCCCTGGAGGACCTCGGGCCGGCGAAGGTGCAGGAGAAGATCGACGTGGAGCCCTCCGGGGACCCGTTCAACGAGATCTCGCTGCAGGCCGGCACGGGCCGCCCGGACAACCCGATGATCAACGCCGGGGCCATCGCCACCACCTCGCTCATCAAGGGCCGGGGTGGGCGTGACCGGATCGGCCGGATCCTCAACACCTTCTCCGACGCCGCCGGACGGGATCTCAAGGTCTCCGACTCCGTGTTCAAGGCCGAGGACAAGGCGGGGCACCGCAACCGGGCCCTGGCGTGGCTACTGCGCTCCTTCGGGATCCTGGAGTCCGATCCCGAGCCCACCGTGCAGGACTACTTCCGCCAGTGCTCCATCATGGTCACCGCGAAGGACCTGTCCATGATCGCCGCCACCCTCGCGAACCAGGGCGTGAACCCGGCCACCGGGGAGCGCGTCTTCTCCCCCCGGGTGGTCCGCTGGGTGCTGTCCGTGATGTCCACGTGCGGTATGTACGACGACGCCGGCACCTGGGCCATCGAGATCGGCCTGCCGGCCAAGTCCGGCGTGGGCGGCGGCCTGCTCGTGGTGGTCCCCGGCCAGATGGGCGTGGGCGTGTTCTCCCCGCCCCTGGACGAGCACGGCACCTCCGTGCGCGGCAGCCTGGCCATCGCGCAGATCACCCAGGACTTCGGCCTGCACTACGGCGACGTGCCGCCGCTGGGCCGGTCCACCGTGCGGGCCCGCTACGACCTCTCCGAGGCCCCCTCCTCCGTGCCCCGCAGCGTGGAGGCCCTGCAGGTCCTCGAGAAGCACGGCCACCAGTGCCGCATCATCGAGGTGGGCGGGGACATCGGCTTCGCCGAGGCCGAGACCCTGACGCGCGCCGCCGTGGAGCTGGACGAGTCCGTCCGCACCCTCGTGGTGGACGTGCGCAAGGTGGACGATTTCGGCACGGCCGCCGCCCGGTTGCTCACCCACGTGGTGCGGAACTTCCTGGCCGGCGGCCGGGACATCATCCTGCTGGATGACGACGAGGCCCTGACCCGCTCCCTGCTGGACCACGCCGCCGCATCCGAGGACGGGGCCCTGCCGGACGCGCTGCCGGAGACCGCCACCTGGCCCTCCTCCGGCCCCACCCCGGACGGGTCGCCCACCGCGGATGACGCCCACACCCGGGATGCCGCGGTCTATGACCTGGCCCCCACCGAACCGCACCTGGACGACGTGGAGGCGGCCGACGTCGGGCCCGAATTCCGGTTGTTCCTCTCCCGGTCCCTCGCGCTGGAGTGGATCGAACAGCGGCTGCTGGCGTTCCACGCCCCCGAATTGGTGCCCACGGGCAGCCAGGAGCCCACCCGGTCCCCCCTGCTGGAGATGCTCACCGACGAGGACGCCAGCACCCTGGCCGCGTTCATGGAATCGCGGACCTACCGGGCCGGGCAGGTCATCCGCCGCACGGGCCAGCCGTTCGGCGGGATCTACTTCATCACCGCCGGCCAGGTCGAGCTCATGGGGCAGGGCTCCGGCGGGCGCCGCTACCGGCAGGCGTATCTCTCCCCCGGCATGATCTTCGGCGAGATCGCGCTCGGCCAGGCCGGGCGCCAGGTCACGACCGTCCGGGCGGTCGGCCCGGTGACCACACGGGTGCTGACCGCCCAGGTGATCTCCGCGCTGGAGGAGTCGGACCCCCAGCTGGCCATCAAGCTCTGGTCCGCGCTGGCCCGGGACGCCTACACCTCCGTGGAGCAGATGAGCCGGGAGTCCGGGGCCCGCTACGAGTAGGGCATTGACCCCGTCCGGCGGCCGGGTCCACACTTCCCACCATGAGCACCACCGGCACGGACTTCCACAGCGCCCCGGCTGACGGCGGGGAGGGGGAGCTCAAGCGCGTCCTCGGACCCAAGCTGCTGCTGCTGTTCATCGTCGGCGACGTGCTCGGCGCGGGCATCTACGCCGTCACGGGCGAGATGGCGGGCCTGGTGGGTGGCATCCTCTGGCTGCCCTTCCTGCTGGCGTTCACGGTGGCCACCATGACGGCGTTCTCCTACCTCGAGCTCGTCACCCACTACCCCCAGGCCGCCGGTGCGGCGCTCTACACGCACAAGGCCTTCGGCATCCACTTCATCACGTTCCTGGTGGCCTTCGCCGTGGTCTGCTCCGGCATCACCAGCGCCTCGACCTCCGCCAACGTCCTGGCCCAGAACTTCTTCGGCGGCCTGGAGGTCAACGGCTGGGTGGAGTCGGTGGACCAGGGCGCCGTGACGGCCGTGGCCCTGGGCTTCATGGTCCTGCTCGCCCTGATCAACCTGCGGGGTGTGGGCGAGAGCATCAAGTTCAACGTCGTCCTGACCCTGGTGGAGGTCACGGCCCTGTGCATCGTGATCGGCGTGGGCTTCTTCGCCATGGCCGAGGGCGGATCGGACCTGAGCCAGATCTTCGTCTTCCAGGACAACAACGAGAAGGGCCTGTTCCTGGCGGTCACGGCCGCCACCTCGATCGCCTTCTTCGCCATGGTGGGCTTCGAGGACTCCGTGAACATGGTCGAGGAGACCAAGGACCCGGTGCGCATCTTCCCCCGGACCATGCTGACCGGCCTGGGGATCGCGGTGATCTTCTACATGCTGGTGGCCGTCTCGGCCGTGGCCGTGCTCTCCCCCACCGAACTCGCCCGGATCGGCGAGGCCGAGGGCCGGGCCCTGTTGGAGGTCGTGGCGAAGGGCTCGCCGGACTTCCCGGTGGACCGGGTCTTCCCGTTCCTGGCGGTCTTCGCCGTGGCCAACACCGCCCTGATCAACATGCTGATGGCCAGCCGGCTGGTCTACGGCATGGCCAAGCAGAACGTGCTGCCGCGGACCCTCGGCAAGGTGCTGCCCCACCGGCGCACGCCCTGGGTCGCCATCATCTTCACGACCCTGCTGGCCCTGTTCCTGATCTGGTACGTCACCAGCGACCCGGAGAGCAACATCGTCACGAACCTCTCCAGCACCACCGCGCTGCTGCTGCTGTGCGTCTTCGCCGTGGTGAACGTGGCGTGCATCGTGCTCCGGCGCCGCCGCGGGCCGGACGCCGAGCCCGGCCGGGCCTTCCACTCGCCGAAGGCGCTGCCCTACCTGGCGGCGGTCCTCGCTCTGTTCCTCGTGGGCCCCTGGGTGGACCGTGACCCCATGGTCTACCAGATCGCCGGCGGGCTCATGGTGCTCGGAATCCTGCTGTGGGTCGTCACCTACTTCATCAACAAGGCCGCGCACCGCCAACGGGGGGCACCGGTGGGCGACGTCAGGATCGGCGAGGACGACGACCTCCCGCCCCGGCCGCCGGGGCGCTGACCCGGGCTGGCTCGGGCTGACCCGGGCTGACACCCGCCGCACCGGCAGCTGAAGGTCAGAAGAGGCCCGTTCCGCCGGGATTCACCGGGAGAACGGGCCTCTGCTGACCGCTGGATGCAGGGGTGGTTACTTCGCCAGCTTCGCCACGATCGCGTTGAGGGTGGCCGAGGGACGCATGGCCTCGAAGACGCGGTCCTTGGACGGGCTGTAGTAGCCCTCGATGTCCACCGGGGCCCCCTGGACGGCGTTGAGCTCGTCCACGATCTGCTGCTCGTTCTCGGTCAGGTCCGCCGCGATCTGGGTGAACTTGGCGGCCAGCTCGGCGTCCTCGGTCTGGCGCGCCAGCTCCTGGGCCCAGTACATGCCCAGGTAGAAGTGCGAACCGCGGTTGTCGATCTCCCCGACCTTGCGGGACGGGCTGCGGCCCTCCTCGAGGAACGTGCCGGTGGCCCGGTCCAGAGTGTCCGCCAGCACCTGGGCGCGGGCGTTGCCGTGGGAGACGGCCTCGTGCTCGAAGGAGACGGCCAGGGCCAGGAACTCGCCGAGGGAGTCCCACCGCAGGTGGTTTTCCTCCACGAACTGCTGCACGTGCTTCGGTGCGGAGCCGCCGGCGCCGGTCTCGAACAGGCCGCCGCCGTTGATCAGCGGGACGATCGAGAGCATCTTGGCGGAGGTACCCAGCTCAAGGATCGGGAACAGGTCCGTCAGGTAGTCGCGCAGCACGTTGCCGGAGACCGAGATGGTGTCCTCGCCGCGGCGGATGCGCTCCAGGGTGAAGGCCGTGGCGGCCTCCGGGGCCATGATCTCCAGCTGCAGGCCGTCGGTGTCGTGCTCTTCGAGGTACTCGTTGACCTTGGCGATCAGGTTGGCGTCATGCGCACGGTTCTCGTCCAGCCAGAACACGGCCGGGGTCTGGGAGGCCCGGGCCCGGGTCACGGCCAGCTTGACCCAGTCACGCACCGGCACGTCCTTGGTCTGGCAGGCGCGCCAGATGTCCCCGGCCTGCACCGCGTGCTCGAGCAGCACGGCGCCGGAGCCGTCGACCACCTGGACGGTGCCGGCGGCCTCGAGGATGAAGGTCTTGTCATGGGAGCCGTACTCCTCGGCCTTCTGCGCCATCAGGCCCACGTTCGGGACGGTGCCCATGGTGGTCGGATCGAAGGCGCCGTTGGCCCGGCAGTCGTCGATGACCACCTGGTACACGCCGGCGTAGGAGGGGTCCGGGAGGACGGCCAGCGTGTCCTGCTCCTGGTCGTCCTTGTTCCACATGTGCCCGGAGGTGCGGATCATGGCCGGCATGGAGGCGTCCACGATCACGTCGGAGGGCACGTGAAGGTTGGTGATGCCCTTGTGGGAGTTCACCATGGCCAGGTCCGGGCCCTCGGCGTAGCCGGCCTCGATCTCGGCCTTCACGCCCTCGGCGACCTCCGGGTCCAGGGCGTCCAGCCCGGAGAGGATGGCGGCCAGGCCGTTGTTCGCGGACAGTCCGGCGGCGTCCAGCTGGGCACCGTACTTCCCGAACAGGGACGGGAAGAAGGCCTTGACCACGTGGCCGAAGATCACCGGGTCGGAGACCTTCATCATGGTGGCCTTGAGGTGCGTGGAGAACAGCACGCCCTCCTCCTTGGCCCGAGCGATCTGAGCGGCCAGGAACTCGTCCAGGGCCTGCGCGGACAGGAAGGTGCCGTCGACGATCTCACCGGCGAGCACCGGGAAGTCGTCCTTCAGCACGGTGGTCTCGCCGGAGCCGTCCACGAACTGGATGCGGATGGTGCCGTCTTCGGGGATGACCACGGACTTCTCGTTGTGGAAGAAGGCGTCGGCGTCCATGGTGGCCACGTTGGTCTTGGAGTCAGCGGACCAGGCGCCCATCGAGTGCGGGTGCTTCTGGGCGAAGTTCTTGACGGCCTTCGGCGCGCGGCGGTCCGAGTTGCCCTCGCGCAGGACGGGGTTCACGGCCGAGCCCTTGACGGAGTCGTAGCGGGCGCGGGCGTCCTTCTCCTCGGCGGTCTTCGGCTCATCCGGGTAGGCCGGCAGGGCGTAGCCGTCCGCCTGGAGCTCGGCCACGGCGGCCTTCAGCTGGGGCACGGAGGCCGAGATGTTCGGCAGCTTGATGACGTTGGCGTCATCGGACTTGACCAGTTCACCGAGCTCGGCCAGGGCGTCGTTGACCTTCTGGTCCGCCGGCAGCACCTCGTTGAAGGCGGCCAGGATGCGGTTCGCCAGGGAGATGTCCCGGGTCTCCATGCCCACCCCGGCCGTCGAGGCGAAGGCCTCCACGAGCGGTAGGAGCGAGCCGGTGGCCAGCATGGGAGCCTCGTCGGTATAGGTGTAGATGATCTTCGACATGAAGCGTGCGTCTCCTCGCAGGGCGCGCCGGTGGGCACGGCCCGAGTCGTGGTGATGGGTCAATCGGCCCCCAATCTACCGGAGCGGGCGGCCCGGACACCCATCGTGACCGGACCGGGCACCTCACCGGCCACTGTCACCGGCCGCCGCTCAGAGCCCCAGCACGGCGCGGGCGATGAAGAAGTAGAGGATCAGGCCCAGGGCATCCACCACCGTGGAGATGAACGGATTGGAGAAGACGGCCGGATCCACCCCGAGCCGCCGGGCGATGATCGGCATCATCGAGCCCACGGAGGCGGCCAGGGTGCAGATGGACAGCAGCGTCAGGCCGATCACGATCCCGATGGGCCAGGAGTAGATGAGTCCGGTGACCACCAGGCCGAGCGTGCCCAGCATGGCACCCAGGCTCAACCCGACCGCGAACTCCCGCCCCACCACCCGCAGGGTGTCCCCGGCCCGGACCTCGCCGAGGGCCAGGGCGCGGGTGACGGTGGTGGCGGCCTGGTTGCCGGTGTTGCCGCCGGTGCCGATGAGCAGGGGCACGAAGACGGTGAGGACCACCATCTCCTCCAGGGTCGACTCGAAGACCTCCAGCACCTGGACGGTGAGGGTCGCGCCCACGGCCAGGACCATCAGCCACACGATCCGTGACCTCACCAGCCGGCCCACGGACGTGCTGAGGTAGGGCTGGGCAAGGGGTTCGGAGCCACCCGACCGCGCGGCGTCCTCCGTCTCCTCCTCAGCCAGGATCCGGGTCGCATCCGCCAGGGTCAGGACCCCGACGATCCGGGCGGTCTCGTCGAGCACCGGCAGGGCCAGCAGGTCCTCGTCCAGGAGCCGGCGGGCCGCGGCCTCGTCGTCCTCGGTGGTCGCCACCGTCTCCAGGTCCGTCGACATCAGATCGACGACGCCGGCCCCCTCGGCTGCGCTGGCCAGGACCGTCAGCTCCACCATCCCGAGGAGTCGGTGCCCGGGCCCGACCACCGGCAGGCTCACCAGGCGGCGCAGGCGCCGCCGGGGGACCCCGGAGTCGCGTAGAGCCCGCAGGGCCGCGCCGGCGGTCATCTCAGGGCGGAGCTCGATGAGCACGGGGCCCATCCGGCGGCCGACGGACCCGGGAGGGTACCCCAGCACCCGGCCGGCGTCCGCCCGCTGGTCGCTGTCGAGCGTGCCGAGCAGCCGTTGGGCCACCTCGGCGGGGACGTCGTCGAGCAGCCGTGCCTGGCTTGAGGCCTGCAGCTGCGCGAACATGACCTGCACATCCTCATCCTGCAAGCCGTTGATCAGGTTCGACTGCTGGCGCGGCTCCAGCGCCGCGAAGACCTCGACGGCGACGGCCTTCTCCAGGAGCCGGAAGACCACGGCCAGGCTGCCGGGCTCCGTGCGGCCGAGGAACCGCCCGGCCTTGGCCGGGCTCAGGTGACGGAGCCCGTCCCGGGCCGCCTCGAGACGGTCCTGACGCAGATCGTGGCGGATCTGTGCCTCCAGGCGATGCGCCGGGCCGTCCTCGCGAACCCCCGGGGTCATCCGGTCCGGGCCTCGGTCTGGAAAGCCTCAGCCTGGGAAGCCTCGGCCTGGGAAGCCTCACCCATGGAAGAAGTGCCGGGCGCCGGTGAAGTACATGGTGATCCCGGCCTCCTCTGCGGCGGCCACCACGTCCTCGTCCCGGATGGATCCCCCCGGCTGGACCACGGCGCGCACCCCGGCGTCGAGGAGGATCTGAAGGCCGTCCGCGAACGGGAAGAACGCGTCCGAGGCGGCGACCGCCCCGCGGGCCCGCTCCGGGGCGCCGTCGCCCGAGACGTTCTCGGCGCCGCCGGCGGTGGTGATGCCGGCGCCCACCTCCTGCGCGCCGGTGGCCGCGGCCCCGAGGGTGTTGGCACGCTCCACGGCCAACCGGCAGGAGTCCAGGCGGTTGACCTGGCCCATGCCGATACCGACCGTCGCACCGCCGGAGGCCAGCAGCACGGCGTTGGACTTCGGGGCGCGCACGGCCCGCCAGGCGAAGGCGAGGTCCGCCAGGGTGGCCGGGTCGGCGGCCTCACCAGCGGCCAGGGTCCAGGTCTCGGGATCGTCCCCGGCCGCGTCCACCGCGTCGCGGGCCTGCAGCAGCATGCCACCGGAGACCTGCTTGAATTCCACGGAGTCCCGGGCGTACCCCTCGGGCAGCCGCAGCAGGCGGATGTTCTTCTTGGCGCTGAGGATCTCCAGGGCCTGAGGGGCGAAGGACGGGGCGATGACCACCTCGGTGAAGATGTCCTTGACGGCCTCGGCCATCCCCGCCGTGACTTCGCGGTTGGCGGCGATCACCCCACCGAAGGCGGACACGGGGTCGCAGGCGTGGGCCTTGCGGTGGGCCGCTGCGATCGCGTCCTGTTCGTCCTCCTGCGCCACGGCCACGCCGCAGGGGTTGGCGTGCTTGACGATGGCCACGGCCGGCGCCTCGAAGTCGAAGGCGGCGCGCAGGGCGGCGTCGGCATCGGCGTAGTTGTTGTAGCTCATGGGCTTGCCGTGCAGCAGCTCGGCCTGGGCGATCCCCGGGGCGGCCCCGTCCTCCACATAGAGCGCGGCCTTCTGGTGCGGGTTCTCCCCGTAGCGCAGGGTCTCGGCCCGCTCCAGGGTGACGCCGGCGTAGGGCGGGAAGAGATCCCCCTCGCCCTCGTCCTCGAACTGGGCGGCCGTCCAGGCCGCCACGGCGTTGTCATACGCGGCGGTGTGGGCGAAGGCCAGGGCCGCGAGCCGGCGTCGTGCCGTCAGCTCGAAACCGCCGGACTGAGCGGCGGAGACCACGTCGCCGTACCGGGCCGGGTCCACGACGACGGCCACGGACGGGTGGTTCTTGGCGGCGGCGCGCACCATGGACGGCCCGCCGATGTCGATCTGCTCGACGACCTCGTCCTGGCCCGCCCCGGAACGGACGGTGTCCACGAAGGGGTAGAGGTTCACCACCACGAGGTCGAAGGGCTGGATCTGCATCTGCTCCAGCTGGGCCACGTGGTCCTCGCGCCGGCGGTCGGCCAGGATCCCGGCGTGGACCAGGGGGTGCAGGGTCTTCACGCGGCCGTCCAGGCACTCCTGGAAGCCCGTCACCTCGGACACCTCGGTCACCGGCACCCCGGCCCCCGCGATCCGCTTCGCCGTGGATCCCGTGGAGACGATCTGCACGCCGGCGGCGTGCAGCCCCGTGGCCAACTCCTCCAGACCGGTCTTGTCGTAGACGGAGATCAGGGCCCGCTTGAGCGGGACACGGTCGAGCTGGATGGTCACGGGTGGGCTCCTGTGGGTCGGTGGGTGGTGCGCGTCCAGTGTATTCCCGGCCCGGGCGGACCCGCCCGGGATGACGGTCAGCCGTCCGAGGCGTCTGGACGGCCCGATCCGGCCAGCCGCGCCACCAGGGCCTCCGCCTCGGCCTCGGTCCGGGCCTGGAGGGCCAGCTCGGCGGCGAAGAGCACGCCGTAGCCGAAGGTGTCCTCGCCCCGGGCGGCGGCCCTCCTCGACGTGGTCAGCACGTGCTGTTGGAACAGCACCGAGTCCCGGTGCTCCCCCAGGACCTCCTGCAGCGCCTTGGCGGTCCTCATGCGGGCCGCCAGCTCGGTGCCGAGGTCCAGGCCCGTGGCATCCTGCACGGCCTTGACCGCGTAGCGCAGCCGCTTGGCCTCCTTCCGGACCCCGTGCATCCGCTCGAGGCGCTCCCCGGGGCCCTCTCCGGGGCCCTCTCCGGGCCCCACCGCGGCGGCGAGCGCCAGCACGGTGTCCACCTGGTCCGCGGCCAGCGGGACCATCGACTCGGCGGCGTCGGCCGCGTCCTGCGGGGGCAGGTCCGCGCGGAGCGGCACCTCGAGGGCGAAGGCGTCCAACCGGTCCAGGACCTCGGCGTACCACGCGCCGCGCATCCGCCTCAGCTGCCGGGCATGCGCTGTGGCATACCTCCGGGCCTGGGACCGCTGAAGCCGCTTGACGGCGCGCGCGTGGATCAGCACGGCCACCGGCCCCCCGCGTCCGCCGGGCAGGGCGCCGATCCTCTGCGCCACCTGGTCCCGCGCCACCTCGGCGTCCCGGGCCACGGACAGCAGCCGGCCCAGCTTCCTCAGGTCCTTCACCACGGCCCTGGTGGCCTCCGGGTCCAGCAGCGGCGCATAGGTCTGCAGGAGGGAACGCAGGGTGCGGCAGGCCACCCGGTACTGGTGCACCGAGTCCTCCACATCGCGCCGCACCAGCGGATCCCAGCCCTTGAGGACCTTCAGCTGGGCCCGCACCGTGGCGGTGAGGACCGAGCGCACGCCGAGGGAGCCGCCGTCGTGCCCTGTGGTGTTCCCGTGCCCCGCCAACGGGGCCTGCGGATCCAGCGGGTCCGCCGTGGGGCCGACCACCTTCTCCACCGTGGACCCGGCCGCGGAGACCCGCGCACCGGCGGTCTCGAGCAGCCGCCCGACGCCGTCCAAGAGTCCCTCGGCGCGGGCGTCGATCACCTCGACCGCCCATTCGCGCCAGTGCTGGACCCGGGACTCGGCGCGGAGGCCCACTGAGGCGGCCGCGACCCGGTCGTCGCTGACCTCCGCGAGCAGGTGGCCCTGCCCGTCCATCAGGTCCACCACGGTGCGCCGGGTGTTCAGCCGGGCGATCTGCGTCAGGGCCCGGCAGCGGGTGTGGACCCGGACGAGGTCCAGGATGCGGCTCGGCACGGTCAGGTCCGCCGCGTCGCCGGAACCCCGGGCGGACTGCATCGCGATCCGGCGGTCCCCCGTGCCGATCGTGACGTGCCAGCCGGCATCGGTGCCTCCGGTGCGGCGCCGCAGGGTGACGCCGTTGGCGGACAGGTCCCGGTCCGCGGTGTCGAAGTAGACGGTCTCCAGGGCCATCGGCGGGCGGTAGCGCACCCGGGCCACCCCGCCCACCCCGTCGAGGCGGGGCAGGGAGGCCTGCCCGTCGATGTCGTACGTCCGTATTGGGTATCTGCTTAGCTGAAGTTAGTCCGCAGATGCGGAAATGGAGAGTTCCCGGAGCGGTGTGGGATCGGTCTTCACGGCTTGCTGGAGC